>CANRBT010000098.1 GCA_947628935.1 uncultured Roseburia sp. | reverse complement strand
TTTTTTTGATTCTCTGTCCGTCAGCCCTTCAGACCTGTGGACGCTACCCCCTCCACAAAATATCTCTGCAGGAGCAGGAACACGATCAGGACCGGGATCAGGGAGATCACGGAGCCCGACATGATCAGACCGTAGTCCGACGAATACTGTCCGATGAACATTTTCAGTCCGAGCTGGATCGTCTTTTTCTCCTCGGACTTTAAGTAGATCAACGGTCCCAGGTAATCGTTCCACGTCGCCACGAAGGTGAAGATCGTCAGCGTGGACAGCGCGGGCTTCGAGAGCGGCAGCATGATGTGAGAGTAGATCTTGTACTCGCTCATACCGTCGATGCGCGCCGCCTCACACAGCTCATCCGGAATGCCCTCGTAGAACTGCTTCATCATGAATACGCCGAAGGCGGAGAACGCCTGCAGGCAGATGATCGCGAGCAGCTTGTCATTGAGTCCCATCTTCCGCATCATGATGAACTGCGGAACCATGTACACCTGCCACGGCATGGCGATCGTGGAAAGGTACGCCATAAACAGTGCATTCTTGTACTTGAAATGCAGCTTTCCAAATGCATATGCCGCAAAGGAGCTCGTCAGAAGCTGCAGGCAGGTCACAACGATCGTCAGGAACACAGTGTTCTGGATAAACTTGCCAAACGGGATCTTCGTCCAGATCTCTGTGTAATTGCTCCACTTGGGCGTCTCCGGGATCCACACGAACGGATTCATCTGGAACACCTCGCGGTCGCTCTTGATGGACGCGGAGAGCATCCACAGGAACGGGACCAGCATCAGGAGCGCAATGATAATTAAGATCACATAGATGATGATTTTTGAAAAAACCGCTTTTTTATGTGCCGATTTCATATATTTCCTCCTTCCTGTCCGACTACACGCCTATGACGACGCATACTTTTTCTGCCCGCGGAACTGGATGATCGTCACGACCAGGACCAGGACGAACAGTACCATCGCGATCGCGCTGGAATAGCCGAGCTTCCACTCCACGAACGCCTTTTCATAGATGTAGTAAACAAGAACGGTAGAATTCAGAGTCAGTTCATTGCTTCCTCCGCCCGCGAGCATGATCGCCACATCATAGACCTTAAAGCAGTTGATCGTGAGCATGACGACCACGAAGAAGGTCGTGGAGCTCAGCTGCGGCCATGTCACATAGAGGAATTTCTGCCAGGTGTTTGCACCGTCGAGGCTCGCCGCCTCATAGAGCTCGCCCGAGATGCCCTGCAGTCCTGCAAGATAGATCACCATGTAATATCCCATGTATTTCCACACGCTAAAGAGGATCATGGAAAACAGCACCAGTCCGCCTGAAAACCACTGCGGCAGGTTCTCCTGCGCCACGCCGAACACGTTTAACAGCAGGTTGTTGATCGGTCCCTTGGACGGGTGGAACAGCATCTTCCACACAGAGGTGATCGCGACCAGGGACGCGACATACGGGAAGAAGGACAGGGTACGGAACACGCCGCGTCCGACGACCTTCTGATTCAGCACGATCGCCAGCGCCAGAGACATGATCATCGTCAGCGGAACCGTACCGACGCAGTAGATGATCGTATTTTTCAGCGCCGCGATAAAATGCTTATCCGACGAGAGCTTGGCAAAATTGCTGATTCCCGCCCACCGGATGGGGTTTGATCCGTCCCATTCCATGAATGCGAGCAGGAATGCAAAGACGATCGGTATCAGGGTAAAGATCGCAAAGCCGATAAAGTTCGGCGCGATGAAGGAGTACGCGACAAGATCCCGCTTGGTCTCCCGGCTCACCTTGCTGCCTGTGCGGAAGGCGCTGATCTTTCTCTGAAGCATATTGATGCGCGCCAGATCCTTCTTTTTCTGCTTTCCGTCCGCCTCAGTCCGTATCTTTGCAATCAGCCCGTCCAGCTCGTTCTGATAGGTATTGACATTTGCTGCGGTTATTTTTTCCATATCTTTTCACGAAAAAGCCTACGGCTTCTCTCCTTCCTTCTTTTTTGTTAAAAATCGGGAACCAGATGCTCTGGTTCCCGATCCTTCCATCACGGAATCCGTTTACTGATTCAAGATCGCGCTGACCTCTTCGTTCATGCTTGCAATGCCGTCGTCCACGCTCGTCTCGCCGTTCATGATCATTGCATGGTAGGTATCAAGGATCGAGTTGATCTCCGATACGTTGTCTGCATACGGTACCTCCAGGTACAGGTTGGAAACCTCAAGAGCCTCCTTGGAAGCATCGTCGGTCGGGAAGCCGTCCAGACCCGTGATCGTGTCGATGACCTCGTCGGTCATGATCGCCGGGAAGTTGCCTGTGTTTGCCATCACCTTTGCGCCCTCGCTGCCGCTTGCCCAGTTCACGAACTTCCACGCCTCATCCGGCACATCCGTTGCGGAGGTCACTGCAAGTCCTGTGATCGTACCAAGCGTAGATCCCGGCTCCACACCCTCTGCGTGCGGATATTTCACAATGCCCCAGTTGCCGCAGACGCTGCTGTCATACTCGCCGCTTGCAAGGCTGGCGATCATCGTCGCGATGTACCAGGAGCCCATGTTCATCATAGCCGTGTCGCCGTTGGAGAACGCCGCGGAGTAGTGCAGACCCTCTGTCGTCAGGTCGGAGTAGGTGCGGCATACGCCGTCAGCCTCCTCTGCCAGCACCATCTCGTAGTACGGCTTCATGAAGGAATACTCGCCGTCCAGGATGCTGTGCTGTCCGTCCAGAACGCCCATCAGACCGATCGTGGATCTCCAGGTGTGGTAGTGTGCGCCGTATACCTGGGAGCCGAAGGTCGTGTCCGTGACCTTTCTCGCCAGCTCGTCGTACTCATCCCAGGTCATGTCGTTCGTCGGATAATCGACGCCCGCATTGTCAAAAATGTCCTTGTTGTAGAACAACACCCAGAAATCGTTGCGGAACGGGAGCTCATAGAGCTTGCCGTCCACAGTCACCTGGTCGGTCACGCCTGCGAACTGTGCCAGATCCACGCCGTCCGCCGAAATGTAGTCATCCAGCGCGATGATCGCGTTCTTCTGCACCAGCGTCGCATAGCCCGGCACATCCTTGATGGAGACAACGTCGAAGTCGGAGCCCTCGCCGGAAAGCTCGGTCGCAAGGACGGTCATGTAATCCGCGGAGCCCAGGTCCACCATCTCGATCGTGACGTTCGGGTTCGCTGCCATGTATGCGTCCGCCATTGCGCTCCAGTACGGGGTCGTCGCCTCGTCCCAGACAGCCCAGGTCAGCGTCACGGCATCTCCCCCTGCCTCGTCGGTCGTACCCGCATCCGCCGTACCTGCGTCGCTCGTGCCCGCGTCCGTCGTACCTGCGTCGCTCGTACCCGCATCGGTCGTACCTGCATCACCGGAGCCGCTGCCGCAGCCTGCTACCATGGTAGCGGTCATCGCAGCGACCAGCAACATGCTTACCATTTTCTTTTTCATTTTGAATCCTCCTCGTATTCATTTTTCTGATGTTACTATTTTATAAAGATTTTATGCCATCCGGAATGGCATATTTCATGCTCTTTATGCCTTTTCTTGACTTATTTTGTGTCGTTTTGCCGGTAAAATCTTAAAATATGGCATAAAGAACTGCAAATATTACATGATTTACTCTGTCTCGTTTTTCTGATATACTAAAAGTACACTTTATTCAGGTAAAAATGGGACCGGCATCCGGGAACCTTCGGAAAGGACGGTGGCACGCACGCAGCCCAACCCGCACCACACCATCAAACAACGGATCATGCTCCTCACCTTCGCGTTTTCGCTTCTGATCGGGCTTGGCATTTCTGTGAGCAGCTACTACATGTATCGTCGTACACTGGAGCGCAGCCTGCTCGCGACGACGGACACCAATCTGCGGTTTCTTGCCGATTATCTCGACAATGAGCTGAACGGCATCGACGAACTCGTCCATTACTGCCAGACCAACTCCTCCATCGTCACCTTTGTCGAATCGCAGTCCGCCTCGGTCCAGAAGCGCATCGACGCCTACGAGCAGCTTTCGGAGTACTGCCAGAACAACGCCTCCTCCTACCTGCACCGCGTCGTTGTGATGAATCTGACCGGGCAGTACATGCAGGTCGTCGCCGCAAATTTTTCGAGCACGGCGCGCATCCCCGCCGAGCTTCCGGAGCAGCCCTTTTACGAGGTGCTGCTCTCCCCCGGCTACCGGGATTACACCGTCGGCTTTCTGCCCGATCCGTTCTATCGCGGGCGCCCCATCACGATGGTCCCCCTGCTGAAGCCGATCACATGCAAATACAACGACGATCTCGGCGGCTATCTCTTCCTTGAGGTAGACGACACGCTCTTTTCGGATTCCTTTGCCAACAGCTATCAGGCAGACGGCGGCGCGCTCTTTCTGACGCTCGGGGAGCACGTCTACCGCTGCACGGGCAGCGCCTTCACGGAGGAGTCCGAAGAGGACGCGGCACGGCTCCTCGACGCGCTCTCCCCGCAGGAGCCCTCCGCCGTGACGCTCTCCGACGGCGCGGAATACACGCTGGTGACGGAGCCTTTAGCGCACTCCGGCTGCTATGTCAGCCAGCTCCTCTCCTCCCGGCAGCTCTACCCCATGCAGCCGGCATTTTACGTGCTGATGTTCCTGGTCTTTGTCGTGCTGTTCCTCATCGCCGTCGTGATGAACCGCCTGCTCGACCGCGTGATCAACCTGCCCGTCCGGGCGATCCGCGACCGTCTCGTCCGCATTGCGGACGGCGATTTTTCCCGCGATACCGCGATCGAGTGGCCGCATGAGCTGGGCGACATCGGCAGGGGCGTGAACGATCTCGCCGAAAACGTGGACCGGCTGATCCAAACGAGCCTCGCGGACGAAAAGCAAAAGCGCGATCTGGAATACAAGATGCTCCAGAGCCAGATCAACCCGCATTTTCTGTACAATACGCTCAATTCCATCAAATGGATGGCTTCGATCCAGGGCGCCACGGGCATCACGGAGATGACGACCGCGCTCTCCCGGCTGTTAAAGAGCATCGCAAAGGGGACCAGGCTGATCATCCCCCTGCGCGAGGAGCTTGCGCTGGTGCAGGATTATTTTACCATCCAGCAGTACCGCTACGGCGGCACGATCCAGCTGGAGGTGCAGGTGGACGACGAGAGCTTTTACGACTGCCCCATCATCAAATTCACCCTGCAGCCGCTCGTGGAGAACGCCATCTTCCACGGCATCGAGCCGACCGGGACCTCCGGCACAGTCACGATACACGCCCATGCCGCGGGGGACGGCGACCTGCGGATCGACATCACGGATACGGGCATAGGCATGTCACAGGACATGATCGACCGGATCCTGCACGACGAGTCGGTCAACACCTCCGATTTTTTCAAGGAGATCGGCATCAGCAACGTGCACAAACGACTGCAATACGAATTCGGTCCCTCCTACGGGCTTTCCATCCAAAGCGAGCCGGGGCATTACACGACCATGTCCATCCTGCTCCCGCTGACGGCGGAACCCGTACGGGAGCAGGACCCTTCATAGATAGGAGATACCCTTATGTACAAACTGTTGATCGTAGACGACGAGCCGCTGGTACAGGTCGGCATCAAATCCATGCTGCCATGGGAGGCAATGCAGATCGAGATCATCGGCATCGCTTCCAACGGTCAGGCAGCCCTCTCGATCATCGAGGAGAATATGCCCGACATTGTGATCACGGACATCAAGATGCCGATCATGTCCGGTCTCGAACTCGCCCGCACCTGTCTGGAGCGCTACGAGAACCGGCAGCCCGCTTTTATCATCCTCACAAGCTACGAGGATTTTTCTCTCGCAAGGGAGGCGCTGACCTGCCGGGTCTCGGACTATCTGGTCAAGCTGGAGCTGACGCCGGACATGTTGCGCGCATCCGTGGAAAAAATCCTGCAGACGCTGGAAAAGGAAAACATGCAGACGCCCGGACGCGGAGAGGGACTCTCGCTCTACTCCTATCACGACAAATTTTTTATCAGTCTGCTGCACAATCTGTTTGAGAACCGGGAACAGTTCCTGCTGCAGTGCCAGGAGCTCCGGCTCGATTTCTCCGACCGGGGCTACGTGTGCTGCTACTGTGAGATCACCGGCAGCGGCTCCAAAGACCTGACGGACGAAGCGCGGCTGAATCTGTTCCACTCCTCCTTTCAGATGAGCCGGGAGCTGTTCTCCAAATACCGTTCCTGCTATGACATGGTGCTCGATCTGCACCATTTCGCGCTCATCTTCCGCTTTGGCGAGGATGCGCAGGATTCCTTCCGGGAGGATCTCGCCCGGGTCATCGCGCATGTGGGCAGCTCGCTGCACAATTATTTTAACGTCTCCCTTCTGACAGGCGTCGGCACCTGGGTCAGCGACCCGCTCGCCATCACAGAATCCTACCAGTACGCACGCGACGCCTTTTCCGGCACGACGCCCGAAACCCCCACAGTGTTCTTCGACGACTGCCCCGCCAGGGAGGAAACAAAAAAATCCTTCAATTTTGCGATCTTTAAGGATGCCCTCGCACACGCCTATGAGGAGATGGATGCGGACACGCTCGACGACACGCTCTCGGAGATCATCGATCTGTTCCGCGCGCATCCGGGGCATCACCTGCAGGCGATGGACTGCGCGAGCAACATCCTCTATCTCTCCATTTCCCTGCTGCCGAATGGGGAGGAACTCGTCACGGACATCTTCTCCGAGTACCCGGACAACTACCGCACGCTCTACAAGATGACCACGACGGAGCAGATCATCGACTACCTTGCGTATTTCCGGGACAGCCTGTGCGCCGCTTTTTCCGAACACAAGAAGGAATTCCGCAAGCCGATCGTCTCCCAGGTAAAACGTTACATCAGAGAGCATGTGACAGAGCGCTTATCGCTCAACGAGGTGGCGGCTGTCTTTGCCATCAGCCCGAACTACCTGAGCCAGCTCTTCAAAAAATACAATGACGTGGGCTACAATGATTACGTGACGCAGTGCAAGATCGACGAAGCGCGCCGCCTGCTCTCCAGCGGCTCCTACAAGGTGTATGAAGTCGCGGAGATGCTGGGCTTTGTGAGCGCGTTCTATTTCAGCAAGGTATTTAAGAAGGTCGTGGGCGTACCGCCGACCGAATATATGCAGAAATGAGCGGATCGGCAGGTATTTACAGCGCCATCAACAGCGTTCCTGCCGCGATCAGCAGCGCCCCGCAGAATGACTTGACCGTCATGCTCTCATGCAGGAACAGAAACGCCAGCACGATCGTGATGACGACGCTCAGCTTATCAATGGGGACGACCTTCGACACCTCGCCGATCTGCAGCGCACGGTAATAGCACAGCCACGATGCCCCCGTCGCAAGCCCCGAGAGCACCAGGAACAGCCAGCTCTTTTTACTGATCTCTGCAATGCCGCCCTCCGCGCGCGTCAAAAACACCATCCCCCACGCCATCAAAAGGACGACGACGGTACGGATCGCCGTCGCCAGATTGGAATTGACCCCGTCGATGCCCACCTTTGCCAGAATGGAAGTGAGCGCGGCGAACACGGCGGACAGGATCGCAAACAACAGCCACATTTCTTTTCCTCCCCAAATCGTGATCTACCAGTGCAGCACATGCCCGACCTCTGTGTCCTCGGCCTTGTCAAAGACGATCACTGCCCCGAAGCCCAGGCAGCCGTCCGCCTCGACCAGGTCGGTCGGCGAATTGACCTCCTGGTGGCAGATCGTCACCACGTATTCCCTTCCGTCCAGCACGAGCCTGACCGCCTCCGCCATCGCGTCCGGGTAGACGGTCTGCTTGAGCGCCGACCGGACCGGGATCTTCTCGCAGGAAAAGCTGCGCACATCATCCCTGGCGCGTGCAAAGATCACGGTCAGACAGGATGTAAAGCCCTCGCCCCTCCAGGAAGCCGTCACAGTCTCGTTGTCCTCCTCGTGGTTGTAGCGCCTCGACAGATGCGTCGCCTTCTTTTCCAGCGTGATCCCGTCCGTGAGGAAGCAGAGCGTCGCCTGCGCAAGCTTCCCCTGATAACGCACGGTTTTGGCATCCGCAAGGGACACCTCTCCCCGGCTGTTGAAATGGAAATAGCTCTCATAGGCATGCGCGCCGTTCGTATAGCACTCATCCATCACGAGGTACACATCCGGGCGGATATGCACGACCTTGCGGTTGACGAACACGCCCTCCGGCATATAGCCGAGGTGTCCCGCCT
>CANRBT010000097.1 GCA_947628935.1 uncultured Roseburia sp. | reverse complement strand
ATCAAAAGTGGTGTGATATCTCATGGAAAGGCAGCAGAAATGCTTGGAATTCATAAGATTGACCTGATTACATTGTATGGCAAATTAGGTCTGCCATACTTTGATGAAACGGAAGAAGAGTTTGAAGAAGATTTGGCAGTATTGAAAAAATTAAGAGGTGCGACTGTATGATTGTTGTTGCAGATACCACACCGATTATTTCACTGATGAAAGCAGGACAGTTGGAGCTGCTGCAGAAATTGTTTGGTGATGTTTATATTCCCAAGGCGGTATATCGGGAATTGACAGAGAATGAAGCATTTTCTGAGGAAGCAAGAATGGTACAAGAGTGTGAATTTCTTTATGTGGAAGAGGTGGAAAATGGGAAATCCGTTACCATATTGCGGAAATTTGCCGGATTGGACGCCGGAGAAAGTGAAGCGATTATTTTGGCAGATGAAAAGCATTCAGATGTCTTGTTGATGGACGAGCATAAGGGCAGGCAGGCTGCTAAAAAGATGGGAATAACGATTACTGGCACCATTGGAATTCTGACACAGGCATTTGATGAGGGGATGCTGACGAAGGAAGATGTGGAAAAGTGTATTGAACGGCTGAAGGAAGGCGGGATACGGATCAGTGAAAAACTGTATCAGAGGTTGAAGGAGCATGTGAATCGATTCTGTTGGTGATTAAGGGGGCAAAAAATGATCAAAGGATTTAAGATGAAGCTGTACCCGGGGCAGGAGGAGGAGTACGAGAAGCGCCACAACGAGCTCTGGCAGGAGATGAAGGACATGATCCACGAGCACGGCGGAAGGAATTATTCGATCTTCCTTGACCGTGAGACGCTGACCCTGTTCGGATATATCGAGATTGAAGACGAGGAGCTCTGGGCAAAGGGCGCGGACACAGCCGTCAACCGTAAGTGGTGGGATTTCATGGCGGATATCATGGAGACGAATCCCGACAACAGTCCGGTATCGGTCGACCTGAAACCGCTGTTCCACCTGGATTAGCAGCCGCAGCAGCGGCAACGGAAGGGGGGGGGATTGCGATGCGGGAGTATTATCTTGCTGTGGATATCGGGGCGTCGAGCGGGCGCCATATGCTGGGCTGCATGCAGGACGGGAGGATCCGGCTGGAGGAAGTCTACCGTTTTGAGAACGGAATGAAAAACCGGGAGGGAAAGCTGCTCTGGGATGCGGAGCATCTGTTTGCGGAGATCAAAAACGGAATGAAAAAGTGTGCAAAGCAGGGCAAGATCCCCGTCAGCATGTCGGTCGACACCTGGGCTGTGGACTATGTGCTGCTGGACGGCAGTGACAACGTGCTGGGGGACATATACGGCTATCGGGACAGCCGGACGGTCGGGATGGATCAAAAGGTCTATGAGGTTATCCCGGAAAGGGAGCTCTATGCAAGGACAGGCATCCAGAAACAGATGTTCAACACCATCTATCAGCTGATGGCGGTCAGACAGCAGACGCCGGAGCTTCTGGATGCGGCGGAGACGTTTTTGATGCTGCCGGATTACTTTCAGTTCCTCCTGACGGGGGTCAAGGTCTCGGAGTACACGAACGCTACCACCACCCAGCTGGTAAGCCCGGAGGAAAAACAGTGGGACAGGGAGCTGATCGCACGGTTAGGCTATCCGGATAAGATGTTTTTGCCGCTGCATATGCCGGGGACGACGGTCGGCAGATTAAAGCCCGAGATACGGGAGGAGGTCGGCTTCGACTGCGAGGTGGCGCTTTGCGCGAGCCACGATACGGCGTCGGCGGTCATGGCTGTGCCGGAAGCGGGTGGGACGCCGCTCTATATCAGCTCCGGGACGTGGTCGCTGATGGGAGTGGAATCAGAGACGGCACACTGCGATGAGAGGAGCAGACTTGCCAATTTTACGAGCGAGGGCGGTTATGAGTATCGGTTCCGGTACTTAAAGAACATCATGGGGCTGTGGATGATACAGTCGGTGCGCCGTGAGACGGGCGACCGGTATTCTTTTGCACAGCTGTGTGAGATGGCGGAGGAAAACAGGAGCTTTCCGTCCCGTGTGGACGTCAACGACGATTGCTTTCTGTCGCCGGAGAGCATGACAGAGGAGATCCGGGCGTATTGCCGGCGGAGCGGACAGCCGCAGCCGGAAACTGTGGGCGAGACTGCCGCTGTCGTCTATCGGAGTCTCGCGGAATGTTACGGCATGGCTGCAAAGGAGCTCGAGGCGAATACCGGGAAGGTGTACGACAGCATTCGGATCATCGGCGGCGGTTCCCATGCGGCATATTTGAACCAGCTTACCGCGGATGCGGCGGGGAAGACCGTGTATGCGGGTCCGGGAGAGGCGACGGCTGTCGGGAATCTTCTGGCGCAGATGATAAAGCACTGTGAACTGCGTGATCTGGCGGAGGCGAGAAACTGTGTGATGCGATCCTTTGAGATCGCAACATACAGACCCCGCAGAGAAAAGGAGGATGTATGATGTTAGTGGAAACAAGAGCAAGAGTCGGTGTCTTTTCCGTTGCCCTGGGCGCGTATCTGCCGCAGTTCCCGTCGCTGGAGTCGGAATTTCGCGCGCAGTACGAAGCGTTTCGGGGCACGTTGCCGGACTCCGTGGAGCTCGTGGACGGAGGTCTTGTCACCACAAAGGAGCTGGCGCAGGCAGCCGGAGACAGATTCCGGGCGGCGGACGTCGACCTGGTGATCCTGCAGCTTCTGACTTACGCAACGTCCTACAACATGCTGCCGGCTGTCCGGGATCTGGACGTGCCGGTCGTGCTGGTGAACGTTCAGAAAAAGAAAGCGCCCGATTACGCGCACACGGATACGGCGACGTGGCTGGGAGAGCTGTACGCATGCGGGGCGGTCGGCGAGATGGTCGCGGATCTGGAACGCGCGGGCAAACGCCACGCCGTTATCACGGGCGTCGTGGAGGGCGGGGATCCGCAGGTGCAGGCGGAGATCGAGGACTGGTGCCGCGCCGCCCAGGTGCGCCGCCGTTTTCGCGATACCAATCTGGCGCAGATCGGACGCCCGTACCCCGGTATGATGGATCTGTATATTGACGAGACGAACCTGTACCACAGGATGTTTCTCTATACGAAGCAGTTCGACTGGGAAAAGATGTGGGCGATCGCGGATGATATCACGGAGGAAGCCGCGATCCGTGCAAAGGCGCAGGAGATCCTCGACACCTTTGACATCGAGGGCGGCGGCACTGTGGAAAAGGTATGGGAGATGGCAAGATACGTCGTCGCCTTTGAGCAGTGGGTGAAGGACGAGCGGATCGCCCTCATCGCCTCGCACTACGACGGGTTTGCGCAGGGGAAGGCGGGCGTTTTAGACAGCATGCTGATCCCCGCGTTTTCCATGCTGATCAAACAGGGCGTCGCGTGCGCTGTGGAGGGAGACATCAAGGTCGCCATGGCGATGAGCATCTTAAAGACGATCTCCGGGACGGGGCAGCTCTCGGAGATGTACTCCATTGACTTTGAGGAGGACATCTGCATCATCGGGCACAGCGGCTCCGGCGACGCGGATATTTCCTGTAAAAAGCCCACGATGAAGATCGTTCCCGTGTTCCACGGAAAGACCGGCGGCGGGTACCTGACGCAGTTCTATCCCCATCCGGGACCGGTCACCTTTTTGGGCATCACGCAGGATAGGGACGGTCATTTTAAATTTGTAGCTGCGGAGGGCGTGAATGAGGACGGTCCGATCTTTACCTTCGGCGACACCAACATGCGGATGCGCTTTTCCTGCGGGGCGAGGGAGTTCTGCAACCGCTGGAGCGAGGCGGGACCCACACATCATATGGCAGCGGCGGCGGGCAGGCACATCGACACGATCCAAAAGGTCGCGAAGATCTTTGCTGTGCCGGTCGATGTCATCACAAGATAGTACCGGCGGATCGTCTGCGGCAGCGCAAAGGGCGAGGTCTGGGAAATGACCGATGTGGGGATCGCGCCTCACAAAAACGGAGGAGATTTTCCCGATTGGCCGGAGGATGAAAAAACGAGGAGGGATGTTATGGGATTCTTAGATGCAGGATTTGTGCAGGGGTTCATCCGCATGGCGAACGACGGATGGGAGCAGGGCTGGCATGAGCGGAACGGCGGAAACCTCTCCTACCGCGTCAGACCGGAGGAGGTCGAGGAGGTCAGGGAGTGCCTTGCGCCGGGGGAGTGGCAGCCGGTCGGGATTTCCGTCCCGGGGCTTGCGGGCGAGTATTTCCTCGTGACGGGAAGCGGAAAGTATTTCCGAAACGTCATCCTAAAGCCGGAGGATTCCCTCGGCATGATCGAGCTGGACGGGGCGGGGGAGAACTACCGCATCGTCTGGGGACTGGTAAGCGGCGGGAGACCGACCTCCGAACTCCCGAGCCATCTGATGAACCATGAGGTCAAGAAGGAAGTCTCGGGCGGGACCTACCGTGTGATCTATCACGCGCACACCACGAACGTGATCGCCCTCACCTTTGTGCTCCCCTTAAAGGACGAGGTGTTCACGCGGGAGCTCTGGGAGATGGCGACGGAGTGCCCGGTCGTGTTCCCGGACGGCGTCGGCGTCGTCCCGTGGATGGTGCCGGGCGGCAGGGAGATCGCGGTCGCGACCAGCAGGCTGATGCGGCAGTATGATGTCGCGATCTGGGCGCACCACGGCATGTTCGCCGCGGGCGAGGATTTTGACCTGACCTTCGGGCTGATGCACACTGTGGAAAAGTCGGCGGAGATTCTGGTGAAGACGCTCTCGATGCGCCCGGACAAGCTGCAGACGATCACGCCGGAGAACTTCCGGGATCTGGCAAGGGATTTCCATGTGACGCTGCCGGAGCGGTTCCTGTATTGAGCGAAAGGATTTGATAAAAGCCGTGTGAAATGCTAGAATGGGGAAAACGGAAGAGGAGGACGACTGTGATGCGTTCCGGGACATATGCATATCATGAACGATACAGAGGATTTGTGCTCTGTGCCGTGCTGTTGCTGGCGTTGACGTTTGCGGCGGCGGGCTGCGGAGGAAACGGCAGCGGCGGAGCGGAGGACGGCGCGGCGGCGGAGGGAACGGCGCTGTCGGAGGGAGGCTCGCTGGGAGAGGGAGCGGTCAGCTTTTCCTTTACGGTCGTCGACGCCGAGGGGAACGAGACGGCGTTTGAGATCCATACCGACCAGACGACCGTGGGGGACGCGCTGCAGGAGCTGGGACTGATCGACGGCGAGGAAGGGGAGTATGGTCTTTACGTCAAGACGGTCAACGGCATCACGGCAGACTACGATGCGGACGGAGCCTATTGGGCGTTTTATGTGGACGGGGAATACGCGGCGTCCGGCGTTGACGCCACGGAGATCGAGGAGGGACGCAGCTACGCCCTTTGTGTGGAACGGGGATGAGGCTGACGACAAGGGAGCTGGTCGTGTTTGCCGTGCTTGGGGACGTGATGTTTGTCTCCAAGCTTCTGATGGAGGTCGCCCCCAACATCCATCTGCTGGGGGCGCTTACCGTTGCCTACACGCTCGTTTACCGGAAAAAGGCGTTATATCCTATTTATATCTATGTGTTTCTGAACGGGGCGCTCAGCGGATTTGCGACCTGGTGGGTTCCGTATCTGTACGTCTGGACGGTCCTCTGGGGAGCCACGATGCTGCTGCCGCAGGGGATGCCGGGGAAGGTGCAGCCCTTCGTCTACATGCTTTTGTGCGCGGCGCATGGGTTTCTGTTCGGGATCCTGTATGCGCCGGCGCAGGCGCTGCTGTTCGGACTGAACTTGAAGGGGATGCTCGCTTGGATCGTCGCGGGATTCCCGTTCGATTGCATTCACGGGGTGAGCAATTTTTTCTGCGGAAGCCTGATCCTGCCGATCGCCTCAGTGCTGCGGCGGGCGGAGCAGGGATTTCACGGATAGGGCTGCGCGCCGATGGAACTGACGGGAGGAGAGCAAGACATGTACCGATTGCTGATCGTGGAGGATGAGCGGAGCATTGCGGAGGCGATTCGGGAGCAGGCGGGTCTGTGGGATATGGACTCCCGTATCATAGAGGACTTTCGGGATGTGCTGACAGAGTTCGCAGCGTATCAGCCGCACATCGTGCTGCTGGATATTGGGCTGCCGTTTTTTGACGGCTATCACTGGTGCCGAGAGCTGCGCCGGCTCTCCCGGGTGCCGATCGTCTTTCTGTCCTCCGCATCCGACAACATGAACATCGTGATGGCGATGAACATGGGTGCGGACGATTTTATTGCAAAGCCCTTTGACGGGAATGTGCTGGTCGCAAAGCTTCAGGCGCTGCTGCGCAGGACGTACGATTTTGCGGAGAGCGTACCGATCTTAGAACATCGGGGAGCGTTTTTGAACACGGGGGACGGCACGCTCGTTTTTGAGGGGAAAAGCATTTCGCTCTCCAAGAACGAATACAGGATCCTTCTGTGCCTGATGGAGAGCAAGGGACGGGTCGTGAGCAGGGAAAAGCTGATGGAGAGGCTCTGGAAGACGCAGCAGTTCGTCGATGAGAACACGCTGACCGTGAACGTCAATCGGCTGCGGAAAAAGCTGGATGCCGCAGGACTTGTGGATTTTATCACGACAAGGGTCGGGGTCGGATATCTGGTGGAGTGAGAGCGGGAGCGTGTGACGATGAAATTATTTGGGATATATATCAGACAGCATCAGAAGGGGATTTTCACATTCCTTCTGTTTAGTGCGGTCTTTCTGGGAAGCTTTCTGCTGTATCATCTGCCGCCGGAGGCTGTGCTCTATCCGGCGTTCCTTTGCGCGCTGACGGGAGGCTTGTTCCTTTTGAGGGATTTTTCTCAGGTGAGGCGGCGCCATCAGCAGCTTTGCCGGCTGCAGGGGACGCCTTCCGCGGAGATCCGTTCTCTGCCAAAGCCCCGCGGGGTCGAGGATGCGGATTATCAGGCGCTCATACAAAGGATGCAGGAGGAGAGCGCGGAAAGCCGGGATGCAGCGGCCGCAAGGTACCGGGAGATGATGGAGTATTACACCATCTGGGTGCATCAGATCAAGACGCCCATCACTTCCATGCGGCTTGCGCTGGAACCGGAAGATACGCCGCTTTCCAGAAAGCTTTCTGCGGATCTGCGCCAGATCGAGCAGTATGTGGAGATGGTATTGGCATATTTGCGCCTGGATTCCGATTCCAGCGATTATGTATTTAAGGAATATGATCTGGATGAGATCGTCAAACAGTCCGTCGCCGGCTTTGCCTCGGAGTTTATTGCAAGAAGGATCCGTCTGGACTATACGCCGCTGGGACGTCGCGTTGTCACGGATGACAAATGGCTGACCTTTGTGTTGGAACAGGTGCTTTCCAACGCGTTAAAGTATACCCGTGAGGGAAGCGTCAAAATCTGGCTTGAGGAGCCGCTGACGCTCTGCATCGCGGACACAGGGATCGGCATTGCGCCGGAGGATCTGCCCCGCGTGTTCGAGAAGGGCTACACAGGCTATAACGGGAGGAAAGACCGGCGTGCCAGCGGGATCGGGCTCTATCTCTGCAAGCGGATCTGCGGCAGCCTGGGAGCGGATATCACACTTTCCTCTGTGCCCGACGGCGGAACGACGGTCCGTATCCGCTTTGGGCAGTATCAGCTTCACGGGGAATGAAAAACTTACAAAACTGTAAGAACAGGGGCGGGAAATGTAAGCCGATTCGATGGCGGGCGTTTCCCGCCTTTGCTATCCTGAGAGCGGAAAAAAAGATAGGAGGAACCAGGCATCATGAACATCTTGGAAGTGAAGGGTCTCCAAAAGGTCTATGTGACGCGATTTGGAGGAAACAAGGTAGAAGCGTTAAAAAATGTCAATTTTTGCGTAGAAAAAGGCGAATACGTGGCAATTATGGGAGAATCCGGCTCCGGAAAGACGACGCTGCTGAACATTCTCGCCGCGCTGGATAAGCCGACAGGCGGTACGGTCATTCTGGACGGAAAGGAGCTGCGGGAGATCAGGGAGTCCGCGCTCGCCGCCTTCCGAAGGGACCATCTGGGGTTTGTGTTTCAGGATTTCAACCTGTTAGATACCTTTAACCTGGAGGATAACATCTATCTGCCGCTGGTGCTTGCGGGTAAGGGCTATCAGGAGATGAGGAAGCGGCTGATGCCCATTGCGGAGAAGCTCGGTATCACGGAGCTGTTAAAGAAATATCCCTACGAGGTCTCCGGCGGGCAAAAGCAGAGAGCGGCTGTGGCGCGGGCGATGATCACGGATCCGAAGCTGATTTTGGCGGACGAACCGACGGG
>CANRBT010000096.1 GCA_947628935.1 uncultured Roseburia sp. | reverse complement strand
GTTTTATGCAAATGTTGAGAGAGAAGGGATCAAACTCTATGAAGCAGCATGATGAGGGAAATAAAACAGACTTGATGAAATTTTTTCGAGGGATATAGGCAGAAAAATTTCACGTGCAGAAGAAATTCGACATGCAAGCGATTACGATGATTTCTATATAGCAGACAAAAAGGAAACACAGGAATTGGCAGATACAGCAGAGGAATAACAAAAAATACGCCTAAACAAAGGCTATTAAGAAAATCCTGTTGAAAAATCATCCGGAAAAAGCTATGATAAAGAAAGTAGCGTATTTGTGTGACAAAAGCCGGAATGAGAGGGAACAGGATGAAAAAGACAAGATTCAGTACAAAGCTGATGTGCTATATCGTCATGGTGTCGCTGGTCGCATTGGTGATCTGTACCCTGACGATCCGCAGCCGTATGACGGCGATCTTACAGAACAACATGCAGCTGACGAGCCAGCAGACGATGAACGAGGCCGTCGAGAGCTTCCAGCGCTATGAGAAGACGCTCAGCCTGCCCATCGACCTGATGTGCCGCAGCAATGATTTCAAAAAGATCGACGAGGAGTATGAAGACCGGCTGAAGGGCGTGGAGGACTCGCTGCTCAGCGCGTTGAAGGTGATCCCGAGCTCGGAGCGCACCTTCTATGCGACGGAGAGTGGTCGATTTATCAGGGCGAAGCTGGTCATATCGGAGGAAGGCAAGAAGACGGGGGACTACCAGGAGCTGTCGGGAGTGGACAGCAGCGGACAGAATTGGTATCGCGATGCCATCGGGCTGGATTCCCGGGGGACGGTCTTTGCAAATTTCACCACGCCGTATGTCAATGAGGACGGAGTGGAGGTCTTTACCGTCTCACAGGAACTTGAGGCGGGCGATGTGCGCGTGGGCGTCGTCGGTATGGATGTCAATGTGCAGGTGCTGGAGGACTATATCAATAACATCCGTCTGCTGAATACGGGCTTTACCATTCTCGTGGACAAGGACGGCAATCTCATCGTGAACAACGGCAGCAACCGGATCATCGAAAGCTCGGCGACGGAGCTGCCAATCTGGGACAGCCTGATGGAGGAGGCGTCGCAGTATGAGGCGCAGGCGCTTGCGGAGGATCCGGAGGTGGAGGTCAACGCCTTTGCGAACGAGATGTGTACGATAGACGGGGAGACCTACTGTGTGACGATGATCCGGGACAACATCAGCGGTTGGTATCTGGTCGGCATGATCGGCGAGGCGGAGCTGGCGGACAGCTATGCGCAGATCAATATTGTTTCGCTTGTATGCGTGATTCTGGCGTTGATCCTGTCTGTGTCTGTGGCGATGGTCATTGCGACGAGCATCGCGAAGGAGATGAGGAAGCTGGAGGAGGCGACCAGCCGCATGGCGCAGGGAGATCTCTCCACCAAGCTTGAGGTAAAGCGGCACGACGAGTTCGGGCAGCTGGAGCACAATTTCAATACGATGATGGACAGTATCTCGAGGCTGATCCGGAACGTGAACGGCAATTCGGAGGAGATTTTCGGCGTCGCGCAATCCATCATGGAGGTTGCGGAGAACACCAGAGATGTGGCAAGACAGGTGACCGATGCGATCAGCAGCGTGGCGTACGGCGCTACCGAGCAGGCGCAGAGCACCTCGGACGCCAACCAGGAGGTCGAGCGTCTGGAGGAGAGCTTAAAGCTTTCACAGGAGAGAGTGGTGGAGATCGGCGACCATTCCAGAGATACCGAGCAGATCGGCAGGAAGGGCGCGGGCATCCTGCGTGAGCTGATCAGCAGATCGGAAAAGGCGCGGGCGAACTCTGTGGAGTCCATACAGACGATGTCGGAAATGTTAAAATCCATCGAGAAGATCAACTATATTTCCGATGCGATCGCCGATATCACCTCGCAGACCAACCTGCTTTCACTCAATGCCAGCATCGAGGCGGCACGCGCCGGGGAGAGCGGCAGAGGCTTTGCGGTCGTGGCGGATGAGATCCGCAAGCTTGCGGATCAGTCCAGGGAGTCCACGGAGGAGATCAAGAGCATCCTGACCGAGATCACAGAGAATTCCAATCAGGTGGAGCGCAGCTTAGAGGAGAGCGGTACCATCCAGGAGGAACAGCAGCAGACGATCGCGGAGACACAGAAGCTGTTCGAGGAGATCGGAACATCGGTGCAGGAGCTGCTCGTTGTCGTCGAGAGCATTGAGAATCTCAACAAGGAGATGGGCGAGGCGCGCGACCGCGTTGTACAGCGGATGGACAACATCGCGTCCGTTTCGGAGACCTCGGCGGCGGCGACCGAGGAGGTCAACGCCTCTGCGGAGCAGGTCAACACGACGATGAATCAGATGGCGGACAATGCCGAGGAGCTCAACGATATCGTCAACAGGCTGAGCGAATCCATGCGCCAGTTCAAGCTATAGGAGCAGCGGGCGGAGCGTTCCGCAGATATGACAGCACCTGGAGGAGGAAACGAATATGAAGGGATATCGTTTTTTGGACGAGAAAGGGACATTTGTTCTGGAACAGCCGGAGAACTGCAGCGGACTGTATTTTCCCGTGGCAGGGGAGAACGGGATCAAGAGCGCCGTCACACCGAACCTGGGAGGAGACGCCAAGGTGGATCAGAACGGTTTCCTGTTGGAGCCGGTCAGCGAGAGCAGTCTGCACAACAACCGGAGCACCCGCAATTTCTGGTGCCGTGTGGAGGGAGCGGGCTGCTGGTCCGCGACGGGTGTGTCCGCCGAGGAGCTTGCCAGACGTTTCACAGAAGAGCAGGACGAGAGCAGCCTGACAGCCGGTCTGATGTGGCAGACCGTGCGCCGCAGATCCGTAAAATACGGGCTGTCGGCGGAGGTCACATCCTTCGCGGAGACGGACGGCAGCGTGGAGATCATGGAGGTCGTCCTCACGAATACGGGAAAGGATGCCGCGCGCATTACCCCGATCGCGGCGATTCCGATCTACGGGCGCAGTGCGGACAACATCCGCGACCACAGACATGTGACGTCGCTGCTGCACCGCATCCGCACGAGCGGCTGCGGCGTGGAGGTGGCGCCGACTCTGTCCTTTGATGAGAGAGGGCATCGGAAGAACGAGAGGACGTATTTTGTCTGCGGCTTTCGCGGGGACGGTGCCGCTCCCGAGGCTTTTTATCCGACTGTGGGATCGCTGATCGGAGAGGGCGGAACATTTGATCACCCCGAGGCGGTCCTGCGGGATCTGCCGGGCGTTCCCGCGGGGAGCGAGACGGACGGGGAGGAAGCGATGGGAGGTCTCCGGTTCGCGCAGGTCACGCTGGCGGCGGGGGAACAGGTGAGTTTTACACTGGTGCTGGGCGTGACGGAGACGCCGGAGAAGATCGGGGAGACGGCGGCGCGCTATGCGACGGGCAGGCAGACGAGGGAGGCTTTTGACAGAGTGCGGCGGTACTGGGAGGAGAAGGTGAACGTCTCCTACCACACGGGTGACGCGGATTTTGACAGGTTTTTGCACTGGGTGAGCTTCCAGCCGATCCTGCGCCGCATTTATGGGTGCTCCTTCCTTCCGCACCACGATTACGGAAAGGGCGGAAGAGGCTGGCGCGACCTGTGGCAGGATTGTCTGGCGCTCCTTTTGATGAATCCCGACGGTGTGAGGGGAATGCTGCTCGACAATTTCGGCGGCGTGCGCATGGACGGGACGAACGCGACGATCATCGGCAGCAGACAGGGGGAGTTTATCGCGGACCGCAACAATATCACCCGCGTGTGGATGGATCACGGGATGTGGCCGTACCTGACTGTGGAGCTGTATCTGCATCAGACGGGAGACCTTGAGCTTCTGGAAAAGAAGGCGCCTTATTTTAAGGACCGACAGGCTGTGCGGGGGACGCAGACGGACGAACAGTGGACGGACGCCTATGGCTCCCGGCAGAAGACGGAACAGGGAGATATCTACGAGGGGTCTGTGCTGGAGCACCTGCTGCTGCAGAACCTGACCGCGTTTTACGAGGTGGGGGAGCATAATCACATCCGGCTCCGCGGTGCGGACTGGAACGATGCGCTCGATATGGCGCCGCAGCGGGGCGAGAGCGTGGCATTCGCGAACGCTTACGCGGGGAACCTCGCTTCGCTCGCGGAGCTGCTGCGCGTGCTGGCGGATCGCAAGGAGCGGGCGGGTGAGACGCCGGACGTCCCCCTGGCGGAGGAGATGCTTCCGCTGATCGCTCCGGGGTCGGCGGATTACGATTCCGTTGCGGAGAAGCAGCGGCTTCTGAAGGACTACGGAACGGTCTGCCTGCACAACGTGAGCGGCAGACAGAAGATGGTTTCGCTGCGCGCGCTGGCGGAGGATCTTGACGGAAAGGCGGCGTGGCTTAGGGCGCACATCCGGGCGACGGAATGGGTGAGCGACGAGGAGGGAAACGGCTGGTTCAACGGCTATTACGACAACCAGGGCAGACGTGTGGAGGGAAGCTTTCCGGGCGGGGTGCGCATGATGCTCACAAGCCAGGTGTTTGCCATCATGGCGGGGACGGCGAGCCGGGAGGAGGTCGAGGCGATCGTACGGAGCGCGGACCGCTATCTCTACAGTCCGTCCATCGGCGGCTACCGCCTGAACACAGATTTCGGCGAGCTGAAGACAGACCTGGGGCGGATGTTCGGGTTCGCCTACGGGGAAAAGGAAAACGGGGCCGTGTTCTCCCACATGGCTGTGATGTACGCGAACGCGCTTTACCGGAGAGGCTTTGCAAAGGAGGGCTTCCGCGCGCTGAACGCGTTGGAAAAGCAGGCGTTGAATTTCCCCGTGAGCCGGATCTATCCGGGGATCCCGGAGTATTTCAACGGCAAGGGGCGCGGGCTGTACCACTACCTGACGGGAGCGGCGAGCTGGTATATGCTGACGGTCATCACGCAGATGTACGGGGTGCAGGGACACTTCGGGGCGCTGCAGTTTGCCCCGCAGCTTTTGGCGGAGCAGTTTGACGAGCGGGGGAGCGTAGAGCTTTCCCTGGAATTTGCCGGGCGCAGATGGGAGATCGCCTACCACAACGCCGGAAGGGCGGAATGCGGGGAGTACCGCGTCGCATCCGGCAGGCTGGACGGCGTTTCGCTGGAGGAGGAAGCCTTCTGCGAGGAGAACGGCAGGCGCGTGCTGCGGATCGAAAGAGAGCGGATCCTGTCGCTGGCGGCGGATGCCGTACACCGCGTGGACATAGAACTGGAGTGAGAAAAAGGGAAGGGCTGCCTGGGGCAGTCTTTTTCTTTTGCAAAAAAATGACACCCGATATAAAAAAAGCCTCCTTTCCCGGCGCGGACATTTCGGGGATAATGACCGTAAGAAACCGGGGAGAAAACTGCGGAAGGACAAAGGCTATGAGAAAAAAAAGAATGGCAGCCGCGGGGGGCTGCGCAGTGTTCCTTGCGGCGCTGGCGGCCGTCGGCATGATGCAGACGAAAGGCGGGAGCGGCATGGAGGAGATTCGGGAGTATCACAATGAGCTGTTCGGGGAGAATGTCTATCTTTTTTCCCCGGAGGACGATCTGCAGGAGGTCGCGCGCGTGCTCGGGGAGATCTATGACAGGCAGGAGGAGGACCAGTTCGGAGAGGAGCGCTGTGCGGTCTGCTTTCTGCCGGGCGTCTACGAGGAGCCCATCGAGGTCCAGGTCGGCTTTTACACGCAGGTGTCGGGGCTCGGCGAGCTGCCG
The DNA here is from genome assembly GCA_947628935.1 of uncultured Roseburia sp. GTDB lineage: Bacteria > Bacillota > Clostridia > Lachnospirales > Lachnospiraceae > Roseburia. Next base: position 2,608 of record CANRBT010000096.1, on the reverse strand, counting down.
ACGGACACGCGCATCCCGTCGCTGCAGTGTACGGCGCGCTGGCTGGGGGACGACCCGTCCAACCACAACGCCTGCCAGAATTTCTGGCGCGGGGTAGAGAATCTCGAGCTCGGCAGCAACACGATGTGGGCTGTGTCCCAGGCGACGTTCCTGCGGCGGGTGCAGGTGGACGGCGCGCTCTATCTGCACGACGAGTACGGGTGGTGCAGCGGCGGTTTCCTGGCGGACAGCAATATCGAGCTGATGACCGATTCCGGCTCCCAGCAGCAGTGGCTCTCGCGCAACTGCAGCTGGAAGGCGTGGATGGGCGCGAACTGGAACATGGTCTTTGCGGGGATCGAGGAGGGCGAGGCGCCGGTCGGGACATGGCCGGCGGTCCCCTATACGACGATCGCGCAGACGGACTGGATCCAGGAAAAGCCGTTTCTGATCTACGATGACGACGCGGGTTATCAGGTGTTCGTGCCGCAGGTGCGCACCGCCGCGTCCGGGACGTCCTGGGAGGACGGCGCTGCGGGGGAGAAGCTCCCGATCTCGGAGTTTTATGTGGCAAAGGAGGGCGACACAGCCGGGACGATGAATGCCGCGCTGCGGGAGGGAAAGCACCTGCTCCTGACGCCGGGCGTCTATGAGCTCTCCGAGCCGCTTCGCGTGGAGCGCGCCGGGACGATCGTGCTCGGCATGGGGCTTGCGACGCTGCGGCCGCTGGGCGGGCATGCGTGTATGGAGACGGCGGACGCGCCGGGGCTGATCATCGCGGGGCTCCTGTTCGACGCGGGGACGGAGCGGACGGAGGATCTGCTCGTGGTCGGAGCGCCGCAGACGATGCCGTCCGGGGCGGGAGAGAGCCGGGAAAATATCGCCCTTTCCGATCTGTTCTTCCGGGTGGGCGGCGCGCCTGCCGGGCGTCCGGCGGTCGCAAAGCGGTGTCTGACGATCGAGAGCAGCCATGTCGTCGGGGACAATTTCTGGGTGTGGCGCGCCGACCACGGGGAGCAGGTGGCGTGGGACGGGAACGTATCGGACACGGGGCTTGTCGTAAACGGGGACGATGTGACGATCTACGCGCTGATGGTCGAGCACTTTGAGCGCTATCAGACCGTGTGGAACGGAGAGCGGGGCAAGGTGTATCTGTATCAGAGCGAGATTCCCTACGATGTGCCGTCCCAGGAGGCGTGGATGAGCCATGACGGGACGAGGGAGGGCTATGCGTCCTTCCGCGTGGACGACGACGTGCGGGAGTTCGAGGCTTGGGGGCTCGGCATCTATCTGTACAACCGGGATGCGCCGGTAACGCTATTTACGGCGATGGAGGTCCCGGACCGCCCGGGCGTGCGCATACACCACATCTGCACGGTCATGCTCAACGGGCATCCGGGCATGGAGCACATCGTCAATGACCAGGGCGGCGCGGTAGGGAGCATAACGGCGCGCGAGATCATCTGCGAGTATGAGGACGGGATCGTAAAATAGAAACGCTAAAAAAAAGATACCTTTGGCAAAAAAGGTATCTTTTTTCCTTGGTGCGGACGGCATAAAATGACAGTATCAAATGACGATCAGGGAAAGGAAACAGGGAGATGAGGAGACAGGCAGACAATGATATCATGAAGGATTACGGCAAGGCATCGACTTTTGCCAGCTTTCTTCCGGGCATTTCCGGCGTGCGCGGTATACCGATCTGGTGCTATTATGTAAACCGTGGACAGGGCGTGGTGAGTTTTGGCGTCGAGAACAAGGATCATGCGATCATGGAATTTTACCCGGCGCATCAGGCGTACCAGAACGTCAAGACGACCGGCTTCCGCACCTTCATCCGAAAGGACGGGCGTGTCACGGAGGCGTTTGCGGACGAGGACGTGCCGCACAGCATGCAGATCGCGATGAACGGTCTGCAGATCGAGGAGTGTAACGAGGCGGCGGGCATCCGGACGCACGTCCGCTATTTTACCCTGCCCGGGGAGCGTCTGGGAGGGCTGGTGCGCCGCGTGGAGATCGAAAACACGTCGGCGGTCCCGGCGGAGCTGGAGATCCTGGACGGTATGCCGGCGCTCATTCCTTACGGCGTCGGGCAGGACAGCATGAAGACGATGGGACAGACGGCGAAGGCGTGGATGCAGGTGGAGGATGTGGAGAGCAGGATCCCCTACTACCGGGTGCGCGCCAGCATGGACGACACGGCGGCTGTGCGCGAGATCGCGGGCGGCAGCTTTGCGGCGGCGTGTCTGGAGGACGGAGAGCTGCTGACGCCGCTTGTGGATCCGGCGCTGGTGTTCGGCTACGACACCTCCCTGCGCCGGGCGGTCGGCTTTGAGACGCTGGGGCTTGCCGGTCTTCTGGCTGCGGAGCAGATCTGCATGAACCAGCTCCCCTGCGCCTTTTTCGGCGTGGAGGCGCGGCTGGCACCCGCGGAGAGCGTCGTCCTCTATGAGCTGATCGGGCAGGCGGAGAAAAAGGAGCTGCTGGCAGGCTTCTTTTCCGAGAAGCGGGACGGCGCCTATTTTGAGGCAAAGCAGAGAGAAGCGGAGGAACTCGTCGCGGAGCTGTGCCGCGGCGTCGAGACGCACACGGCGTCTCGCGAGTTCGACGCCTACTGCAGATACACCTT
>CANRBT010000095.1 GCA_947628935.1 uncultured Roseburia sp. | reverse complement strand
GATGCTCGGGGAGCGGATCGAGGATCCGCTTGCCGTCGAGGGAGGAGGCGCGCTGCGCGGAATGGGGCTTCTTCCGGTGCGGACGGTGCTGCGTGAGAGGAAGGTCAGGACGCAGACAGGAGGGCGCTTTCTGCCAAACACAGTGTGCAGAGAGCTGTCCGGCGTGGAATTTTTTGGGTATGAGATCCATATGGGCGAGAGCGTCCGGACCCAAGAATGCTGTTCGCTGGCGCGCCTTCGCGACCGCGTGACGGGGGAGGAGCGGGAGGACGGAGCCGTGTCGGGAAATGTCTGCGGCACCTACGTGCACGGCATCTTTGACGGCGGTGTCGCGGAAGCGTTTCTCGCCGGTCTGGCGGCTCGAAAGGGCGTGGATTTCCGCGCGGGCGGGACGGATGACCGAACCTACCGGGAGAGCCAGTACGACAGGCTGGCGGCGGCTCTGCGGGAGCATCTGGATATGGAGTTTGTGTACCGCCTCATTTCGTGAGGGCGGGGAGAGGAGCGCAGGACGAATGGACAGGGAACGGCTTTCGCGGCTGGCGATCATACCGCCGGACGAGAAAATATATCGGGAAATCAGAGGGCGGATCGACGCGATCGCAAAGCCGCTGGACGGTCTGGGAGAGTTCGAGCGTCTGCTGGCGCGCATCGGCGCCATACACGGCGATGTCTCGTTGGATATCGAAAAAAAGGCTGTGGTCGTTCTGTGCGCGGACAACGGGATCGTGGAGGAGCGGGTGAGCCAGTCCGGTCCGGAGGTGACGGCGAAGGTGGCGGCGCTGATGGGGCAGAACAAAAGCGCTGTCTGCCGGATGGCGTCTGCGGCGGGCGCGGAGGTGTTCCCAGTGGATATCGGGATCCGCGATGCAGCCGCACTCCCCGGGGTGCTGGACTGCAAGGTGGCGCGCGGGACAAAAAATTTTCTGCGGGAGCGCGCGATGACGGAGGAGGAGGCGCTTCGCGCGGTCGAGACCGGGATGGAGTTCGTGCGCCGTTTCCGTGAGGAGGGCGTGCGGCTTCTCGCCACCGGCGAGATGGGAATCGGAAACACGACGACGAGCTGTGCCGTGGCATCGGCGCTGCTCGGTCTGGATCCCGCGCAGCTTGCGGGGCGTGGTGCGGGGCTGTCCGGCGAGGGGCTTTCGCACAAGACGGAGGTGATCCGGCAGGGGATCGCGCTGCACGGGCTGACCGCGCAGACGGATGTCGTCGATGTTCTGTGTGCGGTGGGAGGTCTGGACATCGCGGGGCTCGCCGGGGTCTTTCTGGGAGGAGCCGTATACCGGATGCCGGTCGTTGTGGACGGCGTGATCAGCGCGGCGGCGGCGCTTGCCGCGGAGCGTCTTGCCGCAGGCGTGCGGGAGTATCTCATCCCCTCGCATGTGAGCCGTGAGCCCGCGGCGCGGCTCATCCTGCGGGAGCTGGGGCTTGCCCCGGTCATCGACGCCGGGCTCGCGCTCGGGGAGGGGACCGGCGCTGTGATGATGCTCGCGCTTCTGGACTGCGCCCGCGCCGTCTATGCAGTGCGGACGACCTTTTCGGAGCTCGACATGGAGCCCTATCGGAGGATGACATGATCCTGGTGACGGGCGGCAGCGGCAGCGGGAAATCCGCCTATGCGGAGGGGCGGCTGACGGATTATCGGAAACGGGGATATCACGCCGTCTATCTGGCGACCATGCAGGCGGGCGGGGAGGAGGGGAAACGGCGGGTGGAGCGCCATCGGGCGATGCGGGCGGGAAAGGGCTTTCGGACCGTCGAGCAGCCCCGCGATCTCGCGTCATGCATCCCCGCGATCTGCGGGAGGAATCCTGCCGCCGTACTGCTCGAGTGCGTGTCCAATCTCGTGGCAAACGAGATGTTTGCGGCGGGCGTGGCGCGCGGGGCAAAAGAGACGGCGGAGAAGGTCCTCTCGGAGACGGCGCTCTTAGAGGAGGAGACCGGCGCGCTGATCGCCGTGACGTGCAACGTGTTCGAGGACGGATATCGGTACGATGCGGACACAGAGGCGTATCTTTATGCGCTCGGCGCAGTGAACCGCGGGCTTGCGGCGCGCGCCGAGGAGGTCATTGAGGTCGTGGCCGGCATTCCGGTCCGGGTAAAGGGGGCGGGAAAGGAATGAGGATCATAAGATCGTTTTTGCTCGCTTTTTCGCTCTATTCCAGGATCCCTGTGCCGCAGCTCGCGTGGCGCGAGGAGGATATGCGGTATACGCTGCTGTTCTTTCCCTGCGTGGGAGCGGTCATCGGAGCGCTCGCCGTGGGGTGGTATGCGCTCTGTGACAGGGTGTACGGGACGGAGGGCGTCACCTACGCCGCCATAGGGTGCGCGATACCGCTGATCGTCACGGGCGGCTTCCACGCGGACGGCTTTCTGGACACTGTGGACGCGCTTCATTCCTACGGGGACCGGGAAAAAAAGCTGGCGATCCTGAAGGATCCCCATGTCGGCGCGTTTGCCGTGATCTTTGCCGGTCTCTGCGGTCTGATCTGGCTGGGCGCCTATGCGCAGGTGAGGAGCCTGACACAGAGCTGTCTTCTGGGCGTCGGCTATGTGCTCTCCCGCACGCTGAGCGCGATCGGCGTCGTCACGCTGCGCCCGGCGAGGAAAGACGGGCTTCTCGTGGCGTTTGCGGGGAGCGCGCACAGGACCGTGGTGTTGGCGGGGCTGTTCGCGGAGCTTCTCGTGTGCGCGGCGGCGCTGCTCTTACTCTCGCCGTCTGCGGGCGGGCTCGTGTGCGCGGGCGCGTTCGCCGTCTTTTTTGGGTATCGGAGGATGAGCCGACGCGCGTTTGGCGGGATCAGCGGAGATACGGCGGGATGGTTCGTGACGGTCTGCGAGAGCGTGACGGTCGTGCTCTGCGCCGTCGCGGGCGCATGGGGCTGACGGAGGGAGGAAGCGATGGAATTGTATCTGGGAGGACGCGCACAGGGGAAGCTTTCCTATGTGACGCAGAAATACGGGCTCTCACAGGAGCAGATCCACGACGGGGGAGCGGAGGAGCTTTCCGGGGTGCAGGGGGAGGGACTCCTGGCGTTTGACCGCTTTCACCTCTGGTTCCGCAGGCTCCTCGCGGAGGGGGAGGACGCGGAGCGGCGGTCGGAGGAGCTTTTGCGGGCGCATCCCTCCTGCATCGTCCTCTGCGACGAGGTCGGAAACGGGATCGTGCCGCTCTCGGCGTTCGAGAGGGAGTACCGGGAAAGGCTGGGGCGTACGCTGTGCCGGATGGCGGCGCAGGCGGAGCATGTGGAGAGAGTGATATGCGGGATCGGACAGACGCTCAAATAGAGCTCGTGCTCATCCGGCACGGGGAGACGGAGGCGAATCTTGCGCACCGCTATGAGGGACGCACGGATGAGCCGCTGGCAAAGGAGGGTATTCGGAAGCTGTGTGAAAAAAGGGCGGCGGGCTGTTATCCGGGGCAGGAGGACGTTGCGGTCGTGTTCGCCAGTCCGATGCTGCGCTGCGTGCAGACCGCAGAGCTGTTGTTTCCCGCGCACAGGATCCGGCGGATCGGGAGACTTCGGGAGATCGATTTCGGCGAGTGGGAGGGAAAGCGGTACCGGGAGCTTGCGGGTGACGCGCGCTATCAGGCGTGGATCGACAGCGGCGGGACGCTGCCGTTTCCGGGCGGCGAGAGCCGGGAGGCGTTCGTGCGGCGGTGTGCGGAGGGGCTCGCGGAGCTGCTCTCGGACGAGGCGGTCCGGGCGGCGCGGGGAAGCGTGCCGCGCATCGCGCTGGTCGCCCACGGCGGGACCGTCATGGCGCTGCTGTCCCGGTACGGCGGGGAGGAGTATTTTTCCTGCGGGTGTAAAAACGGGGAGAGCTGCCGCTGCCGGGTGTGTTTTTGCAGGGAACCGGACGGCGTCGTCCGCCCGGAGCAGGTGAGGATCAGGGATGTCAGGAGGGATTGAATGATCGGGTATCACATCGCGGCGATCGCGCTGGGCTTCGTTTTGGATCTGCTGTTCGGCGACCCTCATTGGCTGCCGCATCCCGTCCGGCTGATCGGACGCTGGATCTCCTTTCTGGAGGGACGGCTTTTGGGAGAGGGGATGCATGCCGGGGAGGAGAGGCGTACCGTGAGAAGGGGAGGATGCCTTGTCGCGCTCGTGCTGCTGCCGTCGTGCGCGCTCCCCGCCGCTTTGCTTTTCGCGGCGTGCCGTGTGCACCCGGCGCTGCTTGTGCCTGTGGAGGGCTGGATGAGCTATCGGCTCCTCGCGCTTCGCTGTCTTCGTGAGGAGAGCGGGAGTGTGCAGAGGGCGCTTGCGGCGGGAGATCTTCCCGGGGCGCGCAGGGCGGTTTCCATGATCGTCGGGCGCGACACCGCGCGTCTGGATGCGGCGGGCGTCGTCCGCGCCGCGGTCGAGACCGTGGCGGAAAACACGTCGGACGGCGTGATCGCTCCGCTTCTCTGGCTGGCGGCAGGCGGCGCGGCGGGGGGATTTTTTTACAAAGCGGTCAACACGATGGACTCGATGGTGGGATATCGGAATGAGCGGTATCTTTTCTTCGGGCGGGCGGCGGCGCGCCTGGACGACGCGGTCAATATCGTTCCGTCCCGTCTTTCCGCCCTGCTCATGATCGCGGCGGCGTTTTTGATGGGCGGGGAGTACGACGGGAAAAACGCCTGGCGCATCTGGCGCAGGGACAGACGCTGCCACGCAAGCCCCAACTCGGCGCAGACGGAGGCAGCGGCGGCGGGAGCGCTCGGGATCCGGCTGGCGGGGGATGCGAGTTATTTTGGGAAGACGGTAAAAAAGCCCTGGATCGGGGACGACAGGCGGCAGGCGGAGCCGGAGGACATCCGCCGCGCCGGACGGCTTCTCTATGCAACGGCGTTTTTGGGACTGGCGCTCTGCGAGGGAGCGCTCGGCATCGTGTGGATGCTGCTGTGAGACAGGGAGGAGGAAACGGTCTATGGCACATGGAGGCGATATCTACAGGAATCGTGTGGAGCTGGATTTTTCTGTGAACGTCAATCCTTTCGGGATGCCGGAGCGTGTCCGGGAGGCGCTTGTGCGCGCGGCGGACGGCTGCGTCTGTTACCCGGATGCGAGGGCGGAGGCATTGACGCATGCCGTGTGCGAAAGACTCGGCGTGCCGGGGGAGGAGCTCGTCTGGGGAAACGGGGCGTCGGAGCTGTTTGTGGCTGCCGTGCGGGCGCTGGCGCCTGGGAAGGCGGCGCTGGTCGCGGTTCCGTGCTTTTCCGGTTACGCGCGCGCCGTGCGGATGTGCGGTTGCCCTGTCGTGTACTACACGATGCGTGAGAGCGACCGGTTCGCGCTGACGGAGGAGATCGGGCTGGTGTTTCTGGCAAATCCGAACAATCCGACCGGCAATGTGGTGGAACGGACGTTGCTGCTTCGCATAGCAAAGGCATGCAGGGAAAAGGGGATCCCGCTGGTTTTGGACGAGTGCTTTATCGCGTTTACCGGGGACGCGGGCGACTCCTTCCTGCCACGGCTGGAGGAGTTTCCCAACGTGATCTTAGTCCGCGCGTTCACAAAGCTGTTTGCCGTTCCGGGGGTGAGGCTGGGCTATCTGCTCTGCAGCGACAGGGAGCTGGCGCGCCGCATCCGGGAGCAGCTTCCCGAGTGGAATCTCTCCGTGCCCGCGCAGGCGGCGGGGCTTGCGGCGTGCCGGGAGACGGCGTACGTCGAGAAGTCCGTCGCGTTCGTCTGCGAGGAGAGGGAGTGGCTTGCGGCACGGCTTGCGGCGCAGGGCATCCAGGTCTTTCCCTCAAGGGCAAATTTTCTGTTCTTAAGGTCGGAGCGGAAGCTTTCTGAGGAGCTTTTGGAGCGGGGGATCCTGATCCGCGACTGCAGCGATCTTCCGGGGCTTGGAGAGGGCTGGTGGCGCGTTGCCGTGCGGCGGCGCGGAGAGAACGAGCGGCTGCTTCGCGCGCTTGCGGGAGTCGGGGAGACGGCTTGTCCAAAAAAGGAGGAGGCGGCGGTGCGCCCGGAGGAGATCGAGAGACGAAGCTTTGCCATCATCGCAGAGGAGCTTGCGCGACGCGGGATCAGCCCTGCGCCCGACGAGGATTCTGTGATCCGGCGCGTCATCCACACGAGCGCGGATTTTTCCTATGCGCGCACGCTCGTCTTTTCCCAGGGTGCGATCGCCGAGGTAAAACGGCTGATCCGCGCGGGGGCGGACATCGTCACGGACACCCGGATGGCGTCCGTGGGCATCAACCAAAAAGAGCTCGCGCGCTACGGGGGCAGGGTGCACTGCTTTATGGCGGACGAGGAGACGGCGCAGACCGCGCAGGCGCGGGGGATCACGCGGGCAGCCGTCTGCATGGAGCGCGCGGCCAGGCTGGAGGGACCGGTCATTTTTGCCATAGGGAACGCGCCGACCGCCCTTCTGCGGCTGCATGAGATGCTGCTGGAGGGGCGGTACCGTCCGGCGTTTGTCATCGGCGTGCCGGTCGGGTTCGTCAATGTGGAGGCGGCAAAGGAGCGGATCCTGCAGACGGACGTCCCCTGCATCGTCAACCGGGGGAGAAAGGGCGGCAGCGGCGTGGCGGCGGCCGTCTGCAACGCCATTTTGTACGAGCTGAAAAAGGAGCGGTAGGATGCGGTACGGATTCACGACGGGAAGCTGTGCGGCGGCAGCGGCGAAGGCGGCGGCGTATCTGCTTTTGACCGGCAGGGAAAAAAGAACGATCACGGTCGAGACCCCGGCAGGCATCCGGTTTTGCGCGGATATCGCAGAGATACGGCGGGGAGAGGACTGGGTGCAGTGCGCTGTGCGAAAGGACGGCGGGGACGATCCCGACGTTACGACGGGAGCACTGATCTGCGCGAGGGTCAGCTTCAGAGAACAGGGATGCAAAGACGGGGACATCTCGATCGAGGGAGGCGCGGGGGTCGGGCGCGTGACGCGGCCGGGGCTCGACCAGCCGGTGGGAGCAGCGGCGATCAACCACGTCCCGCGCGCCATGATCGAGCGGGAGGTGCGGGAGGTCTGCGACGCCGCGGGTCATACCGGAGGGCTTTTCGTAGAGATCTCGGTCCCGGAGGGGGAGGCGCTGGCAGAGAGGACCTTTAATCCGAGGCTGGGCATTGCCGGGGGGATCTCGATTTTGGGGACGACCGGCATCGTGGAGCCGATGAGCCGCAGGGCGCTGCTCGATACGATCCGCGTGGAGCTCGCGCAGAGGAGGGCGGAGGGAGCGGCATACGTCGCGGTCTCTCCCGGAAGCTATGGGCAGGAGTTTCTGCGTCAGACTTACGGGTTCGACCCGGAGCGCAGCGTCAGGTGCGGCAATTTTATCGGGGAGACGATCGACATGGGAAGGGAGCTCGGGTTTAGGGGCATGCTTTTGATCGGGCATATCGGTAAGCTCGTCAAGCTTTCCGGCGGTATCATGAACACGCATTCCCGCGAGGCGGACTGCCGCATGGAGCTGCTGGCGGCAGCGGCGCTTTTCGCCGGCGGCAGCAGAGAACTCCTGGAGCGCATGTTATCCTGTGCCGCGACGGAGGAAGCGCTTGCGCTTCTTGCGCGGGAGGAGCCGGAGGGCGCGCTGCTTTCCAGGGCGATGGGGCGGGTGCTGGAACGCGCCGTGTTCTATCTGAATGCCCGGGCGGGAGAGGGGCTTCGGGTGGAGTGCCTGATCTATGCAAACGCCTGCGGGGAGCTGGCAAAGAGCGCGGGGGCGTCCGCGCTTCTCGCGCGCATTCAGACGGATCCGACGGCGGAATAAAAACAGGGAGAGGGTGGAGATATGGTGTATTTTGTGGGTGCGGGACCGGGCGCGGTCGATCTGATCACAGTGCGGGGCATGCGTCTGCTGTCGCGCGCGGATGTCGTGGTCTATGCGGGCTCTCTGGTAAACCCGGAGTTGTTGTCCTACGCGAGAGAGGACTGTGAGAGGTACGACAGCGCCGGTATGACCTTAGAGGAGATTCTTGCCGTCATGGAGCGCGCGGAGCGCGGGGGAAAGATGACCGTGCGGCTGCAGACCGGGGATCCGAGTCTCTACGGCGCGCTCCGGGAGCAGATGGACGGTCTGGAGGCGCGGGGGATCGCCTACGAGAGCTGTCCCGGGGTCAGCGCGTGCTTCGGGGCTGCCGCTTCCCTGCATCTGGAATACACGCTGCCGGAGGTCTCGCAGAGCCTGATCGTCACGCGGATGGAGGGCAGGACCAAGGTGCCGGAGAGGGAGCGCATCGAACGGCTTGCCGCACACCGCGCGAGCATGGCGGTCTATCTGAGCGCCGGTATGCTGCGGGAGCTCGGCGAGCGCCTGATGGAGGGCGGTTATCCTGCCGGGACGCCGGC
>CANRBT010000094.1 GCA_947628935.1 uncultured Roseburia sp. | reverse complement strand
CCCTCCTGCCCGGCAAGCCCTTCCTCAAACTCTGCAATGAGCCGATCTGTGATCTCCCGGATCTCCGCATTGATCTCATCCGTACTCTTCTCCAGCTTCTCCTCTACCTCCTCAGACGTCTGTCCGATCTCTGTTATCTCCTCGGTTCCCTCCACGTCTGCTCCCCTGTCCTCCGGCACAAGCTCCGGCACCTTGACATCCGCATTGTGCCGCTCATCCTCATACCGATAATCCCGGAAGGTCACGACCTCCACCAGACGTCCTACGATCGGAAGATTGCTCATTGCATAGGCAACGCCCGCCGAGGTGTTCGGCAGCGCGATGAACACAGCCGCCGCTGCCGCAACCGCCGCCGCAACGTTCCTGACGGTATGCTTCCTTCCATTCTCTCTCTTTGCCTGTTCTATTTTTTCCTTCATGCGCTCCACCTGTCCTTTCGTCATCCCGCACTGTTCGTATTGCTTTCTCAACTGTGTAAGCTTTTCTTCATCTCTTCGGTTTTTGCTCATAGTCCACATCCCTTCTGCTCCCCGGAAAACGTGCTCACCCTTCCCGGCGCCACGGATCCGCAAGCTCCAGCTTCAGCTTTTTCAACCCTCGATATAACCGGCTCTTGACCGTGTTGACATTCTCATCCAATGCCATCGCGATCTCCTCCAGCTTCATATCCTCAAAATACTTCAGCTCAATAACCGCTTTATCCTCCGGGGGCATGGCGTCCAGCGCTCGCCTCAGATCCGTATCCTCATACCGGTCCTCCTCTCCGTATGCCTCCGTCACCTCCTCCAGCGGAACCGCCCCGCCGGCGGGACAGGTACTCTTTTTCAGATACCGGAAAATCTCATTTAACATGATCCGATAGATCCAGGTTCCCGCATACTCCTCCTGCCTGAGCGTATCGCTGTGCAGGATCGCCCGGTAAGCGCCCTCCTGCACGATGTCTGCGGCGTCCGCCTCGCTGTGCACATAGCTGAACGCGAGACGATAATAATGGTCATATTCCTCCAGCAGGATCTGCTCGACCCTGCGGCTTTTCTTCTCTTTTCCCGGGAAATGCATCCGTACGTCTCTCCTTCCCTGCCGTCTCTGTTGATTAGACAATCACAATGCCGGAAAAGTTTCAAAAAAACAAAAAAAATTCCCGAGATACGGAATGGCGCCCCGCCTCCCGGATCTCGGGATCCTTTGTTCCTCGCTCCTATGATTCCCGCCATGCCGCCACTTCCCCGCGCAGCCAGTCGTACCACTCCTCCATGCCCTCGCCTGTGCGGGCGGAGATCGGGATGACCTTCATGCCCGGATGCAGTCTCTGCACGCGCTCTCTGCACGCTTCGATGTCAAAATCAAAATACGGCAGCACATCGGTCTTGTTGATCAGAAGCACATCGCAGACGGAAAACATCAGCGGGTATTTGAGCGGCTTGTCGTCGCCCTCGGGAACGCTTAAGATCATCGCATTTTTCACCGCCCCCGTGTCAAACTCCGCCGGACAGACGAGATTGCCGACGTTTTCCAGGATCGCAAGATCCACGTCCGACGTGTCGAGGCTCACCAGCCCCTGCCTCGTCATATCCGCATCCAGATGGCACATGCCACCCGTATGGATCTGGACTGCCTTGACGCCCTCCCTCGCGATCGTGTCCGCGTCCACGTCCGAATCGATATCCGCCTCCATCACGCCGATGCGCAGCTCCTCCTTCAGCGCCCGGATCGTGCGGACCAGCATGGTCGTCTTTCCCGAACCGGGCGAGGACATCAGGTTTAAAAGGAACGTCCCCTCCTGCTTCAGCTTCGCTCGCACCTTGTCCGCCTCGCGGTCATTGTCCTCCAACACGTTCTTTTTGATCTCGATCACCTTAAATTCACCCATCCGCACTTTTCCTCCCCGTCATCCGCATCTATGGCGCCCCTCGTACGGGACCGTCCCGTTACGCATCCATCTTAAAAAAGTTCGCCAAAAAACGGTACAACACATCCTGATGAAGCGGATAAAACAACAACGCATCCGCTCCTGCCGCCAGAACAGTCTCTTCCTCCGCATCTCCCTGCTTTGCCAGACAGACGATGGGAATCTCTTTCCCGATCTCCACACTGCGGAGCGCCTGCACCGTATCTGTCCCCCGCCTGACATCCCAGCCGACCAAACACATATCGTACCCCTGTCCGCCGCTGTGCGCATCCTGCAACAGACGTATCGTTTCCTCCCTGCTCTCCGCAGGCTCGCATGTGATCCCGAGCCTCTGCAGCAGCAGCCCGTGATATCCACGCAGCAGCTCATCCTCCTCCAGAAGCAGTACCTTCATATCGGAAAACTGTTTTTGTCTCCTCATAGTCGTATTCCTCCATTTTCTTTGTGCCTACACCTGCGCTTCCAAATAACAGCGCAAATCCTTTCCTCTGTCAAAATTATACCTTATTTTACAATAATTTCAGCGAAATTATTCCGTTTTTTTCACTTTTCGGACTCTTATCGCGATTTTTCAACATCGTTCGACAAAAACAAAGGGCGGCACGTGATGCGTACCGCCTCATCCCTTTTACTAGCCAAAGATCATGCTGTCCAGTACAAAATACATCTGCCGTATATCCATGGGCTTGCTCAGGTGTGCATCCATTCCCGCCTCAAAGGATTTTCGCACATCCTCCTCAAATACATTCGCTGTCATCGCTATGATCGGGACACGCAGGCTGTCCGCACGCTCCGAGCTCCGAATCTTCTTCGCCGCCGTCAGCCCATCCATGACCGGCATCCGAATATCCATCAGGATCACGTCATAATACCCCGGCTCATGGCTCATATAGCTTGCCACGCCCTCCTCGCCGTTGACAGCTACCTCCACCATGAGGTTCTTCCGCTTCAGGATATTCCTGGTGATCTCGATATTGATCTCGTTATCCTCCACCAACAGTGCCCGCTTCCCGGTAAAGTCATAATCCATGCGCTCCGCCTTCTCCTGTCTTGATATATCCTCCGTCGCATTCTCCACCATCTGCAGCGGCACCGTCGCGACAAAAACGGATCCCTGCCCCCGCTCGCTGTGCGCCTCGATATGCCCCTGCATATATTCGATGATATTACGGGAAACCGCAAGACCGATCCCTGCGCCGTTGCTCAGCACGGTACCGCCGCTGACCTCCTGCTCGAACGGCTCAAAGATATACGGCAAAAAGTCCGGCTCTATGCCAAGCCCCGTGTCCGACACGTTGAACCGGACCAGCGCCTTGCCATCCTTATCCGGGAGTCCTTCCACGATCAGCTCCACTCTGCCGCCCTCCGGCGTAAACTTTACCGCATTGTCCAACAGGTTCAACAGCGCCTTCTGCAGCTTCTCCGCGTCGAAGCGGTACTCCCTGTAAAACTCCCCGCGCTTCTCCATGGCAAAGGTAAGCTTCTTCTCCTCCGCCTTCTTTGCCGTGTTCTGCTTGATGCACTCCAAAAACGCGTCAAAATCAATATCCTCCTCCATCAGCGCGACCTTTCCGCTCTCGATCTGGGAGAGATCCAGGATATCGTTGACAAAGGAGATCAAAAAACGCGCCGACAGATTGATCTTGTCAAGATTCTCAAGCACCTCGTCCGACTCGCTCTCGCTCTCCCCGATCAGATAAGACAACCCGATGATCGAATTGATCGGGGTGCGGAGCTCATGGCTCATATGCTCCAGGAACTCGTTCTTCGCCTCATTCGCCCTCTGCGCCTGCGTCAGCGCCTGATAAAGCCTCTCCCGGTTCTTCCGCTCCAGCTCATATCCTTCCTCCACGTCCCGGCGCACCAGCACGAGCGAATCCTTATCGCCGTCATGATAAAAAATACTGATCTCCTTCATCCGGTAGCCGTTCTCGCAGCGCAGCCGGAACGGCACGACAAGCCGGTTCTTCTCCTCCAGCTCCTTTTGGATGTTCTCGATCGAAAGATGCTCTCTGCAATACTTCTGATCCTCCGGATGTATGAACTTTGCGATCGTCCCGTCATTGACCTGCTCATCGTATCTGCTCGTCGGCGGAGGCACCATGTTCCCCTTCTCTCCGTTCCAGATGATGAGTCTGGCAACTCTGCTCGGCACATCCACATAGATGATAAACTCCAGCTCTTCCCTCACAACGCTCTCTAAGATCTCATGTTCCTTTTCCGTTCTTGGTTTCCCCATACTTCGCGTGCTCCCATCCGAAATCATTTCCGTATCTTATCCTTTATTATATCAATTTTCCGCCTCTTTTCCAATACTATTTCTGTAAAAGCCGCTATATTTTTCTTTTTTTCGGAAAATACCTGTAAAACATACACGCACCCGGCAAAAATAAGGAAAGTAAGTCTTATTTTTTCTGCTCACAGTATGAACGTCTGCCGCACGCGAGGCAGGGCGCGGGCGCTCTGTCCGGCGCCGTCGCGGAAAGCTCCGCCAGAAAGACCGTGCTCTTGGACGGCGTCAGGCAGAACGCCTCGCTGCAGCGGATCCGGCAATCCCCCACCAGAGAAAGCGCTTCCCGGATACCCTCCAGCGGATAACCGTCCTCTCCCCCGAAAAAGTGGCATGTCTTCACATAACCTCCCATGTGTCCATGGATCCATGCAAAAATCTCCTCATATCCGCGCGACAGCAATGCACAGGCGATATGCTCCACCATATAGCTCTCCAGCAGACGCCCCGTCCTCCCATACCGCTCCTGCAGAAGATCGACGCCTCCTCCCAAGGTCATGCACACCACGACAGAGCCGTCCTTCTTTTTTGCCAGATATGCGCACTCCTGCCGTCTGAGACAGACCGCCATGTCCGCCGCCACGCCTGCAAGGAGCTTCCTGTCCTCCGGCTCATAGTGCCGGCTTCGCCGCACCTCCTCCAAAAAGCTGTCCGTCAGGCACTCGGAGAGTCTGGTTTCCAGAAACATGCGCTCCATGTCATCCCCCCTTCCGCAGCCCTTTCGGATAATGGTTCCTCATGACACCGCCTGACAGCTTGCCCCAGCCCACGGAGCAGCCGTCCACAGTCACAAGATACCATCCCTTCTCTCCCTCCCAGGGAAAGGTTTCTCCCCGCAGATACGACGCGGCTGCCGTCTCCGAGATCTGTGCATGCCTCCTCGCATCGCCGGGATGCAGGGCAAGCGCCAGCGCATGAGACGGCTCGAACCTGCCTTTTTTGATCGTGCCCAGATGCAGACCGGGACGCAGGATCCGAAGCCCCGAAAGCTCCGGCGTCCCCTGCGGCATCCGGTAAAGCTGCTCTCCAAACCGCAGCCAGCGTCCCGCGTCTCCCGCCGCAGGCATGCCCTCCTCGCCAAGCGTCTCGCGCGCGAACTCCAAATACTCCCGAACGCCTCCGCCAGGCTGCGCCGCCTCCCGGTCCGAAACTCCCTTCTGCACGCCGGCAGCTCCCTGCCCGGCGCGCAGCTCTCCTTCCTTTCGCAGGACTGCGAGATAATGCCCTTCTCCCCGCAGCCTGTGCGGCCAGAGCCGGATCGTGCGGACAAGCTGTCTTTTCACATCGGAGGAAACCGTCTCCCCTCCCCATTCTGGACGACCGCTCGCGAAGCCTTCCGAAAGCGGCGCTTCCTCCACAACAAACTCCGCATGCCGCGTGAGGAATCGCGCAATGCTGCCCTCGTCTTCCCGGGGCGCAAAGGTGCAGGTCGCATACACGAGCCTTCCCCCCGGCGCAAGCATCTCTGCCGCACAGTCCAGGATCGCATCCTGTCTCGCCGCGCACTGCCCGACGTTCGCAAGGCTCCACTCGGCGCACGCCTCCCCGTTCTTGCGGAACATCCCCTCCCCGGAGCAGGGCGCGTCCACAAGGATCCTGGTGAAATAACCGCGAAACCGCCCGGCAAGCCTTTGGGGCGATTCATTTGTGACAACCGCATTGCAAACGCCCATCCGCTCCACATTCTCCGAAAGGATTTTCGCGCGCGCCGGATGGATCTCATTGCAGATCAGCAATCCCTCTCCCCGCATCGCCGCCGCGATCTGGGTGCTCTTTCCGCCCGGAGCGGCGCAGAGATCCAGGATCCTCTCGTCCTGATATGTAACCTTCCCCTCCCCGCCAGACGGGCGCATCAGATACGTCACAGGCGCCATCGCGCTTGCCTCCTGGATGTAATAAGCTCCCGCCTCGTGCCACGGATGTCTGCCGGGCGCATCCGCGCTGTCGTAATAAAAGCCGTCCGCCGCCCACGGCACCGGCGCCAGGGAAAAAGGCGCTTTCGCGAGAAAGGTTTCCCGCGCTATCTTCCCTGTATTCACCCGCAGCGCCTTTACGGGCGCGCGCTCCATCTCTGCGAAAAACGCCGGGGCTTCCTCCCCCAGCATCCGCCTCATCCGCTCGGTAAAATCCTGTGGAAGCATCCTCTCCTCCTAATTCTTCACACTAAAATTCCTCGTCAGGATATCGCTTTTCTCCAAAAAATCTTCTATTGTATAAAAACCGAGCTTTTCGATCAGCTCAATGACATAAGGGTTCTCGAGCGGGGTCTCGTACACAGCCTCCGTACCGTACCAGTTCACAAGCTCCCTCCCGATCTCCTTTGGCAAAAGGGATTTCGGTCCCCCGACGCAGCCGCCCTCGCAGCCCATCCCCTCATAAAAGTTCGCCTTTCGATCCCCGTTTTTGATATCCTCGATCATCTGTCGGCACGCCTTCACTCCGTCCGCTGTCTGCGCGTGCAGCACGATCTCGCGATCCGGGTGCAGCTGCTCCACAGTCTTTCTGACCGCCTCGGACACGCCCCCCGTGCGGGCATAGATCCGCCCCGCCATGGAGGAATGCTCCTTCTCGTCCTCGCCCAGCTTTTCCGGATGGATATCCGTCACCTCAAACAGATCCTTCGTCTCCTGGAATGTCAGCACATGGTCCACAGCCCCTGCGATATCCGGCTCCTTTGCCTCCTTTTTCTTGGCAAGGCACGGTCCGATGAACACAGTCACGGCATCCGGATGCAGCTTTTTTACCGCCCGGCCTGCGGCGATCATCGGCGACACAGCGCCCGGCACATGGGGCATCAGCTCTCCGTAAATATCGCGGATCATGGAGATCCAGACCGGACAGCAGCAGCTCGTCAGCTGAAAATCGGTCTCGTTTAGGACGTGCCGGTCAAATTCGAGCGCTTCCTTCAGTGTCAGGATATCCGCAAATACCGCGACCTCCACCATCCCCTGAAAGCCGATCTCCTTGAATGCCGCGCGGACACGCCCCGGCGTGACCGGCACGCCAAACTGCCCCATGAACGCCGGCGCGATCAGCGCGTAGACATCCCTTTTCTGCTCCGCGAGCACGGCGAGTACCGCCTCCACATCCGCGCTGACGTCCATCTCCTTTTTCCGTGAGAGATCGAGCGGACCGTCGCGCTTCTCCCGCCGTTCCGGATGCAGAAGGCAATCCATCTGATACGCTTCCTGCAGCTCCGATATATCCCTGCCCTTTTTCGCCTCCCGCCGTAAGATGTCTCTGTGTAGCTCCCGCACTGTCCTCATGGTCCGCTCCGCCTTCCGCAACTGTTTTTCCGGTATTTTGCACCAAAATACAAAATTTTATGCAAAGGCGCGGACATCCGTGCGTCATTGTTTCCTGTCCCGCATTCCCGCGTAATCCTGCCACAGCTTCTCGCTCTGCTCCTCTATCTCGCGCAAAAGATCCCGCGCAGACAGCAGATAACAGCCCTCCCCCCGGATGATCACCTGCTCCAGCCCGTCCGACGTCGCCACTGTGATCCGGTACTTTTTCCCGTTCTCATGAGCAAACCTTTCAATATACTGATCCGCCGTCTCCGCCTCCCGCGTGTAGACCACATGGATATTGTGATAATCCGATATCTCCGTCTGATGCCCCGCGACACGGTATGCGTCAAAGACGACGATGATCTCACAGCCCCGCATGCCCTGATAATTGCACAGGATATCCAGCAGCCTTCCGCGCGCACTGTCAATGTTCTCCCTGGCAAGCGCGGAGAGCTCCTCCCACGCGAAGATAACATTGTACCCGTCCACCAAAAGATACTCCTCCCGGGGCGTGAAGCTTTGCGTGACGGCGGACGTCTGTGGCACGGTCGTCTCACCCTTCCTGCGCTTCCACTGATTCCTGCCGCCGGCCGCAGTCTCCCGCTTATTCGCATTGTACGTCCGCGCAAGAATTTTGTCAATTTCCTCTGCCGTCACGAACATCTCCCCGGCATCCCCTTTCCTCTCGGCGCGCGGCAATGCTTCCCGGGGCTTCTGCTCCTCCCCCTGTTGTGCGCTGTCTGCCGCCGGAAGATGCATATAGGAAAAAACCTCGTCCCAGGGCACGACGAACCCCGCTCCGTGCGCGCAGAAAACA
>CANRBT010000093.1 GCA_947628935.1 uncultured Roseburia sp. | reverse complement strand
CCCGGGCAGGCGATGTTCATGCGCAGAAAATGCCCGCCGTTCCCTCCGAACGGACCGCCCGCGGACAGATACAGCCCTGTGCGCTCCCGAAGGAAGGCGGCAAACTCCCCCGTATCGCTGCAGAACGCCGAGCAGTCCAGCCACAACAGATACGTCGCGTGAGACGGGACCAGATGCACCTGCGGCAGCCTTTCTCTGATAAACGCGTCGGCGAGCCCACGATTTTTTGCAAGGTACGCGCGCAGCGCATCCAGCCACGGCGCCCCCTTGGCAAACGCCGCGACTGCCGCCGGCACGGCAAAGACATTCGGCTCTGCGACCTCGTCCGTGTTCAGCCCGCGCCATACCTTGTGGCGCAGCGCCGGATCCGGGACCGCGACCGCCGCCGTCTGCATGCCGGCGAGGTTGAACGCCTTAGTCGGAGCGATACAGGTAACGCTGATCCTGCGGCACACCTCGGACACAGACGCAAAAGGCACATATGCAGAGCCCGGATCCGTCAGGTCGCAGTGGATCTCGTCTGAGACGACGGTCACATGATACCGCGCGCACAGCTCGCCGATGCGGGCAAGCGTCTCCCTGTCCCAGAGGTTCCCCGAAGGATTGTGCGGATTGCACAGGATCATCAGCGTCGTCTGCGGGTCGCAGAGCGCCTGCTCCAGATTCTCGAAACCCATACGGTACGCGCCGTCCTCATACACCAGAGGACTTTCCAGCACCTGCCTTCCGTTGTTGAGGATCGAGTTGAAAAAGATAGGATACACGGGCGTCTGGATCACGACCTTTTCCGCGGGCGTGGTGAGCTTGCGCACAATGCTGGAGATAGCGGGCACGACCCCCGTGCAGAAGATCAGCCACTCCTTTTCCATCGAAAGTCCGTGTCTCTCCTTCCACCAGTTCTGATAGGCACGGTACCACTCGTCCGTGACGTCGGAATATCCGAACACCCCGTGCTCCGCCCGGCGCAGAACCGCCTCGCGGATCTCCGGCGCGGTACAGAAATCCATGTCCGCGACCCACATGGGAAGCTCCTGTTCTCCGACTGCCCATTTCAGGGAATCCGTTCCCCTTCGGTCCACCAAACGATCAAATCCATAGTCCATCCTTTTTCCCGCTCCTTTCCCCTCCGGCTGCTCTATGCAAAAGCAGGAATGCCGCATTCGTGACATTCCTGCTCTGGTTTCCGGCCATTTCCCTTTCCTACATACGATTCATGATCTTGATGTGTGACTTGAACAGAGAATAATATCGCAAGCCCTTATCCTTTCCGTAATGTCCTTGCAATGCCGCGCGAAGGGAATTCAGATTATTCCGTTTCGCATTGGAGCGATACAGAAAATCCGCAAAATCCTCCGGCGCCTCCTCCGCAGGCTCACTACACGCGAATACCAGCTCACAATAGATCTCAAATTTTTCCTTCTGGTTCTTTTTCGGAAGAACAGACCAGTAATCCACCTGCGGGGCATTGTTCTTCATCTCCTGATAAAGCGCCTTGCCCTCCTCCTCTCCCAGAAATGCGACCAGCGCATTGTGGAAATCCACCAGATTCTCCTTGCTGATGCAGCTGCACAGCGCCTCCACGATTTTGTCATGCTCCGCAGGCTCGCGGGACATGTCCGCTCCGTGGGCGTCCTCCTGCTCTGTGCTCCCGTCCTCTGCATGCTCTGCGGTTTCGGGCGCATCTTCCAGGACGCAGACCTCGTCGTCGAACGGTTCCTCCTCATCCTCCGCCACAGCCTCAGACGCTGCCGTTCTTCCCTCACGCTTCAGCTCCTGCAGCATGCGGCGGCAATCCTTGCCGTTCATACGGCTGACGGGACAGTCCTTCGCCGACCAGTAACGGACGACAGCATCAAATCCCGTGTCGTTCGACACGATAATATAGGCTGCGTCACTGTCCGCACAGAGCCTGTAGCCAAGCTCCGACACCAGCTGGAAATCCAACGCATTGTTTCCCTCAAAGCATTTGATAAAAACCGCTTCCTTTTCCGTCTGCGTAAGGAGTCTGACGTTCTCGTAATTCATATGCGGACTTTTCAGCGTATAAAAAACCAGAACATCGTCCTCAGGCTGGGTCGATACCAGAAGCGGCACCCAGATATCGCCCACGTTCTCACTGTCAACCAAATATACTTTTTTCATCTAATCCTCTGACCGGAAGCCAGTACGATTATAGCATATCTTTTCACAGAATCCTAGTCCCATTATCAGAGGAAATCCTTTCGATCCCTCACCCGCACATATACCACAGAACCGATGCCCAATACGACAGCCAGGACAATCACGATCCATAGCGCAAGCGGCATTCCGTTTCCTGTATGTACCGGCGTAACCTGTGCTTCCGCATCCGCGCCAGCCTCCGGCACGACCGCATCCTGCGGCGCCTCTGCCAGCGCACCCATCGCGTTTTCCAGCGCGAGGATCGCATCCTCGACCTCCTCGCGGGATGCTTCCGGCGCATTTAAGAGCGCTTCCGCCTGTTCGATGGCGTCCCTCAATGCCTGATAACTCTCTGCGGTATAATCCCCCTCCCGCAGACGCTCCGCCATGCCAAGCGCATTTTCGAGCAGCTCGTGCAGATTTCGACCGTCATCCTCAGACGATCCCTGCGCAGCCTGCCCGCCCGCCGCCGCAGCGTTCACAGGCACGGTATTTCCTGTTCTTCCGGCGTTCCCGGTACTTGCCGCCGTTTCTGTGTTACCCGCCGTTGCGGCGCTTCCTGTCGTTGCGGCGCTTTCCGTCGTTGCAGCGCTTCCTGTCGTTGCGGCGCTTTCCGTCGTTGCAGCACTTCCTGTCGTTGCGGCGCTTCCCGTCGTCCCGGCGTTTTCCGTCGTTGCGGCGCTTCCCGTTCCCCCGTCCGCAGAGCCTTCTCCTGTTCCCGTCCCTGTTCCTGTTCCCGTCCCTGTTCCTTTCACGGAAGCGTTCAGCACGACCGGCTCCTCGGGAACCGTCAGCTCCTCCACGACCACCAGCTCCGTTCCCATGACATAGCAGAGGGAATCCTCGTCGGCGCGCAGCTCCGCCTGCACAGCCTTCCCGCCGGCATCCGTCGCCGTCACCCTGCCCAGTGTCAGGGAATAGGTCTCACCGTTGTCGAACAGACGGCTGTTTCCCGCCACATAGACATTCAACTCCCCTGTGTCCGCATGCCAGAAGCTCTCTACCACCTTGGCATCCAGATTTCCGTCCGGCACAAAGTCTACCGTGACAGACTTCGGATCGTCGGTTTGAACCAGCACGGAAAACTGCAGGGAGGAGACTCCCGCGCCCATGGCCTGCTGCGAGTGCAGGGTCAGCATCCCGTCCGCTCCTATCTCCATCCGGTCCGCCTCCGCCGCAGACGCCGGCTCCAAAGCCCCAAACATACCGAAGCAGACCGCACATAACATACCTAACACAAACTTCCATCTATATGTTCTCATGTCCCACTCCTTCTCGCTCTATTGCAGCCGGAGCGCCGGCAATTCCGCCGGAAGCTCCATGTACAGAGAATCGGAGACCAGTCTCTGTCCCTCGTTCGTCTCTGCGTTGTTGACGCGATAGAGTTCTGCACGCACCCGGTTCGGCGCCTTATAGCCGGTCTGATCCTCCGGCGCGATCCAATAGATCCATCTTCCGTCCGCCGTGTCCGTGATCTCTCCGTCCCCCGGATCGTCCGCGAGAATGATCTGTTCCGCTGACAGACTCCCGTCCTCCGACGTGCCTCCCACGATCGAACCGTTCTCGTCGTAGAGGATCACCACATTATACGCCGCATTTCCCCTGTACGCGCCGGTAAACACGATAGAGCCTGCCGGTATCACATCCTGTGCGCGGGCGCCGAACGCATACGCTTCGCTCAGCCGTCCGATAGCGGGCACGCCGTCCACGCTGATCAGATCCACGTTATCCCCGACCGCGCCGAGCACATCCAGCTCCGCGATCGCCACCTGACGCTCCTTCAGGTTTCCGATCACCAGTCGGACCGCCGTAGTCGCATAGGTACTCGTGTATGCCTGATCCTGATTCTCAAAGTAGATCGTCTGGGACGAACCGGTTGCAAACGCACCTTCCTGCACGGTCTCCCAGGTATTCTCCGACGTCCATACCTGAATCTCATAGTCCCCTTCCGGGAGCGCTTTTTCCGCCGTATATTTCAATCCCGTGATGACAAGGCTCTGATGGAACTGCAGCTCGATCTCGGCACGCCCATCGGTCTCGGCACGGTATACCGTTCCCTGGTCGTTGTCCAGCACACGGCTGACCGGATCCTCCGGCTTCGGATCACAGTTCAGATCCTCCTCCCCTCTCTGCTCGACGGAGTCCGCGACTGCAAGACCGTCCGTCGATGCCGTCCAGTATGTCTTATCAAGGCTTCCGTCATGCTCGATCTTGATCGGCTCCAGCGTCTTAACTGCAGAGCGGTTCAAATACCGGTCGATGAGCGTCACCTCATAGTACACGACCCGGTTGTTCATCGTCGTCACGGTATCTGTAAACGTGCGCTCTGTCGTAAACCCTGCCGTCTGCCGCTCCTCCTGTCCGCCGGAGACCGTGACGCGCACGACCTCATAACCGAGCACCTGCTCCTCGGGAATGCCCTTCGGCTCCATCGTGATCTCCACCTGGTTCGACGAACCTGCACGAAGCTTTGCCGTCGTACCGTCTCCCAGCGCCTCCACGGTTCCTGCCTCCCCAAGCCTGCTGCCTCCCGGATTCTGCAGCGCATACACCCTGGAATCATCACAGACATAATAAACAGCGCGCGTCTCCTTCGGGAACTGTCCTGCATATGCCTTTGTTCCCGCATCCGGCGTCATTCCCCAGCGCTCGAAAAAGTCGAGCAGATTCCTCTCTGCCGCCGCACAGGAAAGGCGCATCAGATTTTGATCCGTATCGCCTGTGAGCTTTAACGCGATACCTGCCTGCTCCGCCTTCGGCGCGCGCGTGGTATCTCTCGCATAGCGGTTGACCCTCGCATAGAACAGGTTTGCAAGCTGCTCCTCGTAAGCGTCGTATGTCTTGTAATTATAACCCGTATCGTAAGCGAGATGGAGCTGCCAGTACATCGCGAGCTGCGTCGCGATATTGGACGACGCTCCTCTGGTCCCTGAAGTGACCTTCCCATAGACGTTCTCATATTGGAAGCGCATCCCCTCGTTCGTGTCCTTCGCCTGCGCGAGCTGGGCATAATAATTGTTCGTAATTTCCGCCACAGCATAGGAGTTCTGATTGATGCAGTGCCCGATCTCGTGCGCCACGCCCCAGCCGAAATAGGAACCGCTGACATAGCGTCCCTGCGCATCCGACTGAACCGGGACCGCGCCCATCATCCCCGCCGTCTCATTCCATTGAATACCGATATGGTTGCCCGACGCATACATGAACGCGCCTGAGAACATGCGCTGATAGCGGATGTTCAAATGCATCCTGGGAAGCTGATCCTGCGCCTCCTGCGCCGCCGCATTCAGACCCTTGTGCTGGTAAAACAGATGCATCATATCCTCCATCGCCTCCATGGAGGAGAGGATCCTCTGCGCCCGCTCCCCGGCGCTGCCGCTTCCCGCGCCGGAAAGGATCTGCTCCGCAGGGAGAGACAGCAGCATCGTATCGAGCATGATATCGGATGCGCCGAGAATGCAGTTCTCCCTGTCGTAGACATAATCGACCTCGCTGTTGTCCGAGCCCTGATGCACCTTTTCATGTGTCGCCTTCATCTGCTCCACATAGGCGTCCAGCGCCTCCACATACGCCGTTGTGCGTTCCAGCCGCTCTGTGCCGTCCGTCACACCGTAAAGGTCAAGCACAGGCACCTGCACTCCTCCGCTGACACGCACCGCATAGCGGTCCCCCGGCCGGTTCCCGGTATACTGCACGTACAGCGCCCCGCCGGATTCCACTCCGCCCGTCGTCCAGACCTTCGGTACCCGGATCGTATTGCTTCCGACCTTTAAGTCCGCCACGACCTGATACATCGCCGAGGACTCCGCGTGGTACTGTGTCACGACCAGCTGCAGGTTCGTACCCGCCCCGGTCTTTTTCGTGTTGTGTCCAACATAGACTGTGATCTCCTCACCCGCCGCTGCCGTTACTCCGAGCGGCTGCCATGCATTGAGACCGCCAAACCCCCTGTTCACATCGTTCGTCGTGATCGTGTTGTGGATCTCGATCGCCGGGCTCAATCCGACGTTTGCCAGGATCTCCTCCGCCGTCGCCAGCTCACGCTCCAAAAGCTCCAGATCCGGGTGCAGCTCTCCGCTCGCCGGATCCCGTGTGTTCAGCCGCGTGCGGAGTGCATCGATATCCGCCTGCGTGACATCCGCCCGCAAGGTCGTGTGCAGATCGTCCGCATAGAGCGCCGCGATATCGTCCGCCAGCGAATCATACTGGTAAAAATAGACCTCTGAAACCGTGATCAGGTTCGTATCGGAGAGGTAACGTGCCAGACCGATCTGCAGCTTCTTCGCCTCCACAGGCGCCGGAAGCTTTAGCTGGAAGTACGTTCTTCCCTCCGCGTCCTGTCTCCTCTGCACGCCCGCAACGACCTCATCGCTTGCCGTTCCCGCGGCGTCCCACCAGCGCACCTTTGCATAGGAGTACTGCATGCCGTTCGGCACCAACGCCTCGACGGCGATCGTATCGAGCTTGTAGACTGCATCGAACTCGTACGTCAATCCCACATTCCCCAGCGCATTGAACCCGCCGTCATCCCAGGTGCTCCTGGTATAGTAGGAGGCGGCATCCTTATCCACGGTTCCCCACGCTGTGCCCGCCGTCGTATCGAGCGGACTGTCGACCATCTGCCCGATCTGAGACGCAGAGACGATATGTGCTCCTTTCTCCCCGCTCGCTCCCGTATTGATCAGCTTATACAACGGCATCACAGCCGGGTTCCCGTCGATCGTCCTTGCCAGGCATTCCAGGGACGCCGGACTCTCGCCATACTCGTTGACGCCGGTCACATAAATCTGATACTCCGTGAGATCCTTCAGCTGCATCAGCGTGTAGCTGTTCGCGGTAATTCCTTCTATCTTCTGATACGCGTCCGCTCCGCGCTCCCGGTAGAACAGGTTGTAGCTCTCCGTATCTTTCATCCTTTTCCAGGAGACCGCGATGCTCCGATAGCCGCCCTCCGCCTTCACGTTGTCGGGCTTGTCCGGTTTTCCGGCCGCTTTCGGCACGACCGTGATCTCGTCGCTGTAGCCGCTGCGCCACGTTCCGTTGAGCGACTGCACCTTCACCTGATAGGACTGCCCGTTCTCCAGATCCTTTCCCCCGAACCGCGTCACAGTCATCCTTGTCCCCGCCGTCATATGATACTCCGTCTTCTCTCCCTGTGAGATCATCACCTCATAACCCGTCACATTGACGCAGGGAGCCCAGCTCACGGTAAATTCCTTACTTGCCGGCTCCGCACTCACCTGTGTCGGAATATCCATGGACGGCTCCGGGATCCGGTTCTCCATGCCGTTGACAAACTCCACCTTGGAAATTTCCGCAAGGTCGTTCCCGCTGTCCACGCCCGTGATCCGCAGCGTCACTTTTTTGACGGCAACCTTGTCTCCAAGATTGATCTGAATATTGCCCCGCTCATCAATAACGCCTGTCGCCTCTCCCAGCAAAAGATAATGGACTCCCGTCTTCGCGCCCACCAAGACCGTCTGTTCTTTCCCGTGCGCATCCTCACAGGTAATGTCCAGCTCCGCTTCCGTAAATCCCGTGCCTGCGCCGGAAAGGATCTCAATGCCGTCCGCAGCCGCGCCTTCCCCGAAGGTAAATTCCACAGTGACCGGATTCTCCGCGGAAATCGCCTTCCCGTCCGAGGTTGCGAGCGTAACGCTCCCGTCATTTTCCAGAAGATCCTCCAGGCTGCCCTGGCGGATCTTCGTGCCGTCCCCTGTCTCCGGCGCGATCATCGCGGACGGAACGAATTTTTCCAACATTGCCGTCGTATCTGCCGTCACCTGATAGCCTTTTGCCAGAAACTCCAGATCGACAAGATTCACAGCTCCGTCCCCGTTTAAGTCCATCCCATCCTTCGGGGCGCCGCTGTCCACCGCCTTTGCCAGGTTCGCGCGGTCCCAATCGTCCACTCTGCCGTCCCCGTTGACATCGCCGATCAGCAGCACGCCCGGATGCGCCGCACCCGCCTCATAGACGATGCCCTGCAAAAATCCCGTCATCAGATTCACGCCAACGCCCTGTCCGTCAACCTGAATGTGCTGTGTATAGGCCGCGAACCCGGGAGCGCTCACGCCAAGCTCATAGCTGCCGGAGACGAGATGGGAAAAGCTCATCCTTCCCTCCATACGCCGTTCTCCCTGATCCCCGCCAAGCGTGACGCGTTTGCTCTGATCGTATGCATCCGGACCGGTCAGCCGGACCGTGACCGTCACATCCTGCTCCAGGATCAGCGCCGCTCCGATCGTCACGTTGATCTGCCCCGTCTTCTTCCCGGGTTCCTGTATCTTCCGCTCCTGTATCTCCTGCGGCTCCTGCTCCTGTGTCTCCTGCGGCTCCTGCTCCTGTGTCTCCTGCAGCTCCCGGGAAATCGGCGCGTTCTCCGGGACGCTCTCCGTCCCCGCGTCCTCTTCCTCCGTCCCTTCGGTCACGCTTTCTACGCCAGGAGTCCCCTGGGAAGCATACGCCGACGATATGGTGCCAAATGCCAGC
>CANRBT010000092.1 GCA_947628935.1 uncultured Roseburia sp. | reverse complement strand
TCAAACCGGAGGCGGTCATGCGTCTGTGGAGCGGAGCGGAGACCAGGATAGGAAAGGCGCGGGACAGAGCGCGGAAATGAGGAGAATATGAGACAGGATATGCTGCTTCACAAGCTGTCAGAGCTTTTGACAGAGACAAGGGAAGGAAAGATCCACTGGAGCGTGGATGTGGAGACGACGGAGGCGAACGCTCCGGAGGACAAGCCGACGGAGACAGAGGGCGGGATCGACTGGACGCTGGACGAGTGTTATGTGTCTTACGACTGCCTCTACCGCGGCGAGGAATTTTGTATGATTACCTATGAACTGATCAAGACGGCAGGAGAGCGGGTCACAACGAGCAATATGGTGTTCCTGCCGCCGCTTGGCATGCGTTATTTTGACCTGCGCACGCTTCTGCCGTACAGTGTGGAGACCTCGGCAGTGCTGCTCGAGGAGATCCATCAGCTCTGGGTACAGCTGACGGACATGTACAAGGCGGATAAGGGGAGCCTGTATCTCAACGTGAGCCCGCGCGTGCTGACGATCGAGGACGAGTGAGTCCGCGGCTCCCTGTACCCGATCATTTTCTCACCTTTTCCGGGCTGTGCAGCGATTTCGTCACATCGGCAAGCGAGCAGCCGTTCTTTAGCACGACCGATTTCAGATCTTCAAATTCCGGCTTTTCCTTGTTGATGCCATACCCGGAGCTCTTCTTGATACGGATATCCCCGTAGCTCGTGGAGCGCGTCTCAATCGTGGATTCTAGGGTGGAGCGCTCAAACGTCTGGTAGCGCACGCCCCGTGTGGAGGTGTGCAGGAAGAACAGACCCGTGAATTTCTCGCGGTCCTCCGGCTTGCACAGGCAGGTCAGCAGGATGCCGGGGCGGTTCTTCTTCATCTGGATCGGGATCGTGTAGACGTCGAGCGCGCCGGCCGCCATCAGGATCTCTGTGGCAAGTCCCATCGCCTCGCCGGTCATGTCGTCGATGTTGCAGGAGAGAGAGACGATCGTATCATCGCAGGAAAAACTGTCCTCCTCCTCGCGGTAATCCTCCGGCGTCTCGCCGAGAAAGGCGCGGATGCAGTTGGCGATCTCAAAATCCCTGCTGCCCATGCCGTAGCCGATCGCGGACGGCGCGAGCGTCGGCATGGCAAAAAAGCGGCTCACATAATGCTTCAGGATCGCGGCGCCGGTCGGCGTACACAGCTCGCCGGTCACGGAACCTGTGTAAAACGGAATACCGCGCAGCAGCTCCGCCGTGGCGGGCGCCGGCACAGGGAGTACGCCGTGGGCACACTGTACGAAGCCGTTCCCCACATGGACGGGGGAGGCGAGGATCTGCCCGGGCGCGATCAGATGGATGAGGAGCGCACAGCCCACGATGTCCGCGAGCGCATCGAGCGTGCCGACCTCGTGAAAATGGATCTGCTCCATGGGTGTGCCGTGGATCTTGGACTCCGCCTCCCCGAGCAGCCGATAGATCGCAGCGGCGTCGTTTCGCACGTCTTCTGCAAGCGGAAGCGATTCGATCCGTGCAAGGATGGAGGAATAGTCCATATGGGAGTGTTCCGCGGCGCCGTGGGAATGTTCTTCCGGTCCGCCGTTTGCGTGCGCTTCCGGCTCTGTCTCTGCATGGAGCTCCGCCATGTCCTGAGAGTGCACATGCAGGGCGGAGACTTCCTCCTCGTTTCCGTGTATGAGCACCTGCATGTGCGTGCCGCGGATGCCGCACTTGTCTGTCGCAACAGCCTTCAGGGAGACCCCGAACGGCTGGAACACTTCATTCATTTTAAAAAGGAACCAGTCTTTTTGTTCACAGATCTCGTAGAGTGCGCTCATAAGCATATCGCCTGCCGCGCCCATATTGCATTCTAAATAAATTGTCTTCATATGTGACCTCCGATGTGATTGATCATGCTGGCGAGATATCCGGCGCCAAAGCCGTTGTCAATGTTGACGACGGAGACGCCGCTCGCGCAGGAGTTGAGCATGGAAAGCAGGGCGGAAACCCCGTGAAAACTGGCGCCGTACCCGACGCTCGTGGGGACGCCGATGACCGGACAGTCGACAAGACCGCCGATCACGCTTGCGAGCGCTCCCTCCATCCCGGCGACTGCCACGATGACGTTGGCGTCTGTGAGGGCGTCCAGGTTGGATAGAAGGCGGTGGAGCCCTGCCACGCCGACGTCGTAGAGTCGGATGACGCGGTTGCCGAGGACTTCCGCTGTGAGGGCGGCTTCCTCCGCGACGGGCAGGTCGCTGGTGCCTCCTGTGGCGACGACGATCGTGCCCCTGGCTGTGATCCGCTCCCTTCGGTTCGCGATGCCGATGCGGGAGAGCTCGTCGTAGAACAGGTCAAACCGTTCGCCAAGGTACGCCGCCGCCTCCGGCGCGAGGCGGGTGATCAGGATGTTCTCCGGACAATGTGCAAGAAGGTTTGTCAGGATGCCTTCCATCTGCTCCTTTGTCTTGGAGGCGCCATAGATGACCTCCGGGGCGCCCTGCCGCACAGCGCGATGATGATCCACCTTCGCGTAGCCAAGATCCTCAAAGGGCGCCAGCTTTAAGCGCGCATAGCCTTCGTCCGCCGTGATCGTTCCGGATGCGATGTCGGAGAGAATCTGCATGATATGTTCGTTCTCCATGTGTGAGCCGTCCTCCCTGTAAGCGAATACTGCCATTTCGTATATTATAGCAAATTGTCGTCTGCTTTTCCACTGTTTTCATAGGGAGGGCTGCGGAGATGCCGGGATAGAAAACATCCCTTTTGGTAATAATTCATAAAAAACGGAAACTATTTTCAGCAATTCGGTTTCTTGCATGGAAGGATTTCCCATGCTACAATGGAGGAAACCAAAAGAAACAAAACAGTTTCCTTCAAAAGAGAGGCAATGCATGGATATCAGAGAAACGATTCTGCAGGGAACACTCCGGGCGTTTAATGAAAAAGGGCTGAAGTTTACGATGGATGATGTGGCGAAAACGCTTGGAATGAGCAAAAAGACGATCTATACCGTCTTTCGCGACAAGGAATCGATGTTTTTGGCGATGGTGGACTACATGTTCGATTCCATCAAGGAGAGCGAGCGCGCCGTCCTGGAGGATGAGACGCTGGGAACGGAGGAGAAGATCCGGAGGGTCTTAGGCGTGATGCCGGAGAGCTATCGCGATGTGGATCTCCGTCAGCTCTATCTGCTCAAGGATAAATATCCGGGCGTTTACCGGCAGGTGGAGCTGCGCCTGGAGACGGGCTGGGAGACGACGATCGCGCTCCTGGAGCAGGGACAGAAGGAGGGGATCGTCCGTCCGGTCAGCATCCCGATCGTAAAGATGATGCTGGAGGCGGCGCTGGAACAGTTTTTTCAGAGAGACGTCCTGATTCAGCATCAGATCTCGTATCTCGACGGGCTGAATGAGGTGGTCGGCATCCTGATGGATGGCATTCTGGTACATGAGAAATAATGGGGGAGGAGGGAATATGGCAGAGAGGATCTATCTGAACGACGGGTGGAAATTTTCCGAACAGTTCACGGAACAGCTTTTGAACTGGGAATGCGACGAGAGCGGACTTTCCGAGGTACGTCTGCCGCACACGGTCAGGGAGACGCCGCTGCACTATTTTGACGAGCAGTGCTATCAGATGGTCAGCGGCTACCGCAGGCATGTGTTTGCACCGGCGGAGTGGCAGGGGAAGCGCGTGCTGCTGACGATCGACGGGGCGGCGCACGAGAGCGAGGTCTACTGGAACGGCAAAAAGGTGGGG
Organism: uncultured Roseburia sp.; assembly: GCA_947628935.1. Taxonomy (GTDB): domain Bacteria; phylum Bacillota; class Clostridia; order Lachnospirales; family Lachnospiraceae; genus Roseburia. Next base: position 5,035 of record CANRBT010000092.1, on the reverse strand, counting down.
GAGCACCACTGCGGCTACACGGCGTTCACTGTCGATGTCAGCGGGGAGGTCATTTACGGGGGCGACAATATCCTCACGGTCAGGCTGGACAGCAGGGAGAGCCTGAACATCCCGCCGTTCGGTTTCGTCATCGACTACATGACCTACGGTGGACTGACGAGGGAGGTATGGCTGGATGTAAAAAACAAATCCTGCATCGACGACGTGTTCGTCTGGAGCGAGCTTTCCCGGATCGAGCAGGGGAGGGGAAGCGGTATGCTTTGCACCAGGGCTGCGCTGCATCGGCCGGGGGAGGGCATGACGCTGCGGCAGAGCATCCGCAGATGCAAAGAGACGGAATACCGGTTTTTGGGGGAGCAGACCGCGGACGGAGAAAGCGCCGAACTGCGTTTCCCCGTGGAGGATGCGGCGCTCTGGGATGTGGAGCATCCTGTGCGCTACGAGGTGAGGACGGAGCTTGCCGCGGGCGGGGAGGTCCTGGATGCCGTGACCGTGACGACGGGCTTCCGCCGGGCGGAGTTTCAGGCGGATGGATTTTACCTGAACGGGAAAAAATTAAAGCTGAGAGGATTGAACCGCCATCAGAGTTATCCCTATGTCGGCTATGCAATGCCCGCGTCCATGCAGAAGCTGGATGCCGATATCCTGAAATACGAGCTGGGAGTCAACGCCGTGCGGACCTCGCATTACCCGCAGTCCCATTATTTTATCGACCGCTGCGACGAGATCGGGCTTCTGGTCTTTACGGAGATCCCGGGATGGCAGCATATCGGGGACGCGTCGTGGAAGGAGCAGGCGGTACAAAACGTGCGCGATATGGTGGCGCAGTACCGGAACCATCCCTCGATCATTCTCTGGGGCGTGCGCATCAACGAGTCGCAGGATGACGACGCGTTTTACGAGAGGACGAACGCCGCGGCGCATGAGCTTGACCCGACGCGGCCGACCGGAGGCGTGCGCGCGCACAAAAAGAGCAGTCTGCTGGAGGATGTCTACACCTACAACGATTTTTCCCATGACGGGAAGACAAGGGGCTGCGAGCCGAAGAAAAAGATCACGCCGGACGCCGGAAAGCCGTATCTGATCAGCGAGTACAACGGGCATATGTACCCGACGAAGGCGTTCGACTGGGAGGAACACCGCGTGGAGCATGCGCTGCGCCATGCGCGCGTGCTCGATGCGGCGGCAGGCGAGGAGGATATCGCGGGAAGCTTCGGCTGGTGCATGTTCGACTACAATACGCACAAGGATTTCGGGAGCGGCGACCGCATCTGCTATCACGGAGTCATGGATATGTTCCGAAACCCGAAGCTTGCGGCAAAGATCTACGCCTGCCAGCAGGAGGAGGAGCCCGTGCTTGCCATAAGCTCCTCCATGGACATCGGCGAGCATCCGGGCTGCAATCGGGGCGAAACCTATATTTTTACAAACGCGGACAGCGTGCGGATGTACAAAAACGACAGGTTTATCAAGGAGTATCAGAGAACGGATTCCCCGTTCCGAAACCTGCGGCACGGTCCGCTCGTCATCGACGATTTTATCGGGAACGCGATCGCGGAGAACGAGCGTTTTTCCCCGGCGCAGGAGCGGGGGATCCGCCGGGCGCTCAATCTGACGGCGCGGTACGGGCTGTCGCATCTGCCGAAGTCGGTCTATCTGACGGCGCTTAAGATGATGCTGGTCTATCACATGAAGCCGACGGAGGCTGTGACGCTCTACAACCGTTACATCGGCGACTGGGGCGGGGCGTCCACGAGCTACCGGTTTGAGGCTGTGCAGGACGGCAGGGTCGTGGGGACCGTCACAAAGGAACCCATGCACAAGGTGCATCTGGAGGCGCGGGCGGATCACACAGAGCTCTGCGAGGGGAGCACCTACGATGTGGCGGCGGTCCGCATCGAGGCAAGGGATGAGCACGGCAATCCGGTCAGCTTCTTCAATGAACCTGTGGAGTTCCTTCTGGAGGGGGAGGCAGAGCTGATCGGACCGCATGTCATAGCGCTGTCCGGCGGCATGGGCGGCACCTATGTCAGGACGACGGGGAGCGCGGGAACGGCAAAGCTTCGCATTGTAAATGGGCAGGCTGCGCCGATCGAAATCACATTTACCGTGGGAGAGAGGAGAGAAGATCATGACTGAAAGATCAAAGGAAATTTTTGGAAACGCGATGAGCGCGCAGGTGTACCGCAAGGCTGTGAACTCAAAGAAGAAGTATGCGAAAAAGTTCGGGGACGATTCGCAGGCGGATTATCCTGTGTCCGTGGAGAAAAACGCGCACATCGGCGACCTGCTCGGCGTCATGGACGTGCGCTTAGGGAACGCAGGCGAGGGCGCGAAGGGGAGCGGAGCGGATTTTGACAGGGAAAAGGGCATCATCGTAGGCAACATCCGCATGGGCTTCGGACATTACCGCATCTCGATGGCGATCGCTTCCGCGGCGCACTCGATGGGGTATACGCCGTACTGGATGGACTTAAATTCCTACCGGCAGACGACCTGCACGAAGGTCATCAGCGCGCAGAACGACCTCTATTCGCTCGGGTCGCGCCTGTCAGGCAGGAGCAGGCTGTTCAACCGTTTTGTGTGGGAGCCGATGAACTATGAGGGGTTCCGCAAGCTGTCCTACAATGCGGCGGATCAGAAGAACGCGGAGCTGATGGCGGCTGTGTACCGCAACGTGCCGCATGAGATCCCTGTGGTGGCGACGCACGTGTGGCCGGCGCAGGCGGCGGTACACGCGGGCATGGAGCATGTCGTGAACGCGATACCGGACAACTGGCCGATGGCGCTGCATCTGTCGGAGGGAAGCCTGCACACGATCCAGACGCATTACGCGTACCAGGGGTATCGCATCTTAAACGGCATGCAGGGGAAGGATGTGCTTACGCCGATGCCGGCGGACAGCCTGATCTACACAGGGCATTACATCGACCATGAGCTGGTGAGCAACATAGAAGCGGACTGCGGGGCGAGACGACGCAGAAAACAGAACGGCGCGCCGATGCGGTTTCTGCTCACGATCGGAGGCGCAGGCGCGCAGAAGGAGATCTTTGCCGCGATCATACGCCACCTGCTTCCCGCGATCGCAAAGAAAAAGGCGGCGCTCTACGTCAACGTCGGGGATTACCGCAACGTCTGGGAGGAGCTGTTAAAGGAGATCCCGGAGCTGAAAAAATACTCGGTCGAGCATTTCAACCAGTGGGAGCAGACGCAGCGCTTTGCGGAGGACGCGCTGACCGGCGAGGTCAAAGGGGTGCACGCGTTTTGGCATGAAAATATCTTTGAGGCTGTCTACTGCACGAACCTTTTGATGCGCAGCTGCGACGTGCTCGTCACCAAGCCGAGCGAGCTCGCGTTTTATCCTGTGCCGAAGCTGTTCATCAAGCGCGTCGGCGGACATGAGCAGTGGGGCGCGATCCACTCGGCGGAGATCGGGGACGGAACGCTCGAATGCCGGGATATCCCGCACACGATCCAGATGATCGATCTGTTTCTCAAGGATAAGACGATACTGTGCGATATGTGCGGCAATATTGAGAAAAACAAGGCATCAGGCGTATACGACGGAGCGTACCGCGTGGTGGAGCTTGCAATGAGAAACGCGAAATAGTTGGAGCGAGGAGGAAAATTTGGGTATGAAATTATCAGGGAGAGAGAAAGTATCTTATGGGTTGGGAGCCGTCGGCAAGGATATGGTATACATGCTGTCGGCGAGCTACATCCTTTATTATTACCAGGATATCCTGGGAGTAAGCGCGATCGCGATGGGCGCGATCCTGATGGCGGCGCGTGTGTTTGACGCGTTCAACGACCCGATCATGGGCGTGATCGTCGCGAAGACCAGGACGAGATGGGGCAAATTCCGCCCGTGGCTTCTGATCGGCACCATCTTAAACGCCGTCATGCTGTACCTGATGTTCGCGGCGCCGCCCGCCCTCGACGGCAGCGGTCTGATCGCCTATGCGGCTGTGACCTATATCGTGTGGGGCGTGACCTACACGATGATGGACATTCCGTACTGGTCGATGATCCCGGCGTTCACGGAGGGCGGCAGGGAGCGCGAGGGGCTTTCGACGCTGGCGCGCTCCTGTGCGGGTGTCGGCTCGGCGGTCATCACGATCATCACGATGATCTGTGTGCCGCGGCTGGGCGCAGGGGATGAGCGCGTCGGCTTCCGTCTGTTCGCGCTGATCATCGCCGTGCTCTTCGTGCTGTTCACCACGATCACCTGCATCAACATCAGGGAAAAATCCACTGTGGATATGGAGACGCCGTCCGTGGGGCAGATGTTCCGCGCGCTGCTCTCCAACGATCAGGCGATGGCGGTCGTCATCACGATCGTGCTGATCAACTGCTCGATCTACATTACCTCCAACCTCGTGATCTATTTCTTTAAGTATGATTTTGGCGGCGCGAACTGGAACGACAGCTATTCCCTGTTCAACACCTTCGGCGGTGCGATACAGATCCTTTCCATGATGCTGTTCTTCCCGCTGCTGCGAAAATTCATGACGGCGATCCGGGTGTTCTATGTGAGCTTTGCCATGGCGATCGTCGGCTATATCGTGCTGCTGGCGCTCGCTTTTACCAATATGTCCAACGTGTTCTTGCTGTTCATCCCGGGCTTTTTCATCTTCGCGGCAAACGGGATGCTGACTGTGCTCACGACGGTCTTTTTGGCGAATACCGTGGACTACGGGGAGTTAAAGAACAACAGGCGTGACGAGAGCGTCATCTTTTCCATGCAGACCTTCGTCGTGAAGCTTGCGAGCGGCGTTGCGGCGCTGATCGCATCGATCTGCTTAAGCGTATTCCACTTAAGCGACGACACCTCGGCTGTGGGCGCGGAGGTCGAGACGGCGGTCTCCTCCGTGGTCGGGCTTCGCATGACGATGACCGTTATCCCGATCATCGGGCTTCTGATCGCAGTGTTCCTGTTTCATAAAAAATATATCCTGACCGAGGAAAAGGTGCATGAGATCGCGGCGCAGGTCAAGGAAAAACGCGCGGCAGAAAAATAAAACGGCAGAGGGGG
>CANRBT010000091.1 GCA_947628935.1 uncultured Roseburia sp. | reverse complement strand
CAGGCATGAAAAGAGGGATGCCGTCCCGAAAGGACAGCATCCCTCTTTTTATGAGACATCGGGGATTCGAACCCCGGACAACTTGATTAAAAGTCAAGTGCTCTACCACCTGAGCTAATATCCCACACTCCCAAACATGCAGAAGCATAAACTGGGCTAGCAGGATTCGAACCTGCGAATGCTGGAATCAAAATCCAGTGCCTTACCGCTTGGCGATAGCCCAACAATACTGCGTTGCGCTTATCGCAACTAGGGTGGATACAGGGATTCGAACCCTGGACCTCCAGAGCCACAATCTGGCGCGCTAACCAACTGCGCTATACCCACCATAAATGTGCTCGAAGGGATTCGAACCCCCGACCCACGGCTTAGAAGGCCGTTGCTCTATCCAACTGAGCTACGAACACATGAAAGCAAGTCAACTCTGTGCGAAAAGCAGGTACTCCCGCCAAAGCAGGTAATCCCCCGCCAAAGCGGGTAATCCCCCGCCAAAGCGGGTGATGGGAATCGAACCCACGTATCCAGCTTGGAAGGCTGGTGTTCTACCATTGAACTACACCCGCGCAATCGGGGTGACAGGATTCGAACCTGCGACTTCCTGGTCCCAAACCAGGCGCTCTAGCCAAACTGAGCCACACCCCGAAGGTCTCTTTCTCTCCTGTCACATACATTGTATGCGCCATCACGTCATGACGCGAATATTATTATATCCAATTCGTCAGCAAAAGTCAACCGTTTTTTGAGAAGCTCAGACCGCTTCACAGATAACAGATCTCGAACTGCGCCTCTCCCCGGTCGTCAATCTCCATCACAATATAGGAAGGACGCTTGCCATCCTGTCTCGGATAGGAAATGCTGCCCGGATTCAGCGTGATCACATTGTGGCTGTAATCGATCAGCGGGCGGTGCGTGTGTCCGAACATCACGATATCAAACCCGCGCGCCGCCGCCTCCTTCTGGATATCCGAAAGTCCTGTGTTCACATAGTAGTAATGCCCGTGCGTGAGAAGCACACGATAGTTTCCTATTCGGATCTCTTTTTCCCGCAGAAGATCTGAGAAAAAATCGTTGTTTCCGGCAACAATTTCCAGCGGGCAGCCCGCAAGCTGCGCGATATACTCCTCCTCGCCCTCCGCGTCCCCCAAATGCACCATCAGGTCGATCGGCCGGACACGTTCCAGCGCCTCTATCAAATATTCATGTTTTCTGTGCGTGTCACTGACAATCAATATCTTCATAACCCGATCCTTTGCAGCTCCGATCTCACTCCAACACCCCATGACTGCGCAGCTTTTCCTTCATCGCGCGCAAAGCCTTCCCGCGATGACTGAACGCATTCTTCTGTTGCTCGGACAGCTGCGCCGTCGAGCAGCCATACTCCTCCACATAAAAGATCGGGTCATATCCAAACCCGTTCTCTCCCATGGGACGCTCCCCGATGTAACCCTCGATCGTCTCCCTCGTCGCCAACGTCTGTCCGTCAGGCAGCACCGCCGCGATCGCACAGACGAACCTTGCCGTGCGCCGCTCCTTTGGCACACCCGCGAGCCGGTCCAGGATCGCCTGATTCTTAACGTCATAGGAGGTCTCCTCTCCCAGATACCGCGCGGAATATACCCCCGGCTCCCCATGTAGCGCGTCGACCTCCAGACCGGAATCGTCCGCCAGCACCACGGCGTCCGTGTGCGCCGCGATCGCCTGTGCCTTGATCCTCGCATTCTCCTCGAACGTCGTCCCCGTCTCCTCAATGTCGATCTGAATGCCTGCCTCCTTCATAGACAGGATCTCCACATCCAAATCCGCCATGATCTCGCGGATCTCCCTGAGCTTATCCTTGTTTCCCGTGGCAAATATGATCTTTCTCATCTCAATATCCTTCCTCAAATGCCCGCATGACCGCATTGTAGATCCCCTGCGCCGCCTGTCTCTGGTACTCCGGCGAATTTAAAAGCGCAAGCTCCTCCCGATTCGTCATAAACCCGACCTCGATCAGCGCGACCGGCACCTCGCTCGTGCGGATAATATAGATGCTGTCCCCCTCGATCAGCCCCTTATCCACACTGCCCAGCTCCGCAGTGACCTCCTCCAGACAGATCTGCGCGAACCTGCGGCTCTCCTCCGACTTCTCGTCATACATGACCTGCGTTCCCCGCACGCCCGACATCCGCCCGCTCGCGATCGAATTGTTATGTATGCTGATGAACAGATCCGCCTGTGAGCGGTTCGCGAGCTGGACCCGCTGGTCGAACGTCGGGTTGCTGTCATCCGTCCGGGTCACATACACGCCGATATTCTCTCCGCTGGCTGCAAAGATCTCCTGCAACCTTTGCGTGATCGCCAGATCGATATCCTTCTCCTTAATTCCCTGCTTCGTCGCCCCCGGCGCCCTTCCGCCATGTCCGGCATCGATCACGATGACCTTATCATACACCTCATGCGGCGACAAAAAGTTAAAGTACACATATCCCTCTTCCGTACCCATATCCAGTTCGTATACCTGGTTCGTCACGATCTCGATAACGCCCTCCTCACCCTGATTCGCGTAGGAAAGCATATTGATATAACTGCTGCTCCCCGAGATCGGCTCACTTTCAAAATATGCCTCATTTGTCCCCGGTACCACGACCCGGACCGTCTGTGTCACATAATCGTTGGTGATCTCCACAGCGCTGCCATCCACGCCCTCCGGAAGGCGGATGCGCAGCTGCCCCTGACCGCCGTTTTCCCGCATTTCCAGATCCTGCATCCGGTCCTGGCTCTGTGCATACTCCTCCTCCGCGATCCTTCCCTCGCGCACCTCAGAGGACCATGTGCGCAGCGTCGGCAGATACGGAAACACCATACACACTGCCGCCGTCAACAGCACCAGAAGAACCGACGAGATCCTTAACGCTCTCTCTTCCATGTCTGTTCCCTCTACTGATTCTTCGTGAACGCCTTGATGCACAGATTCGCATCCTCCACGCTCCGTACATCCTCCCAAAAACCGCCGTTCGAGCTGATATAGCTCTCCCCGTCGTCCAGGATCACCTGCTCGGTCATCTCGTCCGCCGCATACTCAATTGCCATCGGATGTACCGAATTGGGTGTCACAATATGCAGTACCACGGCAAAGCGCTCCCCCGGTCTGAGACTGATCCCCTGGTTGAACTCCACGGTATAATACCCTGCATTGCTCAACGTCCCCGACGCGACCGGGATCCGGTCCTCAAACGACTTTTCATCCTCGAAACCGCGTACCACGTAAAGCTCGTACTGCGTATCTTTTCCGGTTGCATAAAAGCTCGCCGCCACCAATTCCTCCGCTTCCCCGGCGGTATAGACATTGGCGCCGTAAACGCTCTCCTTATTGTAACCGAGCTGTCCGATCCATCCGCACAGATCGCTCTGATAAATATGGTCGTAATTGCCGACATCCTCGATCCGCGTATAAACGACATTATGCGTGCCGATGTGCGTGTCGTAATAAGACACATAGAACACGCCGTCATCTCCAAATCCCTTTCCCCAGCTGTTCTGGCAGATGAATGCCCCGTCCCCTTCCAACTCAAGCGTGAAGTTCTCCTTGGGATAATTGTCATCCCAGCCTATGATCACAACGTCATGGTTTGGCACCTCTGTCCCGATATAACAGTAGGAATTTGTTCTCTGGTTGTAATAGGGCGAGCTCGACTGAGAGCTCTCCAACGCATTGTAGATCGAGGTCTGGACCCCTCCGTACTGAAAGACCGCCTCCTTGATCTTCTCATAATCCTTTCCGTCAATGATCTGCATCTCCTGCACATGCTTGACCGCCGTCAGGGAGCGGTCCGTCACGTCATCGCCGTAGGGGTCGTCCGCCTCGTACACAGGTCCCTGCCACGCCGCAAGATATGCCATTCCCATAGTGTACTCACCGCCGTCATACTGCGACAGGTTGAACCCGTTCGCGAGGGTCATGTGATCCGCAGAATACTGCGCTTCCTCCTCCGGCAGCAGGGAGGATTCCAGCGCTCCAAGCGCCGCGAACGCCCAGCATGTCCCGTAGATCCCCTGATTCCGCACCTTCGCCACGCGCTCCCGATCCCGCAGATCGTACTTTGCCGGAATGATCGCCGCGTTCTGCGAATTGTCCGCCGCGGCGGCAAGATTCTCCTGCATGTCCCAGCTGTACGTGTAATCCAGATAACCGGTCAGATCGTTCAGGCTGACATAGAAGCCGTCCTCCCTCCTGGTGAAAGGAGAGACCAGCTCCTTCTCCTCCCCGTTCACGGTCGCCGTCCGTCCGTCCAGCTCAAACGTCACCTCGCTGGAATGCTTCTCCACGATCAGGCGCTCTCCGTCGTACACATGGGCGCTGCAGCTCAACGCATCTCTCAGGATCGTCACAGGCACCATGATATTGAGATTGTCGTCCATATAAAACGGGTACTGCTCGTTGGTGTATTCCTTATTGTCAATGACGACCGACAGCAGGTTGTCGTTCACACTCGATGCGATCAACGGATTCCAGATCTGCGCTTCCAGGTCCGCCCCCCGAAACGGCTCGACCCGTTCCATCCCTCTCCCGAATATATGAAATTTGAAAAACAGGGCGATCAAAAACAGTCCACAAAAAATTACATATCTCTTTGAATACTTCATGCATTCCTCCGTGAGACAGGTCTATTCCTCCCGTTTCCGCTTCGGCGGCTTGGGACCCATGAACTGATAAAAGTACGTGCGCAGCATGCCGTTGTAAATCTTTCGGTTCTTGTCCGCTTTTCTGCCGATATAACGCTCCGCATCCTCATAACCGGTCAAAAGATACATGGACCACGCGTCCAGCCTGCGGTATGCATCCCCGATCTGTCCATACAGACCCGGGAGCGCCGACTTTTCCTCCAGCCGCTCCCCGTAAGGCGGATTCGTGATGAGGAAGCCGTATTTTTTCGGATGATGAAGCTCCGAGACCGGTCTTGCCTGAAAATGGATCATATGATCCACCCCTGCGCGTCTGGCGTTCTCCCTCGCCGCTTTGACGACGTCCGCATCGATATCATATCCCTGGATGTCCACAGGCACATCCGTATGTACCATCTCCTGCGCCTCCTGCACGCTCTCGTACCACAGGCTTTTCGGAATGAGGTTCGTCCACTGCTCCGCCGTGAAGCTCCGGTTCATGCCGGGCGCAATGCCCGCGGCGATCATCGCCGCCTCGATCGGGAAGGTCCCGCTGCCGCAAAAGGGATCTACCAGAATGCGGTCCGCATGCCACGGCGTCAGCAGCAGCAGCGCAGCCGCCAGCGTCTCCGTCAGCGGAGCCTTGCTCGTCAGTGTGCGATATCCCCTCCTGTGCAGGGAATCGCCCGAGGAATCCAGCGCCACCATCACCTCGTCCTTCAACAGGAAGATACGGATGGGATATTCCGCCCCGTCCTCCGGAAACCATTCCGTCCGATACTGCTGCTTCATTCGCTCCACGATCGCCTTTTTTGCGACAGACTGGATATCCGAAGAGCTGAACAGCTTGCTTTTGACAGACGAAGCCTTTTTGACCCAGAACTTTGCGTCTGCAGGCAGATAGTCCTCCCACGGAAGGCTCCTGATCCCCTGAAACAGTTCCTCAAAGGTCTCTGCGTGAAACCTCCCCACCTGCAGGAGCACACGTTCTGCCGTGCGCAGGAAGATATTGGCGCGGCAGACCGCCTCTGCATCCCCCAGGAAGGAGACCCTTCCGTCTTCCACCTGCAGGATCTCATAGCCCAGGTCATATATTTCCCTTTTCAGTACCGCCTCCAGCCCAAAATGACAAGGGACCATCAGCTCATATGTTCTCATGAGATCTCCTTTTCTCCATCTGTGCCCGGTTATCTGCTATCTATATTATCCGTTCTAAAGATGCCTGTCAACTTTCTTCATCGCCTCGAGCCCGCCGATGACCGTGTAAACTTCAAATCCTTCCCGTCCCAGCATGCGCGCCGCCATCAGGCTGGTGCTTCCGTGTTCGCAGTAGAGAACGAGCGGGCGGCTCCTGGGCAGTCTTCGCTTCCACGCCTCCAGTCTGTCATACGGGATGTTTTTCGCATTCGGATAATGAAACGTCCGGTATTCCTCCGGCTCGCGCACGTCGATCAGGATCGCACCCCTCTTTACCTGTCCTTCGATCTCGGACGGCTGAATCAAGCGAAAATCCATATGTGCTCCTTCGGGAACGAAAAACAGATTACAAAGCACGCTCTGTAATCTGTTTTCCATTTTTTTACATCATATGCAGTTCTTTTCGGCTGTTGCCGGTCCCACTACTGGTTGTCGTAAGAAGAAGAACCAGAGGTGTTCTGACCAGAAGCATTGGAAGCCTTGTTGTTCGCCTTGTTCTTAGAGCTGTTAGAACCGGTCGCATTCTGGCTGCTGCTGTTCTGACCGTTGCTGTTCTGACCGTTGCTGTTCTGGCCGTTGCTGTTCTCGTAACCATTCTTGCAGTTAGAAGAATTCATTTTGTCCTCCATTCCGACGCCTCTCTCCGGCGTCTTTGCCTATTTGCTTTTTGCAAGAATAGTATCTGACCATTCCAAAGAAATTATTCCTCCCGGAAAGGTAAATTTTTCTTTTTTTATAGATCATAAAATTCCAGATTGTCACTGAGCTGCTTTGTGATCCTGCCGCCCGCCTTCTGGTACTTGTCATACACGCCCTGTATGCGCTGTATGGTCTTCATATTGAGCATCTCCTGACGCGTGATCGCCTGCTGATAGATCGGGTTGGCGCTCAGCTCATCGCGGACCGCCTTCGCAAACGGACAGTACCTCACCAGGATATCCCGCGCCGTTTTGTTCAGCCGGTAGCTTCCCTTTGACTCGTACTTGATCCAGTTGTCGTAATCCTTCACGAACACCTCGCGGTAATTGTTCCTCCCGCGCAGAAGCGCGTTCTTGATCTTTTCCTTCGCCTCCACGGACAGGTCGTGGTTCTTGCGGTAAAACTGCAGATAATCGCAGTACTCCGCCGTCAGGGAGCGCTCCCTGATATCGTTCCAGTGTACGCCCTGGATCTTCCGGCAGATCTCCCAGCGATACCTTCCCAGCGTCTCGACCATCATGTCGTCTATGTCCACAGCCGTCAGGATCGGAAACAGGAATCTCGCCGACGTGTCCCTCTTGACCCCCGCCGTCTCCTGCCACATCATGGCGCGCGTTCCCGGATTCGGCATCAGTATGATGTCGGGCATGACCTCCTTCATGATCATCTCCCGCGGAAGCCCGTGCTGCGGATCCGAGAACTGCACCTCGCGGTAAAAGACCGAGTAGTCGACCTTCTTCACCTTGTTCAGCGACTCCTCCAGCTTCTGCGCCGTGACGAGCATCTTATCGACGGAGTTCAAAAGGTCGTACTCCCCGAGGATCGGGCAGAACGTCGACGGCTTTCCGTAGGTCGCGCGGTTGCCGCTGACAAACATATTCTGGATCTCAAACTGCACCTTGAGCTCCTGGCTCGCCATATGCCTGCGCTGCTGCTCCTGGGTGATCTTGCCGCTCTTGCGCAGATCCGCCAGATAGGCGGGATAATCCATGTCAAACTCGTTCTTGGACGGCTCGTTCTTCCCCTGATAGACACTCTTCAGCCAGTCGAACATCGTATACACATGCTCCGACCGGCACTGCCCCAAGTGCTCCACCACGTCGTAGAGAATGTTCGCATTCTCCTCTCCGACCATCCGGATATCCATAAAGCCGAAATTCAAAAACATCTGGAGCTCCGGGGCAAGCTCCGCGCGCTCCTTCACGGCGCGCATAAAGACCTTGAGATAGATCTCATAAAACATCTGGGTCAGCCTTCTGCGCAGCCCGTAGGCGACGGAATCGGTCGCGAACATATCCGGAAGACTCATATATTTTTCGATCGCCGTGCAAAACTCTGCGACCCTCTCCTCGTCCTCCTCCGCGTAGGCTAGGATGTGCTGCAGGCAGTCCTTGTCGAGCCCGCCAAGCGCGCCGATCTCCTGTCCGCCCTTCTCCTTCTTTTCCCCGCTTCCCTCCTCCGCGGAAAAATCATACTGCCGGTACGCATCCACGCGCGCCGCGACCAGCTTCTCGTCATAGATGTTCAGCTTTTTGACGACATCCAGGATGCGGTTCATATTGTTTTTCAGCGGCTTCCTGTCACAGCCCTTCGCGCTCGCCTGCCGCATCAGCGCAAAATAGAGCCCGAACAGATCATTCTCCGACTCCGAGAGCAGGATATCCTGCTGATAGCTCAGGTACTCGACCATCTCGACGATCCCCTGCAGCACGCGCCGCGACTGATAACACGCCTCCATGATCGCACCGATGCAAAGGCTGTCGTCCTTCTGCATGAGCTGCACATATTCCTCCAGATAGCCGCTCATCAGGCTGGCGCTGTTGTTGACCTCCCAGTTCTCCGCCTTATGTACCATCTCCAGCGGCCGAAAGCTGTCGATGCGGCCGAATGCCTGTCCCTCCAGATGATTCTGCGTGCAATAGCCCACATACTCGCTGTATACATTTCCCACAAAGGTGTGGAACTGCCCTGCCAGATTCTGAAAACCGGCGTAGGTTTTGAGGAGCTGCTGCCGCTGGTTCAGCGCCGCGCGCAGAAGCGTGCTCCGCATGCTCGCCTGCCCCTGCATCACAGCCTTCAGGTCGTCCGCGGTGTCATACGGGAACACGGCGAGCACGGCATCCGTTCTTGCGATATAGTCGCACAGATAACGGTCGTATTCGGAGATCCCGATGATCGCATCCTTTCCCAGCATGATCCTCGCATAGCCATTCCGCTGCACGATGGTCCCTTCCTGCACGATGTACCAGTGCCGCACGCTGTCCTTCTGCTTTGCGATCACCTGATTTTTCTGCACCTTTACCGTCGCTATCTTCTCCATTCCGCCCC
>CANRBT010000090.1 GCA_947628935.1 uncultured Roseburia sp. | reverse complement strand
TCGAGCGCCCCCACATAGCAATAACCCGCATTTCCCGTGAAGCCGGTCTTCCCGGAAAGCGCTCCCTCCATCATCTGAAGAAAGGCATTGTGGTTCACACAGCTGTAGGAGGAGCTGCCCTCCATGTCCGTGAAGGAGTGCTGCACCGTGCGCGTGATCTCCAGAAATTCCTCCGCCTTCTCCGATGTTTTGATACAGTAGCGCATGATCCGCGCAAGGTCTGCCGCCGTGGTGTGGTGGAAGCCCTCCGCGTCCTCCCCGTCGAGACCGTTCGGCGTGACGAAATGGCTGTCCTCACAGCCGATCTCTTCCGCTTTTCGATTCATCAGCTCCGCAAAGGTGCGCACATCCCCGCGACGAACTCTGCGATCGCCACGGCGCAGTCATTGAAGGATTCCAGCATCAATCCGTACAGGAGATCCCGCAGCCGGAACGTCTGTCCCTCCCGCATCCCCAGATGCACCTTGGGCTGGGACGCCGCGTAGGACGTGACCTCCACCACATCGTCCGCGTCGCAAAGCTCCAGCGCAAGAATACAGGTCAAAATCTTTGTGGTACTGGCATTGGCGAGCGCCTCATGTCCGTTCTTTTCATAGAGGATGCGCCCGGAATCCGCATCCATGAGCACAGCCGACTTGGCGTACAGTTCCTCTTCCGGAAGCGCGCGCTCCGCAGCCGTGACAGACGCGTCGCACAGGCACGCAAGACACAGGAAAAGGGAAAGCATACAGGAAAGGATTTTTCGATACACCAGGAGAACTCCGAAAATCAGTTTTCACAGATGTATATTCGACATGATCTGATTTTATGAAAAAGCTCCGGCACGCCGTGTACCGGAGCCCGGCTTCCTTAAATATCCAGCTGCACCTTCATCTCCGCCTCCGCCTCCTGCTTGAACTCCTCGACCTGGACGGGGCTGAGCACAGGCAGCTCGTCGATCGAATGCACCCCGAAGCTTCGCAGAAACTCCTCTGTCGTGCCAAACAGCAGCGGTCGCCCCGGCGCATCCAGCCTGCCGAGCTCACAGACCAGATTGTACTCCACCAGCTTGTTCACGGCATGATCGCAGGAAACCCCGCGGATCTTCTCGATCTCCATCTTTGTGATCGGCTGCTTGTAGGCGATGATGGAGAGCGTCTCGAGGAGCACATCCGTCAGCGCATAGCGCTTTGGCTGCTTGGCGATCCGTATCAGGTACTCGTACATCTCGCTCTTGGTGCACATCTGATAGGCGCCGTCCAGCTCGATGATCTGCACCCCTTTGGACGGATCCTCATACTGCGCCATCATGCCGTCTATGATCTTTTTTGTCTCCGCCGCATCCAGCTCGATCGCCGCCGCGATCTTTTCCAGCTCCACGGACTCCCCCATCGCAAAGAGGATCGCCTCTATGACCGCCTCATATCTCTTCTCTTCCATCTGACTGCTCCATCTTCCTACGCGACAACCTTCGACTGGATCTGAATATCGTCGAATGTGTGCTCCTGCGATATAAAGATCCTGCCCAGCTTCATCAGCTCCAATATGGCAAGGAAGGTCACAATGATCTCCATCTTGCTCGGCTGCGCCTCCAGAAGGTTCCGAAAGCCAAACCGGCTGTGCACCATGCAATAATTCTCCAAATACGCCATCTTCTCGGAAAGGGAGACCTCCTCCTTCTCGATCCTGCCGAATTTGGAGCGGACCGGATCGATCTTGTCCGCCTGCTTTTTCATGATGGACCGAAAAATATCATTCAGCTTTGCGAGCGTGACGTCGCTGACCAGCGCCTCCACGTCGACCGGCTCCTCGTAGTCCGCCACCTCGGGCGGGATCGTCGGCACCTTAAACAGGACGCGCTCCGCATCCACCTGCCGGTCCCGCAGCTCGTATGCCATGCATTTGTACATCTTGTACTCGAGAAGCTGCTGCACGAGCTCCGCCCTCGGGTCTTCCTCCTCCTCGTCCTCCGTCTCTGCCGCGGGGAGAAGCATCCGCGACTTGATATCGATCAGCGTCGCCGCCATCACAAGGAACTCGCTCACGACATTGAGGTCCTGCCGCTTCATCTCCGCGATGTACTCCAGGTACTGGTTCGTGATCTCCGCGATCGGGATATCGTATATATTGACCTTATTCTTCTCCAGCAGGTGCAGCAGAAGGTCCAGCGGTCCCTCAAACACCTGAAGCTTGATCGTCATATCCATGCGCAACTTCCTCCACTGTCTTCCCATTTTACCCCGCTTTTTCGGAAATAGCAAGAGGAAATTACCATATTTAGTATCTTATTTTTTGAAGACCCACAATAATTTGTGATTATATTGTACGTGCCGTCGCGCTAAAATGTAGAGAATACCGATTGGGAGGGACTCCTTTGAAGCTCTTGGTCTCCTTTTTCCTTTGCCTGAATCTGATACTGAACCTTCCGGACATCACAGGGACCACGACCGTATACGCCGCGGATGCCGACGCTTCCGGTCCCGCCGTCTCATCGCCCAGCGCGATCCTGATGGAGGCATCCACAGGCACGGTCATCTATGAAAAAAATCCGCACGAGGCGCTGCGCCCTGCCAGCATTACCAAGATCATGACAATGATCCTGATCTTCGACGCGCTGGAAAAGGGACAGATCTCACTGAGCGACACGGTATCCGTCTCCACATATGCCGCAAGCATGGGCGGCTCCCAGGTATATCTGGAACCCGGGGAGACACAGACGGTAGAGACATTGCTCAAATGCATCAGCGTCGCAAGCGCCAACGACGCCTGTGTCGCGATGGCGGAATATATCTGCGGTTCCGAGACCGAGTTCGTGCGGCAGATGAACGAGCGCGCCAGGGGGCTTGGCATGAATGACACCACCTTTGTCAACTGCTGTGGTCTTGAGGCGGACGGACATGTGACGAGTGCCTATGATGTCGCCCTGATGTCGCGCGAGCTCACCTTAAACTATCCTCAGATCCACAACTACTGCACGATCTGGATGGAAAACATCACGCACACGACCGCAAAGGGGACCAGTGAATTCGGCTTGACGAACACCAACAAGCTGATCCGCCAGTATGAGTACGCCACAGGTCTGAAGACCGGGTTCACCAGCCTTGCCAAATACTGTGTCTCGGCGACCGCCGAGCGGGACGGCATGGAGCTTATCGCCGTCGTCATGGCCGCGCCGGACCCGGCGACGCGCTCCGCGGACGCCACCGCTCTCCTGAACCACGGATTTGCCCGATGCCATGTGTACACGGACGGCAACGAGGAAAAGCTGCCCTCCATACAGGTGACGAAGGGAACCTCCGATCATGTCGGTCTGACCTATGAAGGTCCCTTCTCCTATCTCTCGACCGACGGCTCCGACCTGAGCGGCGTGCAAAAGACCCTCGAGCTGCCGGAGACCGTCACAGCGCCTGTGGAGCGCGGCGGCATCGCCGGACGCGCGGTCTATACGCAGGACGGCAAAACGATCGGCGAGACAAACATCTATTTTACCGAACAGATCCCGGCGGCGACCTACCGCGATTACTTTACAAAAGCGCTCGGTTATTTTCTCCCCTGACAGCCGGATCACAGGAGCGGAGCCAGCAGACGCAGCAGGCTCTGGAGCATGCGGACGGGGATCGCGCGACTTTGGCAAAAGCGCAGCGTGATTTCCTCCGACTGGCCGAAGGTCTCCTCGCAGTCCCGTTTGACCTGTGCGACCGCCGCCGCGCGATAGAGGAATACCCCGCACTCAAAGTGCAGATAAAGGCTCCTGAAATCCAGATTGACGCTGCCGACCGTCGCGATCTCGTCGTCACAGACAAAGCATTTCGCATGAAGGAAGCCCGGCTTGTACTGATAAATGCGGACGCCGCTTTTCAGCAGAGGCGCATAATAGGCCTGCGTCAGCAGGTAGACCATCTTTTTATCGGGAATGCCGGGCGTCACGATGCGCACGTCTATGCCCGCCTTTGCCGCGTTGCAAAGCGCGGTCAGCATCTCGTTGTCGATGATCAGATAGGGCGTAAAGATATAGACATACTCCCTCGCACGGTTGATGATGTTCATGTACACAGTCTCAGACACCTTCTCCCCGTCGAGCGGGCTGTCTCCGTAGGGTTGTACAAAGCCGTCGCCCCGGGATGCCGGGAGCGGCCCGCCTGCGGAAAGATACCTTGTGTAGTCCTCCCTGCCCCGCACAATATAGTTCCACATGCCAAGAAACAGATTGGTCAGTCCCCAGACCCCCTTGCCCTCAATGCGGATCCCTGTGTCCTTCCAGTAGCCGAAGCGCTCAATGCGGTTGATATACTCATCCGCAAGGTTGATGCCGCCCGTAAAGCCTGTCGTTCCGTCCACCACGAGGATCTTTCTGTGATCCCTGTTGTTCATGACGACCGAGAGCACGGGGCGGAAAGGATTGAACGCGGCGCATTTGATCCCTTTTTCCTGCAGCCTGCGGTAATAGTGCGGCGGAAGATTCTCTATACAGCCCATGTCATCATAGATCAGACGCACCTCGACGCCTTCCCTCGCCTTTTCCTCCAGAATATCCAGGATCGACTGAAACATGACCCCTTCCGCGATGATAAAGTACTCCAGAAAGATAAAATGCCTCGCGCTTCGCAGCGCTTCCAACATATCGGCGAACATCTCCTCCCCGCAGGGATAGTATTTCGTATCGGTATCGCGGTAGACCGGGAACCCTCCAAAGTCCCTGATATAACGCGCCTGCCGATAGACACTGACATCCTGCGCGCGGAGCGCCTCCATCGTCTCCTCCTCCTGCACGCGATACGAAGCCGCTTCCTGCTCCACCTCGTGCAGCCGCTGTCTCGCACCCTTTGTCAGATTCGCCCTTCCGAACAGAAAATACAGGGTAAGCCCCAGGATCGGCGACACCAGGATCAGAAAGATCCAGGAGAGCTTGCCCGCCGGATTGACCCATTTGTTCACGATCACAAGCACCAGCACGATCGCGAGCGCACGGATCGCAAGGTTTGCATACGTGAACTGATAGCTGAACTGCCAGAGCACCACAAAGAACCAAAGGACCTGCAGCAGGATCGCAAGTCCGATGACAGTCAGTCTCCCGAACAGCAGACGCGCGATTTTTTTCATTGTGCCACCCCCTCCGGTCTGTACTCCGTTTGACTCTTGTGCCCCATTTTAGGATGTTTCCCGCCAAAAGTCAACCCGGCGTCCCGCTCATCTGCCGCTCACCAGATTGTCTACGTGGATCACGCCCCAGCACTTTTTCCCGAGCGCCTCTCCCCGCGGGTACGCACGCTCATAGAGGCGAAGCTTCATCTCCGCCGGCGTCAGATAGCCGTATTTCTGATATGCGAGCGCCAGCGCGCCCGTGACGACCGGCGCCGCCATGGAGGTACCGCTCTTTACCTGATATCCCTCCCCGTCGGCGGAACAGCTCGTGATCCTTGTCCCCGGCGCCAGGATCTCGGGCTTGACGATACAGCACTCCGTCGGTCCGTTGCCGGAATAACCGCTCCGAAGCCCCCGCATCCCGCCTTCCTTTCCCGCGTCATCACAGCTTCCCACAGTCAGGATCTTTCGTGAGATGCCGGGGATCGTCACGGTATTCTCCCGCGGTCCGTTGTTGCCTGCCGCGGCGACCACAAAGATGCCCTGGTCCCACGCCGCATCCACAGCCGAGAGCAGTTCCTTCTGTTCCCGCTCCCCTGCGCCCGGCAGCATGCCCACGGAAATATTGAGCAGCCTTATCCCATAGTTTTCCCTGTTTTTGATCACCCAGTCGATCCCCTGAAGCACTTTTTCCGTATTTCCGTTTCCGTGCTCATCCAGCACCTTCAGCATGATCACATTCGCTTTCGGCGCGATCCCGCTGTAGATGCAGACGCCACGGTCGTCACGCGAGCAGGAGCCGTTTCCCGCAATGATCCC
The DNA here is from genome assembly GCA_947628935.1 of uncultured Roseburia sp. Lineage (GTDB taxonomy): Bacteria > Bacillota > Clostridia > Lachnospirales > Lachnospiraceae > Roseburia. The sequence continues at coordinate 3,114 of CANRBT010000090.1, read as the reverse complement.
CGACACGTGAGTCCCGTGGCCGTTGTCATCATAAAGCCCGCTCCGTCCGTGGCAAAAATCCACAAACCGGAGGATCCGCCCTTCAAAATCTCTGTGAACGGCAATCCCTGTGTCCATGACGGCCACAGTGACACCCTTTCCGCTCAGTCCCGCTCTATACGCACGATCCGTGTGGATCATTTTTTTTACCCGATTCATCGCTGCCCTCGTTTTGGTCTCACTCTAAGGTATGCAGAGATTGCGGAAGGTGCCAGCCGCTCCTCCTGCCGCAGCGGTTCAGCCCGCCTGTCTGCGCCGGTAGCCCCGGACCGCCAGACACGCGCACAGAACGTCAAGGACGATCCAGACCGGCCAGGTGTACGTCCACCCCGCCGCAAACACATCCCCGACGCGGAACACATGGTCAAAATAGCCTCTCCCGATAAACACGCTGCCCGGCAGCAGGTCATAGAGCACATTGAGCGCATGCAGCTCCCGCGGCACGCTGAAAAACATCGTGACAAACAAAAGCAGGATCTGGATCGCCAGGACCGGCGTCGGCGTCTTTGCGTACGCGGAGAGCGCCATCGTCGCACAGCCCAGCAGCAGGGCGCCGAAGATCATGCAGCCGGCCGTGATCATGCACAACTGCCCAACGGTCATGTCCCACCCGCAGAACGGAAAGTACATCTGCGCCGGAAGATCCGCGCCCTCAAAGCCGTAGGCGATCCCGTAGACAAGGAAGTGCCAGACCGAGGCAACGACGCCCGCGAGCAGCGAAAAGCTGACGCCGCAGAGGATCTTTGCCAAAAGCACCTTGTTTTTTCCGAAGCGGGTCGAGAGGATCATCGCATCCATCCGAAGCGTCGTCTCGCCGGCAAACATCCCCGCCAGCACGAACACGACCAGAAACCCCACGGCGTACCCCAGGGCGATCTGGTTGTTGCAGAACAGCCGGTACGCCATCATCCAGCCATAGCGGAAGGGACGGTTCGCATGGCTCGCCTCGATAAAATCCGCCAGATCCTCCGCGGAGAGCTCGCTCTGATAGCTGACCTCCAAAAGACGGTCATACATCCGGTAATAGCCGTCGATGTCGGACCCGGTCCAGCCGGAATAAGAAAGCGGCTCAAAAAACAGGTCCCAGGGAAGCATCCGGCTGCTGTATGCGTCGCGGTACCAGTCCACATCCCCGGCGCGCGTCTTTTTTTCCTCCTCGTAGGCGCGCTCGTCGGAAAGCGCCTGCGCGAGCAGACCGGCATCGACCGGACCGGACACGCGCTCCACGGCTTCCTTCTCGATCATCGTCCACTCCCTCTGTTTTTCGACGGGCTCCCCCTCGTAGTAGTGGTACTGAAAGAGCGAAACGATCGGGTTTAGCGCCAGCACGAGAAAAACCGCCGCGATGCCAAGCCAGGTCGACCTCCGTTTCAGGATCTTGCGGTATTCCGTTCCCACCAGATAAAACAGTTCTCTCATTCTTCCTCCGAACCTCCTTCCCGGTCCCTGAAATAATACAGATACAGATCCTCCAGCGCCGCATCCTCCGGCACGGCTCCCTTCGCCCTCGCCTCGTCCAGAAGCTCCTGCTCCGACTGCGCCTTGTGGAGGAACCTGCCGTCCTTCATCAGAAGGATCCGGTCCGCAACGTGCTCCACATCCGAGACGATATGCGTGGAGAGCAGCACAATGCGTCGCTTTCCGAGCCGCTCGATCATATTCCGGAAGCGCACGCGCTCCTTCGGGTCCAGCCCCGCCGTCGGCTCGTCGAGGACGATGAGCCCGGGGTCGTTGATGAGCGCCTGCGCGATGCCGAGCCGCTGCCTCATTCCCCCGGAAAAGGTACGGACCTTTTTCCCCGCCTGCTTCTCCAGCCCCACGACCTCAAAGAGCTCCCACGCCCGGCGCTTCGCCTCCCGTTTGGGGATCCCCTTGATCGCCGCGATGTAGAGCAGAAAATCCATCGCCGTAAATTCGGGATAATACCCGAAGTCCTGCGGCAGATACCCCAGCGCGTCCCGGTACGCCTCCTCCGAGACATCCAGCCCGTCAAACGTGATCTCCCCGCCGTCCGGTCTCAGGACGCCGCATATCATCCGCATCAGCGTCGTCTTTCCCGCCCCGTTCGCGCCCAGAAGCCCGTAGACCCCCGGACCGAGCTCCAGGGAAACGCGGTCGACCGCGATCTTGTTTTTATACTGCTTGCTCACCCTGTCCAGTATCAGCTGCATACTTGTCCCTCCCATATTTTTTTCATATCCTTGTGCTGCCGCACGATCCACGCCGTCAGTCCGATGCAGGCGACCGCCCAGTATGCCAGATACCGCTCCGCGTAGATGTCAAAGGCGTCCCGCAGCAGCAGATACCCCACGGAGACCGCGCAGCCCGCCGCGGTACAGCCTCCCGTCGCATTGCGCGGACTGCGCCTGCATGCCCCAAGCGACAGCGACAGCGAGAGAAGGTACGGAACCAGAAGATAGACCAGCACGAAATCCACCGCAGCGCTCCCCGTCCAACGGATCAGGACATCCGCAGCGCCGATCCAGAGGAGGTTCCCGCATCCCAGGAACAGCATCCGCGCCAGATACACCTCCGTGAGCGAATGGCGGGCGCACATCTCGATCTCCTTCATGCCATAGCGGAAGGAGCGGTTCCCCTCCGCGACGAGCAGGACCGCCAACAGCGGCAGCAGCGCGGAAAAGCAGCACAGAAGCGCGTCTCCCGTATTCCGGACGGCTTCCCACCTGCCGGCCTGCAGCATACCGTTCTCCGCGTTCGCGCCAAAAAACGGCGCACCGGCACAGGGCAGCAGCCACACGAACAGGATCACAGCCGCAAAGAGCGCAGCCGCACACCCCCAGACCCGCCCCCGGATATAGCCCAGCTGCTGGAAATAAAAGCGTATGCGGGCGCTCCCTGCCCGCCGATACCGCTGTTCTGCAAATCCGTCCCCCGGCATTTGCCGCAAAAACTCCTCCTGCCGTCCGGGACGTCCTGCCCAAAACGCATGCCGTATCTCCTGTTTGAGCGTTCTGTCTCTCCTCATGTCCTTCCTCCTCTCTCTCCTTCCAGACACTCCCGCAAAAGCTTCAACGCCTTGCGCTCCCTGCGATAGACGGCGAACCGCGAGATGCC
>CANRBT010000089.1 GCA_947628935.1 uncultured Roseburia sp. | reverse complement strand
GTGGTCGTCCGCCTGGAGCGCAATGGATTATTCCATGGGCAAAGGGTCGAGGCTTTTGATCGGGAGTATTTATCATTTGTTCTATGACGAATACATGCCATACCAAAAGGCGTATTTTTACACAGCGGCAGGGATCCTGGTGGTCATTCTGGGTCTGGCCGTTACTTTGGGGCAGTTGATACGCATCGGCTGCGCACATTTTCCGGAATACAAAACGGCGATCATAGGGGGAGTTATCATCTATGCGGTCTCTCCGTGGTCGGTTTCCTATATATGGAACGGGCAGAATCTGGGGAGGTTTGACGGTTATATGCTTTTGATGGGGGCAATGGCTGTCCTGACCGCCCTTCTGGTAAAAAACGTCTATGTCAGGTTCCTGTTATTTACGCTGATCGGGGTGATCGGACTCGCGATCCATCAGGGCTTTGCCTTTTTGTATTATCCGATGGTATTGATCGTCATGTGCTATGACGTGTTCCACGATCAGGTCGTTCGTGTGAAAAATCTGATCCTTGCTGTGGTCTCGGGAGGCGTCAATGTTGCGGTTGCGGTCTATTTTCAGTTTTTCAGCAGTCTGAAATACGAAACGCTGGATGAGGTGATCGCTGCGATCCAGAAAAGGACAGATCTTGACATCATGGATTGGGCGATCGAGATTGAATATTTTGGCGGGATGAAGGAGCAGCTTTCCAAGATTACGCCGGAATTTTATCGGTCGGACGCGCCCTTTGTGCACACCTTTCTGATCCTGCTGCTGCTTTCCCCTGTGCTTGGGATCTATGTAGTGATGTGGAAGGATATTTTTCATTATATAAAGACGGAGAAGCTGTCGCTGTTCCGTTCGCCGTATCTCTATGTGCTCTTGGCTCATCTGTGTTATGTGCCGATGTTTGCGCTCCATACGGACTGGGGAAGGCATTTTGCTCCGTGGTTTACCCTGGAGACGTTTATTTTTCTGTTCTACCTGGCAAAACAGGATGCGGCGATGGTCTACGCCTTTGGAAAAATGAAGGATCGTATCGTCCGATATCCTCTGTATTTTGTGGCGGCGACTGCCTGGATCGCGACGTTTGACAGCTTTGGCGCCCGCAATCCGTTCCTGGAGGAGGCGGAGATGCTGTATCAGCTGCTGCAGCATGGATTTTTTGAGTGACGGGAGAGATATGGACAGTCTGAAGGATATGTTACTTTCTTACAGCAGGAGCGGCGTTTATCCTTTTCACATGCCGGGGCATAAGCGCAGGGAGCTGCCGTTTGCCAATCCCTACACGATCGACATTACGGAGATCGACGGATTTGACAATCTGCACCATGCAGAGGGTATTTTAAAGGAGGCGCAGGAGAGGGCGTCGTCGCTCTACGGTTCGAGACGCTGTTATGCGCTTGTGAACGGGAGTACCTGCGGTCTGCTCGCCGCGGTCTGCGCCGCCACGAAAAAGGGCGACGCTGTGCTGGTCGCGCGCAACTGCCACAAGGCGGTCTATCACGCGTTGTTCCTGCAGGAGCTTCGGGTAACATATCTCTATCCTGTGATTACATCGAATGATCTGCAGGGACAGATCACAGCTGCACAGGTGGAGGAGGCGCTGCGGAGGGATCCTAAGATTGCGGCGGTCATTCTGACATCGCCGACCTATGAGGGTGTCGTGTCGGATATCGCGGGGATCGCGCGCATCGCGCACGCCTATGACGTCCCGCTGATCGTGGACAGTGCGCATGGGGCGCATTTTGGATTCGGCGGAGGGTTCCCTGAAAGCGCTGTGCGCCGGGGGGCGGACGCCGTCGTCATGAGTTTGCACAAGACATTGCCGTCCTTCACACAGACGGCGCTGCTGCATCTTGTCTCGGATCGTATCCGGGCGGAGGACGTAGAGCGATATCTCGGAATCTTTGAGACGAGCTCGCCGTCGTACCTGCTCCTGGCCGGAACGGACGCCTGCATACGTCTGCTCGCAGAGCAGGGCGACGAGCTTTTTTCTGTATATCGGCATCGGCTGGAAGCGTTCTATGAGCAGACGAGAGATCTGCGATATCTGCATGTGCTGTGCCGGAACGACTGGCAGGAAGGAGAGGTTTATGACTGGGATGACGGAAAGCTGGTCACCGCCTCGCCGTTTACGGGGAAGACATTGCACAGGAAGCTGTTGGAGCAATATCGGCTGCAGATGGAGATGGTGTCTGCGCATTACGTTCTTGGTATGACGAGTATCATGGACACGGAGGAGGGATTTTCCCGTCTGGCAGCGGCATTGCATGCGATCGATGCGGAAGCGTCGGGCGAACAGGACGAGAACGTGCGGTATCTGCGGAGCCGGCGGCAGGGGGAGGGATTTACCGCGCGGATGTATCGGTCAAGGCTTCGGGAGATGGAGATCCACAGGGCGATGGCGTTCACCTCGCGGGAGGTTCCGTTTGCAGAAGCGGAAGGCAGGATCTCCGCGGACTATGTGTTCCTCTATCCGCCGGGGATCCCGCTGTTGGTACCCGGGGAGTTCATCGACGGGGAATTTTTAGAGCAGATACGCAGCTGTCAGGAGATGGGACTGTCTGTGGAGGGACAGGCAAATCTTTCCGCCGGGCGGATAAAGATTGTATATTTTTAAAGTCTATATTATACTAGAGGGGTATGGCGGATGGGAAAAATTTATTGTATGATGGGCAAGAGCTCGTCGGGAAAGGACACGCTCTATAAGATGCTGCTGGCAAATCCCGCGCTTTCCCTGAAGCATGTGGTGCCATATACGACAAGACCGATGCGTGAAGGCGAGAGGCAGGGGGTAGAATATTTCTTTTGCAGCGAAGAGCGTCTTCATAAGCTTCTGCAGGAGGGAAAGGTGATTGAGCTGCGCGCATACGATACCGTACATGGCGTGTGGAGCTACTTTACCGTAGAGGACGGGCAGATGCGGGACGAAGAGCAGGATTATCTGCTCATCGGGACGCTCGAATCGTACCGGAAGCTGCGGGATTACTACGGAAAAAAGCGTGTCGTTCCGATATATATTGAAGTGGAGGATGGTCTTCGCTTGCAGCGGGCGCTGGATCGGGAACGTATGCAGAGGGAACCAAAATATGAGGAACTTTGCCGCAGATTTCTTGCCGACGCGGCAGATTTTTCAGAAAACAGGCTGCAGGAATCCGGAATAGACCACAGGTTCCAAAACCGGAAGCTGGAAGAGACCGCGGAGCAGATTGCGGCATATCTGTTGCAACAGAGATAGAAAGAAGGTGGCACTTTTGGATATCAAGGTAAACGGAACATCACAGGTGACACAGGTACCGGACACAGTTGCGACGGAGAAGGGAGACGGTTCCTTTAAATTTACGCTGGCAAGTGCCATTACGGACGCAGAGCTGCAGGCAAAGGTGGATTCCCTGCTTTCCGATATTACATTCCAGGGGAATCGTCTTGCAGAACATATGGATGTGCGGGATATGAGAAAATATCGGGAGCTCATACGGGAGTTTATGAACGAGGTCGTCTTTCGCTCCCACAAGTTTTCCAGGGATAATTTTCTCGACAGAAAAGGCAGGCACAGGGTTTATGGACTGATCAAGCTGATCGATGCGAACCTGGATGAGCTGGCACAGGAACTGGTAAAGGATGAGAAGGATCATATCATGATCTTAAGCAAGATCGGTGAAATCCGGGGGCTTCTTTTGGATATACTGACCTAGAAGGGGGTGGGGATATGCCGGGATTCAAGGATATTTTGGGACATGAACAGATCATCTCGCATTTTCAGAATGCGATCGCCATGGATAAAGTATCACATGCTTACATCCTGAACGGACCGGACCGGTCCGGAAAGATGATGCTTGCGGAGGCGTTTGCCCAGACCCTGCAATGTGAGAGAGTACAGGAACAGTGTCAGGGTGCGGCAGTTCCGGCAGCAGATATCCAGCCGTGCGGGGAGTGCCGTTCCTGCAGGCAGGCGGAAGGCAGAAACCAACCGGACATGATCTATGTCCGACATGAAAAACCGAACACCATTTCCGTGGACGATATCCGCAAACAGGTGAACGGCGATATTGTGATCAAACCCTACAGCAGCAAATATAAGATATACATTATAGATGAAGCGGAAAAAATGAACGAGCAGGCGCAGAACGCGCTGCTGAAAACGATCGAGGAGCCGCCTGCCTATGGCGTCCTGCTGCTCCTCACAACAAACGCCGATAAGTTCCTGCCGACGATCTTATCCCGGTGCGTGACGCTGCATATCAAGGCAGTGCCGGACGATCGGCTGAAGAAATACCTGATGAGCCATTATCAGATACCGGATTATCAGGCGGATGTCTGTGTCGCATTTGCACAGGGAAATGTGGGAAAGGCGATACAGCTCGCATCCTCGGACGATTTTAACGAGCTGAAGGCATCCGCGCTGCAGCTCATCAAGCGGCTGAAGGATATCGACCTCTATGAGATGGGCGCAGCCGTCAAGCAGATTGGCGAATATAAGCTGGAGATCAATGACTACTTCGATCTGATGATGGTCTGGTACCGGGACGTTCTGCTCTATAAGGCGACAAAGGACGTCAACGGACTGATTTTCAAGGATGAGATATATGATATCAAGCGACAGGCAGAGAAAAGCTCATACAATGGCATCGAGACGATCCTGGAGGCATTGTGGAAGGCGCAGGTACGGTTGAATGCGCATGTCAAATTTGAGCTTGTCATAGAGCTTTTGTTATTGACGATAAAGGAGAACTAACATGACGAAGATAGTAGGGGTCCGTTTCCGCAACGCGGGAAAGATCTACTTTTTTGGACCGGGTCAATTGGAGCTGCATGCAGGGATGCATGTGATCGTGGAAACAGCGCGCGGGATAGAGATGGGCACAGTGATGGGAGAACCGCGCGAGGTCGACGAGGATGAAGTGAACCAGCCGTTAAAGCAGGTCATCCGCATCGCGACGGAAGCGGATGAGAAGACTGTGGAGAGAAATCGGGAGAAGGAAAAGGAAGCCTTCCGGATCTGTCTGGAAAAAATTGCGAAGCACAAGCTGGAGATGAAGCTGGTCGACGCAGAATATACGTTTGATAACAACAAGCTGTTGTTTTATTTTACGGCGGACGGCAGGATCGATTTTCGGGAACTGGTAAAGGATCTGGCTGCGGTATTCCGCACGCGTATTGAGCTAAGGCAGATCGGCGTGCGCGATGAGACGAAGATCCGCGGAGGGGTAGGTATCTGTGGACGGGAGCTCTGCTGCCACACCTATCTTTCGGAATTTGCGCCTGTGTCGATCAAGATGGCGAAGGAGCAGAATCTTTCCCTCAACCCTACCAAGATATCCGGTGTGTGCGGGAGATTGATGTGCTGCCTGAAAAACGAGCAGGACACCTACGAGTACCTGAACAGCCGGCTCCCGAGGAATGGGGATCGTGTGACAACGGACGACGGGTTAAAGGGCGAGGTATCTTCCGTGAATGTGTTAAGGCAGAGCGTGAAGGTGCTTGTCGATGTTGATGACGAGAAGGAGCTGCGGGAATATAAGGTGGAGCAGCTAAAATTCCGACCCAGAAGGAAAAAAGAAAAGGAAAAGGGAAGAGAAAAAGAGAGCGTCAGGCTTTCCGCGCAGGAGATGAAGGAGCTTTCCGAGTTGGAGGATAAGGGTGGAAAATCCAGGATCGACAACAACAAATAGTCTGCTCCGCGCGCATGAGCGCCTGGACGAGCTGCAGCGGAACGGATATGCTGTCATTCAGGATCCGGAGAGGTTCTGTTTTGGTATGGATGCCGTGCTTTTATCCGGCTTTGCAAGGGCAAGGCGGGGGGAGCGTGTCCTGGACCTTGGGACAGGGACCGGCATCATACCGATCCTGATGGAGGCGAAGACCGAGGGAGAGCACTTTACGGCATTGGAGATCCAGGAGGAAAGCGCGGACATGGCACGTCGGAGCGTGCGGTATAACCATCTGGAAGAGAAGATCGAAGTGGTGACAGGTGATATTAAGGATGCCTCAAAACGGTTTGGGGCATCTTCTTTTGACGTGATAACAACGAACCCGCCCTATATGATAGATGCGCACGGGGCAAGCTCGCCAGACCAGGCAAAGGCGATCGCGCGGCATGAGATCCTCTGTACGCTGGAGGATGTGCTGCGCGAGAGCGCAAAGCTGCTCGTCCCGGGAGGAAGGTTTTATATGGTACATCGTCCGTTTCGGCTGGCAGAGATTTTGTGCGGCATGGTCAGTCATGGGATAGAACCCAAACGGATGAAGCTGGTCTATCCGTATGTCGACAGGGAACCGAATATGGTGCTCATAGAGGGATTGCGGGGCGGGAGATCACGGCTGACTGTGGAAAAGCCGTTGATCGTTTACCGGGAGCCGGGCGTGTATACACAGGAAATCTATGAGATCTATGGTTACTGATGTGTGGAAAGGAAACGGGATATGTTTAAGGAATTTGCGATAGGACCTCTCACGATCCATATGTATGGTCTGATGATGGCGGTCGGATTTCTGTCGGCGCTTCTGATGACGCTCTGCAGAGGGAAGAAGCGGGAGTTTGATGAGGATGTCATTTGGGGTATTTTTTTCTGCGCCCTGGCAGGCGGTCTGGCGGGCAGCAAGATTTTGTATTATTTCACTGTGATGCCGTATATCCTGAAGGATATCTCCATTTTGTGGGATTTTCAGAACGGCTATGTCGTCTATGGAGGAGTGATCGGCGGGATCTTGTGCAGCCTTGTATATTGCCGTGTAAAGAAGACGGCGTTTCTGCCCTATTTTGATCTCGTCATGCCGGCGGTATCTTTGGCGCAGGGCTTTGGCAGGATCGGATGCTTTCTGGCAGGGTGCTGTTATGGACGGGAGACGGACGCCTGGTACGGTGTGGTTTTCCGTAACTCTGACCTTGCGCCCAACGGCGTGCGGCTGATCCCGACGCAGCTGTTCTCGTCCGCGGGCGACTTTGTGATCTGCGGTCTTCTGCTCCTGTATGCGAACCGCAGACCCGGGACCGGGCGTGTGGCGGCGCTGTATCTGATCTTATATGGGATCGGAAGGTTTGGCATCGAATTTCTGCGCAACGATTACCGGGGCAGCATCGGGATCCTTTCGACTTCACAGGCAATTTCCGTTGGTATTGTCGCTGTCGGGATCGCAATGTATCTTTGTATGCCGCGTTTGGCTGGAAGGATCTTTGAGGGAAAAGAGGGATAGTCATGGCAGGAACATTGTATCTGTGCGCTACGCCGATCGGCAATCTGGAGGATATCACATATCGGGTCCTGCGCACGCTGAGGGAGGTCGACCTGATCGCGGCCGAAGACACCAGAAATTCCATGAAGCTGCTGAACCATTTTCAGATCCGTACACCGATGACGAGCTATCATGAACATAACAAGATCGATAAGGCGTATCAGCTGGCGGAGCAGCTTCAGGAGGGAAAAAACATTGCCCTGATCACGGATGCCGGGACGCCGGGGATCTCGGACCCCGGAGAGGAGCTGGTGCGCATCTGTACGGAGAAGGGAATCCCTGTGACGTCGCTGCCGGGAGCCGCGGCGTGCGTGACGGCGCTCACGATGTCGGGGCTGCCGACACGCCGGTTCGCCTTTGAGGCGTTTCTCCCGAGGGACAAAAAGGAACGGACGGCGATTCTCGAGCAGTTGAGGGATGAGACGCGCACGATCGTGCTCTATGAGGCTCCGCACCGTCTGGTGAGAACGTTGGAAGAGCTTTTGGAACGTCTGGGAGACCGGAGAATAGCTGTCTGCAGGGAGCTGACGAAGCGGCACGAAGATAGGACATTAACGACAATTTATGACTGTCTTAACTATTATAAAGAACAGGAACCAAGGGGAGAATATGTCCTCGTCATCGAGGGAAAGACATTTGAGGCACTGAAAGAGGAGACGCAGAGAAGCTGGGAGGACGTGCCGTTGGAGGAGCATATGGCGGTTTATGAGGAACAGGGGATGGACCGGAAGGAAGCGATGAAGCTTGTCGCCAGGGATCGGGGCATCCGTAAACGGGATGTCTATCAGTCTTTGCTCTGAAGGGTGACAGACGGAGGCGGGAAGAGACATGGGAAAAAGAGCACGGAAGAGATTTGGCAGATACAAAAGGCTGGTCGTACTGACAGTGTGGGCGTTCTGCGGTACGTTGTCGGGTTGCGACCGGCAGGAGACGATCGCATATTTTAACGGTCTGCAGGAGGAGCCTGTGACGGAACAGGTCACAGAAGGGGAGCAGACGTCCGAGACCATACCGGCAGAGACTGTGGCGGAAGCAGAGACAGAAGCCATGGCGGAGACTGTGACAGAGACGGAGATCGAGGCGCCGTCGGAGGAATACGACGGACCGACTGTCCGTCTTGTCATGGTAGGAGATATCCTGCTGCACGACCCGGTCGCGGAGAGCGGCGTGCAGCAGGATGGCAGCTACAACTTTGACGCGATCTTCGCCAATATGAAGGAACGGATCGAGGAAGCGGATCTGGCGCTCGTCAATCAGGAAGTCATCATCGGAGGAGCGGAGCTGGATGTCTCCGGCTATCCGAGCTTTAATGCGCCGTACGAATTGGGGGATGCGCTCGTGGAGGCAGGGTTTGATGTGGTGCTGCACGCCACGAATCATGCGCTCGATCAGGGGAAGAAGGGCGTGCGCAATTGCGTTTCCTTTTGGAGGGAGCGCTACCCCGAGATGGCTGTGCTCGGGATCCATGACAGCGCAGAGAAGCCGGAGGAGATCTATGTCTACGAGCAGGACGGCATCCGCATTGCGATCTTGAATTATACATACGGAACGAACGGCATACCCCTTCCGGCTGATATGCCCTACGCGGTCGACCTGCTCGAGGAGGAGAGGGTGACGGAGGATATCGCGCATGCGAAAGAGCTTGCGGATTTTGTCGTGGTCTGTCCCCATTGGGGAACAGAGTACCAGCTTGTGCCGTCGGCAGAGCAGACATACTGGACGGATCTTTTCCTCAAACAAGGGGTCGACCTGGTGTTGGGTACCCACCCGCATGTGATCGAGCCTGTGCAGTGGTATGAGAGGGAGGGAGACG
>CANRBT010000088.1 GCA_947628935.1 uncultured Roseburia sp. | reverse complement strand
GGCATAGGAGGTCATTTTGAGGAGGGAGAGTCTCCGGAGGAATGCCTTTTGCGGGAAGTACGGGAAGAGACGGGGCTTTCGCTGCTCTCGTGGAGGCTGCGGGGCGTGATCACTTTTCTCACGGACACCTGTGAGGGGGAATATATGTTTCTTTACACGTCCGACCGATATGAGGGCACGCTGACAGAATGCGACGAAGGTGTCCTGGAGTGGGTGCCGATCGAGAAAGTGTCGGATCTGCCTATCTGGGAGGGAGACAGGATTTTTTTCCGGCTGTTGGAGGAGGATCGGGCGTTTTTTTCGCTGAAGCTGAGGTATGAAAAGGATGCGCTGGTGGAGGCGGTTTTGGACGGGACGCCGATTGGCGTCTGATGCGGGAAACGCCCGGCAGAGGAAGGTCTGCCGGGCGTTCGCCATACAGGGACGGTGGTGCCGTCTGCCGGTCCTACAGATAATCCCGCAGATCTCTGCAGAGCTCATCCTCAATGGAAATGAGACGCTTGCAGATATCGCGCGATACGGCGTCCGCCGCCTGGTATTGGTTCAGGTAGCGGTTCAGGGACTTGACACCCATGTTGCAGCCGTCCGTGAGAAGGTCGGCAATGGTCGAGTCGCTGTCGTTCATCGTCATCTTCATGTTTGTTTTCATCCAGGACATTCCCTTTGCCATCATATTTGGATCCTTCTCCTCGCTTCCATGCTCCACCAACCGCGCATGAATCTCATTTCCGAGCTTTTCATGATGCTCATGGCTCTCCGTCATCAGGTGCCGCAGATTGGGATCCTTGACGTTGTCCAGTACCTCGTCGATGGATGATACCGCCATTTTTGTTCCGGAATCACATTCCTTGAGCAGGTCGATCGTATCCTTGGTTACCATTTTATCACCTCCGTTGCCTTTTTTCTTAGTCTGCCCCGCAGAAAAAATAATATGAGGAATATTTCAGGCGAATACAGCCATACGGCAGTTTGCGGGCATTTCAAAGACGGCCGCCTGGCTTTTGGCGCCGTATCTTTCGTGGGTGAGCTTTGCGGGATATTTGAGTCCATAACTCTAATTCATATAATTTATACGTTTTCCATATGACCAGGAATATTTACAAATTTCTTGTTTTATCATATACTATTCCTGCTGTCCCCCACACAAAAACAGTTGTACCTCAAACAAGGACAGATGAGAAGGAGGAAATTATGGCTGCACTTACAGAGATCCGCTGGCATGGCAGAGGCGGTCAGGGAGCAAAAACAGCGGCACTGCTGCTGGCAGATGTCGCATTCAATACGGGAAAGCATGTGCAGGGATTCCCGGAATACGGACCTGAGCGCATGGGAGCTCCCATTACCGCTTATGATCGGATCAGCGATACGGAGATCCGTGTTCATTCCAATATATATGAGCCGGATTATGTGGCGGTGGTGGATGATACGCTACTTCATTCCGTGGATGTGACAAAGGGGCTGAAATCCACGGGGGCGATCCTGATCAATACGGAAAAGAAAAGAGAGGAGATCCTTCCGCTGCTGGGAGGGTATCAGGGAGCTGTGTACATGCTCAACGCCCATGACGTCTGCATGAAGACGATGGGGAAATACTTCCCGAACACGCCGATGCTGGCGGCGATGGTGAAGATTTCAGGAGTCATGGACACGGAGGTTTTTCTGAAGGAGATGGAGGAATCCCTGGCACATAAATTTGCAAAAAAGCCGGAGGTGCTTGCCGGAAACATGGCGGCGCTCAAGCTCGCGCTCACAGAGGTGGAGTGAGGCTTTCCGTTTCATGCATACGGGGAGGATAAAGGAGGAAGAGAATGGCATTAAAAGCAGCAGAGATCAATGAAAATACAAGATGGCAGGATCTGACGGAGGGACTGAAGATCTTTGAGCCGGCAACGTCGCGTCTGTTCAACACAGGAGAGTGGAGAACGCAGACCCCCGTGGTGGATTGGGAGAAATGCAGGCAATGCCTGTTGTGCGTTCCGTATTGTCCGGACAGCTCCATTCCCGTGGCGGACGGGAAGCGCGCGGAGTTTGACCTGATGCACTGTAAGGGATGCGGGATCTGTGTGAAAGCCTGTCCGTTTGGTGCGATTACAATGAAGGAGGGCAAATAAGATGGCGATCAGAACCAGAATGTCGGGAAATGAGGCGATAGCAGAGGCCATTCGTCAGATCGATCCGGATGTGATGCCGGCGTTTCCGATCACTCCCTCGACAGAGATCCCGCAGTTCGTGTCAACGATGATCGCCAACGGGGTGATCGACACGGAATTTATTCCTGTGGAAAGCGAGCACAGCGCGATGAGCGCGGCGATCGGTGCGAGCGCGGCGGGGGCGCGTACCCTGACGGCGACTTCCTCCGCGGGACTTGCCTTTATGTGGGAGGTCGTGTATGTTGCGGCGTCCAGCCGGCTGCCGATCGTGATGGCATTGGTCAACCGCGGACTGACCGGACCGCTGAATATCAATGCGGAGCATTCGGACAGCATGGGAGCGAGAGATTCCGGATGGATCCAGATCTATGCGGAAAACAATCAGGAGGCGTACGATAATATGCTTCAGGCATATCGTATCGCGGAGCATGCAGACGTGCATCTCCCGGTCATGATCTGCCAGGACGGGTTTATCACGAGCCATGCCGTGGAGAATATCAGCCTGCTCGAGGACGAGCCTGTCAGGCGGTTTGTCGGTGAGTACCATCCGGAGCATTATCTGTTGAAACAGGGCGAGCCGATGGCGGTCGGACCGTATGCGGTTTCCAACTACTGTATGGAGGCGAAAAAAGCGCAGGCGGAGGCGATGATCCGTGCAAAGAAGGTGATCCTGGAGGTCGCCGGAGAATTTGAGAAGCTTTCCGGTCGTTCCTATGGCTATTATGAAGCCTATCGGCTGGAGGATGCGGAGTATGCGGTCGTAGCGATCGGTTCCGTGTGCGGCACAGCCAAGGATGCGATCGACCAGCTGCGGGAGCAGGGCGTGAAAGCAGGACTTTTAAAGATCCGCGTGTTCCGACCCTTCCCGGGGGAGGAATTCGCAGAGGCGCTGCGGGGATGTCGGGCAGTCGCCATCATGGACCGCTGCGAGAGCTACAGCGCGCAGGGAGGACCGCTGGGCGCGGAGCTGACGGCGGCGATGTACCGGGCAAAGGTGCAGGCGGAGACGGTCAATATCGTCTACGGATTGTCGGGACGCGATGTGACGGTCGGCGATATCAGGCAGGTCTTTGCAGATCTTCAGAGTCTTGCGGCAGGTGAGAAAACATTTGAGCAATATCCGTATATCGGGTTGAGGGAGTAAACGATGAGCGATATGACATTTGATTTTAAAGAGATACAGGGCAGGGAGGAACGGCTCGTTCCGGGGCATCGCATGTGCGCAGGCTGCGGCGGAACGATCGCTGTGCGCAATGTCTTAAAGGCGCTGCACCCCGGCGATAAGGCGGTCGTGGGAAACGCGACGGGATGTCTGGAGGTATCTTCCTATACCTACCCGTATACATCCTATGAAGACAGCTACATCCACAGTGCGTTTGAGAATGCAGGCGCGACGCTTTCCGGAGTTGAGACTGCATACCGGGCGCTGAAGAAAAAGGGAAAGATCAGTGAGGAGTACAAATTCATCACGTTTGGCGGTGACGGCGGTACTTACGATATCGGTCTGCAGTCGCTTTCCGGAGCGATGGAGCGCGGACATGACATGGTCTATGTCTGCTATGATAACGGCGCTTACATGAACACGGGGATCCAGCGCTCCTCCGCGACGCCGACCTATGCGGACACGACGACGAGCCCCGCGGGGAAATGCTCGATGGGCAAGCCGCAGGCTCGCAAGGATCTGGCGTCTATCCTCGCGGCGCACAATATTCCTTACGTGGGACAGACGACCTATATCGGAAACATGAAGGATCTCTACACAAAATCGGAGAAGGCGATCTATACAAAGGGCGGAGCATTTTTAAATATCCTGGCGCCATGCCCGAGAGGCTGGAGATATGATGCGCCGGATCTGGTCGACATCTGCAAGTCCGCTGTGGAGACCTGCTATTGGCCGCTGTTCGAGGTTGTTGACGGCAAGTGGATCCTGAATTATCAGCCCAAGGAGAAGCTTCCCATCGAGGATTTCCTGAAACGGCAGGGCAGATTCAAGCATCTGTTTGCGCCGGGGAATGAGCAGTACATAGAAGCATTCCAAAAGGAGGTAGACCGCCGCTGGGAAGAGCTTTTGGAGCGGTGCGGCTGATCGCTGTGAAAGAGAAAAGAGCAGGCTTTGCATAGAGCAGGGGCTGTTCTTTTTTTGCCGCTCTTTGTCCAAAGGGAAATCATCTAGCCAGAAGCGAAAAGATATGCTACGATACATAGAAGAAGGACAACCGGTAGTGAGGGAGGATGGATGTTATGAGGGAGCTCTTATACTGGATCGTGGAGTGCATTGCCAAGATACATAGTTATATCCTGCGTCTCAACGATGCGTATGAATATGATTTTACGGACAAAGAGCTGCATTTTCTGGTGATCGGCGTTATGGGCATGGCGTTTCTTTTTGTGGTCTATCCCGTCTTCAAGTGGCTGGCAAAGCGCGACCATGTGATGGTGATCGCGTGGATCTATGTGTTCACGCTGGTCATCGTCATCACCTTTGCCATCGAGATCGGGCAGCGCGTGACCCACACGGGAAACATGGAATTTTCGGACATCGTCATGGGGATCTTCGGGTTCGTCGTAATGTTCCTGATCTTTTCTGTGATACGGGCGTTCTGCAAGCTTGTCCTGGGATCGATACGCGACCGGATCGACAGGGAATGAGCCCGGCGGGATCGCTTGATTCCTTTGTGAAAATGGATTAAAATGATCGTATGGGAAGCAGTGCGGGATCGGGGAAGGACAAAAAGGAATGCGGGGGATGCGCGATGAAGCAGAGACGGACAAATGAACTGGAAAATCGTCTGATACAGCTGCTGGAGCAGAATGGGGTGTGGGCATGGGAATATGATATGGAACGCCGGGAGATCACCCGGTACCCGTTTTTGAAGGGGAGTACCTACGGCTATCAGGAGGAGACCATTCGCGATGTGCCGCGGTCCGTTGTCAACAGGGGGATGATCCACAAGGACGATATCGACACCTATCTGCAAGTCTATGACAGGCTCGATAACGGGGAAAACCAGGTGGTTGTGCAGGTGCGGGGATGGATCGAGGAGCGCGGAGAGTATGTCTGGCAGGAGCTGACGGCGACCGTGCTCCACGACGAGGAGGGCAAGCGGAACCGCGTCCTGTTTTCGGGTCGCGATATCAGCGACAAAAAACAGCTGGAACTCCGGTTCGTGGTGGAGGATCGATATTGGGAGGCGCTGTCTGCGTCTATGCTGGCGACCGGAAGGCGGAATCTGACGACCGGAAGATGGGAGGAGACAACGATCCACGGGATGCCGGTCACGCTGCCGGAAAAGATTCAGCAGGCGGGAGACTACAGGAGCCGCGCGGAGTATTTTTTGCTGGAGGTGGATATCTCCGAGTCAGACAACGAGAGATTGATGCCACAGTATCTGATGGAGCAGTATGCGCAGGGGGAGAGCAGTATTTCTGTGGAATTTGGTGCGCGGACGATGGAGGCGGGAGAAGTCATTCGCGTCAAGGTGGATTGCCGTATGATCAAACGGCCGGATACCGGAGATATGATCGCTTACTATTATGAGAGTGACATCACACAGGAATTTTGCATGCGCAACATTATGGACGCCATCATCAATTACGAATACGATCTGGTGGGAGTGCTGTTTGTCGAGACAAATTCCGTGTATTCCCAGGCAAAGGAGCAGCATAAGACCTCGCTTCCGGAGCTTGTCACGAATAATTACGATCAGGAGAGCGAGACCTTTCTGTGGCGCTATGCGCGCAGCGAGAACATGCAGGAGCTCGTCGAGTCTATGAAAATGAAGCGCATCCTGCAGGGGCTGGAGAGCAGGGAGGCATACATCGTAGAATTTGATGTGCGGGAGCCAAGCGGAGAGTTCCGACGGAAGGAGATGCGTTTTGCCTACGTCAATCGTGCGACGGGTATCATCGCGATTTCGCGGAGGGATGTGCAGGAGACGATCCAGATGGAGCAGGTACGGCAGGCGAAGCTGCTTCATGCACTCAATATGGCGGAGCAGGCGAACAATGCCAAGAGTGAATTTTTGTCGCGGATGAGTCATGAGATGCGGACGCCGATGAATGCGATCGTGGGGTTGACGGCGCTTGCGCAGCAGGAGACGGATCATCCGGAGGCGGTAGCCGACTATCTGGAAAAGATCAAGGTTTCCAGCCGGCTGTTGATGAACCTGATCAATGATGTGCTGGATATGGCAAAGATCGAGAACGGAAAGATGGAACTTCATGCGGAGGTCTGTCCGGTAGAAGCCCTCACGGAGGGGATTGGAACCATCATTCTTCCGCTGTGCGAGCAGAAGCAGATCCGGTTCGTGCATTCGGATGTCAAAAGTCAGGTGATGGTGCGCGCTGACCGGATGCGCTTTCAGCAGGTCATCATCAACCTGCTTTCCAATGCGGTCAAGTTCACGCCGGAGGGAGGGACCGTCTGTTTCCGGTCCGAATGCCGGAAGCAGGCTGGGTTTCTGCTGGTAGAGACGGAGGTATCGGATAACGGCGCAGGTATGAGCGAGGAATTTCAAAAGCAGATGTTTCATCCTTTTACACAGGAGCAGCGGACAGGCGTGCTTCCTGTGCAGGGGACCGGTTTGGGACTTGCCATTTCCAAGGCGATCATTGACAAGATGGGCGGTACGATCCAGGTCGACAGTCATCTGGGAGCGGGGACGCGTTTTATTGTCCGGGTGAAATTTCCGCTGGCGGAAGAGACGACGACAGGAAAGAAGAAGGAGCTGGAGGCGAAGAAGAACTCGCAGGAGAACCTGATGGGCAGCCATATCCTGTTGGTGGAGGACCATCCGATGAATCAGCTGATCGCCCGACGGATCCTGCAGAACAACGGCGCCCAGGTCGTGACCGTCGGCAACGGTTCGGAGGCTGTGGAGCTGTTCCGGCGCGGGGAGGCGGATGTGTTCGATGCCGTGCTGATG
The DNA here is from genome assembly GCA_947628935.1 of uncultured Roseburia sp. Taxonomy (GTDB): domain Bacteria; phylum Bacillota; class Clostridia; order Lachnospirales; family Lachnospiraceae; genus Roseburia. The sequence goes on along the minus strand of CANRBT010000088.1, from coordinate 1,958 downwards.
GACATACGCATGCCTGTGATGGATGGATTGACAGCGACGAAGATCATTCGCGGGATGCCGGAGAAAAAGGCACAGTCGATCCCCATCATAGCCATGACGGCGAATGCCTTTGATGAGGACGTCAAAAACAGTCGCGCGGCAGGGATGAACTACCACCTTGCAAAGCCGATCGATCCTGCGCTTTTGATCAAGACGCTGCAGGAGTGCATACATACAGGAGTGCCTGCAGGAGAATAAGACGCAATGAGAGAGGATGCCGCACGATACAGGAGATCTAATTTTTTGCAAAAAAGGCGATCCCGATTGCGCCGGGACCGGCATGGGTGCCGATGGTACTGCCGATCGTGCTGACGGGGAGCTCGGACACGAGACCTTCCCAGAGAGAGGCATGGTCGGCAATATATTTTTGCAGCAGGGAATCGTCGAGACCGGAATAGCCAAGGCAGAACGGCATGGAGAGATCCACGCCGCCGGATTTTTCGATCTCCACGCGCAGCATGTTGTTCCCGTTTTTGGAACCGCGCGCTTTTCCGAGTATGGCGACTTCGCCGTCCACGATGGCGATGACGGGCTTGATGGACAAAAGGTTTCCCGCAAGTGCGGCGGCGCCGGAGATGCGGCCTCCGCGCTTGAGGTATTCCAGTGTGTCGAGCAGTGCGACGAGACGTACGCTTCCCTTTTGCTGTTCCAGAGCGGATGCGATATCCGCGGCGGATTTTCCCTCCTGTAAGAGCTGGTATGCGTACCGGACAAGGATCTGTTCGCCGAGGCACACATTTTTGCTGTCGACGAGCCAGATACAGTCCTCATAGCCGTCCAGCGCGATGTGCGCGCTCTGGTAGCTGCCGGAAAGCCCGGAGGAAATGGTGAGCACGACCGCAGTGTCTCCCGCTTCCTTGACCCTGCGATATACCGCTTCGTACTCGTGCGGTGGGATCTGGCTGGTCGTCGGCATGGAATCGCTTTCGATCAGCTTTTCATAAAAATCCCTGTGGGAGATATCGATCCCGTCTAAAAATTCTTCTTCTCCAAAAATCGTTTTAAATGGAAGATACCAGACTCCCAATGCGTCCGCCTGTGCTTTTGTCAGGTCGGAGGCAGAGTCAATGATCAGTCTTACGCTCATACTGCGCTCTCCTCTCAAAATAGTTTGACAGTCAAATTAATAGCACTATATCCCAAAAAGTGACTTGTGTCAAGCGTTTTTGCAAAGGAGATGAAACGTGGACCGGCTTTTGCGCATAAGCTGTTAGAGAAAAGAAAAAGACGGATCGCTATGTATTGCAACAATAAAATGATCTATACCGTGCAGGACGGTGATACGCTCTACCGTCTGGCTCAAAACTATCACACCACAGTGACGGAGCTGATCCTCGGGAATCCCGGAGTCAACCCGTATGATCTACAGACCGGGATGCAGTTACATATCTGCCCCGGGGAGGGCTATGTGACGGCACAGGGGGAGCGGCAGGCGTCTTGGTCCGAAACGGAGCAGCAGACAGTCTGTGATACGACGCAGGAGGAACCACAGGAGAAACGCTCCGGCGCGTTTCAGGTGAACATGGCAGCCGCATGGCTGGAAATGACATTTTGGAAGTACATGTATGCCATGAGCGTGGACGCGCAGGCAAAGGATCAACAGGCTGTGGAAGACCGGCTCATGGGAGCTGTGGATGCGATCGCGGATGCATTCGCAGATGTTATGCCGCCGTCTGCAGTGCGCCAAATGCGAGAGCTTTTAGAGCGGCACGTGGAGATGACCGGGGAGATCGCACGCACGCTGAAGGACGGGGAAATGCACGGCTATGATACGTTGCTCCGAGCGTGGTACGCAAATGCCGATCAGATGGCGGAGCTTCTCGGCAAACAGGATCCGCGTTGGGGAGACCGTGAGACGAGAAATATGCTGCTGCGCTATCTGGACGTGAACAGAGAATCGTTAGAGCACAGGTTCCATG
>CANRBT010000087.1 GCA_947628935.1 uncultured Roseburia sp. | reverse complement strand
CCTTTCCGCTTGACGGGATGGATTTGAATTTGGATCTGGGTTTGGATGAGGACATCCTGTCAGAGGAGATGTCGGATCTCGAAGAACCCGCGCTGGATGACGACCTGGATCTGGAGGGTCCCTCCATCAGCGAGGCATTGTTGGGAAATGATATCGATATCAGCAGTATTTCCCTGGACAACGGGATCAGTCTGGATGAATCGATCCTGAATGAGGAATTGAATATCGGAGATGTGGACGTTGTCCCGATGGAATCGGAGCCGGAGCCGGAGGCGAAGGCAGAGCCTGTGATCCCGATAAAGCCGGATCTTTCAAATCCAAACAAGATGATGACACCGGAAGAAATTGCAGCTTTGATCGCAGATATGTAGCAGGTTTCATAACAGAATGACAGACTGCCATATCCATCACATAGCATGATGGGTATGGCAGTTTTCAATTCTAAAAAAAATATAAATTATTAGCACTCATTATTGACGAGTGCTAATAATTGTGATATAACGATTTCAGAACAAAAAAACAACTGCATTTGGTATGAAGGAGGAATGACCTATGTTGATGCCAAGTATTTTCGGAGAGAGCCTGTTTGATGATTTCTTTGAGGATTTCACCCGTCCGGCGAGAAGTGCAGTGAGATATCATACACCGGTAACCAGCGTGATGAGAACAGACGTGAAGGAAAGCGATACAGGCTATGAGCTGGATATCGATCTTCCGGGCTACAGCAAGGAGGATGTCCAGGCAGAGCTGAAGGACGGCTACCTGACGATCCAGGCGGAGCAGAAGAAGGAGAACGACACCAAGGATGATAACGGAACGTACATCCGCCGCGAGAGATATTACGGAAGCTGCAGCCGGAGCTTTTATGTGGGAGAGAATGTCACACAGGATGAGATCAAGGCAAAATTTGAAAACGGCATTTTGAAGGTGACTGTTCCGAAAAAGGAAGCGACGCCCGCAGTCGAGGAAAAGAAGCGGATCCTGATCGAGGGATAAGGAAGAAAAACAAAAAAGCCATACCTGCATGATATTCGCGCAGGTATGGCTTTTTTGAGGAAAACAATTTCATGAGCCGGCAACGATATCCACGATATTGCGGATCACCCGGACGACTGTCTGCATGCCCTCCAACGTGATATGCTCATAGGGACCGTGAAATCCGTAACCGCCGGTCCCAAGATTCGGGCAGGGAAGCCCCATAAAGCTCAGTCTGGCGCCGTCCGTGCCGCCGCGGACAGGACGGGAGACAGGCTCTATACCGGTCTTGAAAATTGCCTGTCTTGCGATATCCAACACGTGCGGATGCTGTTCCATGATCTCCGACATATTGGAATAGGAATTTGTGATAGCGAGGGTTACTGTTCCCGGTCCGTACTTCTGGTTCAGCTCTACCTCCAGGGTGCGCAGCAGGTTCAGCCTTGATTCAAAGGATTTTTTGTCGTGATCCCTGACCAGATAGGAGAGAGAGGCGGACGCGACACATCCCGAGAGATCGGTCAGATGAAAAAATCCCTCTCTTCCCTCCGTATGCGCGGGGGTTTGCTCTGCAGGAAGCATGGATTGCAGCTCACAGGCGATGCTTGCGGCGTTTACCATGATGTTCTTTGCCTCTCCGGGATGAACGTTTACACCCTTGACGGAAAAATGAGCGCTCGCCGCATTGAAATTTTCGTATGCGATCTCTCCTTCGTAGTCCCCGTCCACAGTGTAGGCAAACTCTGCCTTAAAATAATTCAGATCGAACAGGTCTGCACCGTGACCTGTCTCCTCATCCGGGGTGAAACAGACCCATATATCGCCATGAGGCTGTTTAAAGGTGCAGATCTCCTCCAGGGCAGTCATGATCTCCGAAATACCGGCCTTATCGTCGGCGCCGAGCAGGGTGGTTCCGTCTGTCGTGATCAGCGTGCGTCCCTTTTGCGTTTTTAGTTCCGGGAAGTCCGACGTCTTTAAATATGCGCCGCTGCCCTTTAGCAGCACATCGCCGCCGTCATAGTTTGCTATGATCTGCGGCGCCACATGCTCCCCGGAACAATCCGGGGACGTATCCATATGGGCGATCAATCCGAACGGCGTCTTTTCTTCATAGCCGTCTGTTGCGGGCAGGCATCCGTATACATAGCAATGGTCTGTGACAACGACCTGCCGGAGCCCGAGATCACGCAATTCCTCCGCCAGCCGGTCCGCAAGGGCAAACTGCCTGTGTGTGGAGGGGATGGGAAACGTACCGTCCGCATCTGCGGAGTCGTCCGAGGTGGTCCAGTAGGAGACATATTGTAAAAATCGTTCCAACAGCTGCATAAAAACCTCGCCTTGTTTCAAATAGTAGAATGTAACATCGACAACACAATTATAAGATAACACATGGCGAAAGAAATTGAAATATTTTGTAAAAAAATTCTTGCAATTATAAAAAGTATATTATATAATAAATTTTGTCTTTGAGAGACAAGCATGCGCGATTAGCTCAGCTGGCAGAGCACCTGACTCTTAATCAGGGTGTCCAGGGTTCGAACCCCTGATCGCGCACTATCATTGACATATCTGATATAGATAGAAAGTACCGGTTCTGTAGCATGCCTATGGGGTTGGTGCTTTTTTTATGCAAGATTTCTATAAATCATGTTGAATTTGTCGATATTTATGATAAAATCAGAATAAGAGAGAATACGTTGCCTTTGTGCAGCAATGTTACTATTAGGGGTGGATTATGGACAATAAAGTGATGCAGAAGAAAAAGGGCATGAATCTGTTGATGAAGATTCTGATTGTCGCGCTGATACCAATGATCTTACTGGTCGTACTGGCGGGTGTTTCCATTCGGTCAATCGGGAAAAGCGTTTCGGAGAGGCTGGTGCAGCATGAGCTCACGACGGCGACTTATTCCGTGAGGATGATCTTAAACCAGATCGGCGGTCAGAACTACAGTGTGAACGGTTCGAACCTGTTTAAGGGGGATTACAATATCACGGGAAATCAGTCCTTTATCGATGATTTCAAGAACAGCACAGGGATCGACGTCACGCTTTTCTATGGCAAGATCCGCATGGCGACCAGTATCAAGGACGCATCCGGGAATCGCGTGGTGGGTACGGAGATATCGGAGGCGGTAAACGAGCAGGTCAGCGCGGGCAAGAATTATTTTATCGAGAACGTGCTCATAGAGGGGATGCCTTACTTCGGATATTATGAGCCTCTGTATAACAGCGACGGCACCATCGTCGGCGCGGTATTTACCGGCATGGGGTCAGAGAGTGTCCATGAATTTTATTTTAAGCTGATGAGAAACAGCATTTTCTTTATGATCGTGATCGCGGTCGTCGCCGGCATTGTGGTTGCCTGGATGATCAGGAAGATCGTCAGCGCGATGACCTCCGTGATCAGCAATCTGAATGACGTTGCAAACGGAGATCTGAACGACCACATGAACAATAAGCTGGTCAGCCGGAGCGACGAGGTCGGAAATATTGCGCGCGCTGTGTATTCCCTGATCCAGGGGCTGGGAGGGATCGTCACCAATATCCGCAGCTCTGCAAATTCGCTGGACGGCTTTACTGCCAGATTTAACGAAAGCTTCCAGAACATCAATGATTCCATTCAAAACGTCAATGTCGCGATCGAGGAGATCGCAAACGGCGCAACGAACCAGGCAAACGAGATGCAGAAGGTCAATACACAGATCACAGACATGGGCGATGCGATCGCAGATACGACGAACAATCTGAAATCTCTGCTGGACAGCACGGAGGGAATGAGAAGCCATAACAACAAGCTGAATGATACGCTGGACGAGCTGGTGAATATCAGCAATCGGACAAAGACTTCGATCGACGAGGTGCATGAGCAGACGAACGTCACCAACAAATCCGTTATGGAGATCGGAAGCGCCGTCAATATGATCACGGATATTGCCAGCCAGACGAATCTTCTTTCCCTGAATGCGAGCATCGAGGCCGCGAGGGCGGGAGAGCATGGCAGAGGCTTTGCGGTCGTGGCGGACGAGATCCGGCAGCTTGCGGATCAATCCAGTGAATCCGCGAAGAAGATCGGTGAGATCGTGGAGGAGCTGATCCAGAACTCCAACATCAGCGTGGAGACCATGAACGGTGTGCTGGAAGAGATTCACGATCAGAACGAGATGCTGAGCGCCACGAGAGAGGTGTTCCGGGAGCTCGACAGCGAGGTCAGCAGTGTGGCGGAGGCCATTGATAATATTTCCGTCAAGGTGGATGATATCGACAATGTCAAGAATGTCGTGCTCCGCAGTATGGATAATCTGGCGGGCATCGCGGAGGCGAACGCGGCAAGCACCCAGGAGACCTCGGCTACGATGGAGGAACTGGGAGGAATCGTGGACGACTGCTACAACGCGACGAAGAAGCTGGTGGAGATCGCCGTCGATATGAATGAGAATATCAATCAATTTCAGATGTAGAAAAAAGAGAGAGGGCGCTGCAGAGATATCCTGCAGCGCCTTTTTTAACGGGATGCGATCAGCTTGCAGATGGGATTGCCGAGAGAGGAAAATTTCTCCTCATATTCTGTCATGATATTTCCCTCGCACAGATCCGGATCATGATGCAGATCGTAGGTATATGCGTCTAAGTGCCAGCCGGCTTCAGGAATTTCCTTCAGGGAAAAGGAAAAAAGATCCTGATTGTCTGTCTTAAATTCCACCCGTCCGTCCTTTGCGAGGATCTGGTCGTACCGGGCAAAAAACTGACGGGAAGTCAGCCGCCGTTTGGCATGGCGGTCCTTCGGCCAGGGGTCGGAGAAATTGAGATAGATGCGGGACACCTCGCCCGGGCAAAAAACGTCTGTGATGTCTGCGGCATCCATGCAGAGGAACCGCAGGTTGGGGAGCGGCTGCTGCTCTATTTTTTGCAGGGCGCGGAGGAGCACACTGGAATAGCGTTCGATACCGAGATAAGAGATATCAGGGTTTTCCGATGCGAGCTCCATGAGAAAACGTCCTTTTCCCATACCGATCTCAATGTGCAGGGGATGCGCGGATGTTTTCGAGAGACAGGAGGGAGGCGGGAGGAACACCTGCTGCCAGACGCCCTTGTTCATCTTCGGGTCCTTGATACAATACGGACTTTTTTCTAACGCGGCATCGGCGCCGGGAATGTTTCGCAATCTCATTGATATCGGTTTCCTTTCTTATCCAAACTTGCGTGTCCTATCCTGATTCTACAATAAAATTATGGCGAAAAAAAGGGATTTTTGTTGCATGTATTTTTTTGAACGATTATACTGATACTAGTGTATAACAAGGCGGATCAGAACGGAGTAAAATATGGGCAAGGCAGGAAGATGGAAGAGAGCAGCGGGCGTGCTGCTGAGCTTTTTTTTGTTGTTGCAGGTTGCACCTATAGAAGTTTTTGCAACGGAATATTGGCCGGAAGCACCGGAGGTAGTATCGCCGTCGGTCATTTTGATGGAGATGTCGACGGGCACGGTTTTGTACGAAAAAAACAGTACGGAGAAGAATTATCCCGCAAGCATCACCAAGATCATGACAGCGATGATCGCACTGGAGCATTCCGAGCTGAACGAGGTCGTCACGTTCTCGGATGAGGCGATCAACAACACGGAAGGGTCCGGGATCGCACGTGATTACGGCGAGGAGATGACGATGGAGGAATGCCTGTATGCCGTGCTTCTGGCGTCCGCGAATGAATGCGCTTATGCGGTTGCGGAGCATGTGGGCGGAACCGTGGACCGTTTTGTGGAGATGATGAACGCAAAGGCGGCGGAGCTCGGATGCAAAAATACACATTTTGCAAATCCGCATGGGCTCTTTGACGAGAATCATTATACCTCCTGTTATGACATGGCGTTGATCGCGAGAGCGGCGTATCAAAACGAAACGTTCCGCATCATAACAGGAACCGCGCGTTATACGATTCCTCCTACCAATAAGCACAAGGAGCCGACCGAGCTGCTCAATCACAATGAGATGCTTTATCCCTGGCAGACTCTGCAGTGGCGATATGATTACTGTACCGGCGGAAAGACAGGATATACGGCAGTGGCGCGCAGTACGCTCGTCACCTATGCGGAGAAGGATGGCATGAGTCTGGTGTGCGTCGTCATGCACACGGAGTCGCCTGGTCAGTGGCAGGACAGTACACAGCTTTTTGACTATGCGTTTGATAACTTTCAGGTATTTAACATTGCGGACAACGAGACCAAGTACGACAGCTCCGAGGCGGTCGAAGTGGGAGCGCTCAACGGCAACAGATCTTTTGTGGATCTGGATCAGGAGGCAAAGGTCGTACTTCCCAAGACGACGGAGTTTTCGGATGCGGTCTCCGAAATCGTATACGATGACGTGAGCAATGATGTGGTGGGATCCATTGTTTACACCTATGCAGACCGTGAGGTAGGAAGGGCAGATATCATTCGGACAGGCATTGAGGTACAAGGGTTTCTCTTTGAGGATGAACAGGATGCTGTGGAGGAGGAAAAGGTTTCTACCGTACAGATCCGTCCGATGAATGTTCTTCTGGTCGTGGCAGGTATCGTGTTCCTTTCCCTGCTGGCGTTTTTCATCAAACGGCTGGCGGACAACTACTATATCATCCGACATAACATGGAAGTCCGCAGAAGCCAGAGGAGACAGTTCCGTGAGATCCGAAATCGTCAAAATCGACATAGAAGACGCAGAAGATAGACTATTATGACAAAAAAGACAACAATTATCGCATAATTGTTGTCTTTCTTTTATATTTCGACACTCATTTTTTGAACCAAAATTATCTGACAATTAAGCTTTTCAGGAGAATATCAAGCTGCGTCGGGTTCTTGGCGTAGAACAGGATGCCGTTTAAGGTGGTATAAGCCGTGAGGTATTTTCCCTCAAACAGGGGAGACGATTCGATCACATGCAGCAGATAGGGAGCGACCTCTTTGTCCGCCTTCAAGAACAGAGGTTTATATTCCGTCATATCGCAGACCTCGGCATGTGCCTTGTGAAAAAGAAATTGCAGCTCCTTTTCCTGTTCCAGCTGGTCGGCCGTCTTATTGGGAATATAATAACCCATCTCGTCCTTGGGCATATTCAGAGAGCGGACGGCGCGCTGCACCTGCTTGGTCAATGCGTCGGACGCCGGATAGAGAGACTCAAAATAATTCATGAAATCCGCAGCCGTGCGAAAATGCGTATTCTTTCCCTTTTCCAGGACTTCGGTCATTAGAATACGTTTGATGATGTTCTCACAGGTCTCCCTGGAAGGGTTCTTTCGGACCGGTATATGCTCAAAATCCATGTTGACTCCTTTCTGAGACAAATAAATATGTCCTATATAATATTATAAGACAGAATAATTGGAAAAACAAGGAAGAAAAAGACAAAAAGGATAAATTGACAAATTTCATCAAATAAATTATAGTAGAAATGGGAAATAAGTACCACAAAAGTATGCAAAGAGCGGCGAAGTTATGCAAGATAGGACACCCAAAGAAATGCATCGCTTCCCTGCAGGAAACGGAGATACTTATGTCAGAATCATACGCGATCAATGAGAGAAGGGAACTGATTTTAGACCGGGTCAAGGAATTTGTCTATCAGAACGGCGGGGTCGTGAAGAAAAGCCAGTTAAATGAGCTTGGGATCGATTACCGAAGGATCCTGGATTTTGTAGAAAAGGGTGATATGGTCCGCATCAAAAACGGCTATTACACGATACGGCTGAGCGATTTTTCGGAGGAGGAGCTCATCGCACGGCTGTTTCCGGACTGTGTGCTGAATCTGGAAGCAGGGCTTTACGCATATGGTTATCTGGAGCATAAGCCGTATGGCTACACCCTGTCTGTGGATAAGAATACCTCAAAATCCCGCTTCAAGCTGGACTTCCCGAAGGTGACGCCGCTCTATGCCGAGCCGGAGACGCTGGAGCTTGGCGTGACAGAGATCGTGTATGGCGGGGCGAAGATGAAGCTGTTTGAGAAGGAACGTCTGATCTGCGAGTGTTTGAAATACGAGGATAAGATGGAGCGGGAACAGTTCAAGGAAGGATTGCTCTCCTATATCCGCGATCCGAAAAAGGATGTGGCGAAGCTGATGAAGTATGCGAGGGAACGGAAGGTCGTGAAAAAGGTACAGACGATGATAGGAGTATGGCTGTAAATGAAACGTACAATTGTGGAAAAAAACGCTTTAAAGGCGAAGAGCGAGGAGCTTGGCATCCCGTTTCCCAATCTGCTGGCGGGCTACGTACTGGAGGAACTGATGTATCTGATCGCAGATTCTCCGTTTTCCCTGTTTTTTTGGCTGAGAAACAACAGCGCGCTGGGAGTTGAGCAATATCGCAGAAAAAATATATTGACCCTTGAGTTTTCTTATCAGACGGATCCGGTTGCCATGAAGAAGGAGGGAACGGTTCCGGGACAGAAGCTCTCGCTGAAGATGGGCTATGTGATGCTTGCCTATATTTTAAAGGTGGAAAAGGTGCCGGAGATCAAGTGGAAGGGGAGAGCGCAGTTTGAAGGAGGCGTGCTCGACTTGGAGATCAACGGAGAGTTTGAAGAGATGACCGTGCCGATCCATCTTCGCATTACCGAGCTTGCCGAAGAGGGAATGGTTCCGCTGCGCAAGAGCTTTCCCCTTTTCATGCAGAATGACCGGAAAATCCCGTATCTGCAATATCCGACAGAAACCACCCTGGCAGAGCAGTTGTTTCTTATTATTAAGAACATGGAGCTGCTGCCGGAGATGAAGCCTTTTGATATGGTATATGAGATCTTGAATGTGGAAGCGGTCGACGGCAGACATATCCGGGAGATGGTGTATGAATTTTGTCAGAGAGAGCAGCTTCCGTTGGAGGAGGACCGTGCAGAGACCATTCTGTCCTACCGGGATTACACCTATATGCGCAAGCGCTGGGAGAAATATCTGCGCCACCGCAAACGGAAGGCGCCGACCTGGGATGAGGTCATGACACAGCTGGGAGAATTTTTGCCGCGCCTGTGGACGTCCATCTGCAGAGACGAGATCTTTTTTGGAGACTGGATGCCGGGGCTGGGCAGGTTTTTGGATTGAATACGTCAGTAGGAGGAGTCATTTGTGGAACAGATGAAAAAAATTTGGAACAAGGTATCGTATGAGTTTATCATAGTGATGTTTTTCGGCATGCAGTTTTTGATGACCCGTGCCGATGAGCTGCAGGAGTGGTCGTCCGCCTGGAGCGCAATGGATTATTCCATGGGCAAAGGGTCGAGGCTTTTGATCGGGAGTATTTATCATT
>CANRBT010000086.1 GCA_947628935.1 uncultured Roseburia sp. | reverse complement strand
GTCGAGATCAGGATCAGCACGATCGACAGCGTATCGATGCAGTTCTCGAGGATCCGCCACACGCCCTTCCAGTTCAGACCCCTATAGATGTACACGCTGACGATCAGGCTGTAGAACACGGCGATCGCCGCGGACTCCGTCGCTGTGAACCACCCTGCGACCACGCCGACCACAACGATGATGACCGCCGCCAGCGCCCAGAAGGAAACCAGGAACTGCTTTAAGAGCACCTTGATGCTGAACCGGTCGCCCTTCGGGTAATGTCTCTTCTTGGAGATGATGAAGGAGCCGACCATCAGGGAGACTGCGAGCAGCGCGCCCGGCAGATACCCTGCGAGGAACAGGCTTCCCACGGAGATCCCGCCCGCGGACATCGCATAGATGACCATGTTATGGCTCGGCGGCACGAGCAGACCCTCGCAGGAGGACGTGATCGTGACTGCCGTGGAAAAATCGTCGTCATATCCCTGATCGACCATCATCGGGATCATGATGCTTCCGATGGAAGCCGTATCAGCGGACGCGGAACCGGAAATTCCGCCGAAGAAATAGGACGCCACGATATTGACCATTGCCATACCGCCGGTCATCCATCCCACGAAGGCGTTCGCCAGCGCGATCAGCTTATCGGAGATGCCTCCGGTCCCCATCAGCACGCCCATCGTGATAAAGAACGGCACAGCCATCAGGCTGAACGAGCTGATGCCCTTCACCATCTGCTGGCACACCGTCGTCAGCGGCAAGCCCTGTACCATCAGGCAGAACATGGACGCCAGACCCACAGCATAGGCGATCGGGAATCTGAGCAATATCATGACCAGAAAGCTAAGGAGCAATACCGCGATTGCAACACTCTGTGTACTCATGCCTTCGCCTCCTCCTTTACAAAGATTGATTTGATATGGTTATACAGCGACTCGATCTCGAAGACGACCATCGCGACGCCTGCCACAGGGATCGGGAAATACATCCAGAAGCGGGACAAAAACGGCATACTGACGTAGGTTCCCTTCGCGCCGATGCCGCTCGCGTAGGACCAGCCCACAGTGATCATAACGACGGCGAGCACGAACACAGCAACATCCGACAGGATATCCAGAAACAGGATCACGCTCTTCGGGAGATACCGGTCAAACGCCGTCATGCGGATATGTGCGTTCCTGCGGATCGCGAGCGCCGCGGAGAGCACAGCCATATAGGACATCAGCGTCAGCACGACCTCCTCGCTCCACGCCGGGTCCGGCACGAACGATACGTATCTTCCCACGACCGACATGCCGACGATCAGCAGATCCGCGACCAGAAGCAGCTTGCATATGAACAGAAATACCTTGTACAGGATGTCATATGCCGGTTTCACCTTATCCAGGGTCTCAAAAATCTTGGGCATACTGTTCCTCCTTTAACTAAATTCGGGGCGCAGGGAGCATCTGTCTCCCTGTGCCCCGTCATGCACTGATCTGTGACTGCCGTCTCTTACTGCAGGTCTAAGATCTGCTGATAGAGATCCTCCATACCCTTGGTGTTCTCTGTAATGACATCCTTGCAGGCATCCTGCCACGGTGTCAGATCGTCCACCTCGATGACGTTGCAGCCGCCCGCCTTGAGCTCGTCTAAGATGCGGCTCTCGGTCTCTGCGGAGATCGTCCTGTTATAGTCTGCAGCATACTGGCTCGCCTGCATCATGACATCCTGCTGCTCCGGCGTCAGGGAATCCCACGCCTCGTCCGTGATGATGACCTCGATCGCGCCGAGCGTATGTCCGTCGAGGATGATCGTATTCGCCACCTCGTTGAACGCGTTTGCCTGATAGTTTGCGATCGGCTGCTCCGCAGCGTCAACCACGCCCGTCTGCAGTGCAGAGTAAAGCTCGTTCATGGAGACGACGGTCGGGTTCGCGCCGAGACCCTCCACAAGACCGTTCATGACCGGATCGTTCGACACACGGATCTTCATGCCCGCCAGATCGTCGATGCCGGAGATATCCTTCGAGGTAAAGAAGTGGCGGAAGCCCTCCTCGCCGTAGAACAGCCCTCTCACGCCGCTGCCGTTCTCATGCGGCTCGAGCAGGAACTCCTGTGCCAGATCGGAATTTGCGAACGCCCAGAAGTGATCGCGTCCCACAAAAGTATACGGCAGGGAAAGGAGCATGGACTTCTCTCCGCCGTAGCTCGTCAGTGCGAAAGCGGAGATACGCGACATATCGATCGTGCCGCCGCCGCCGAGCATCGTGTCGAGCACAGCCGCCTCGTCGCCGAGCACGCCGCCCGCCTGAATGTCGATCGTGATGCTGCCGCCGGAAAGCTCCTCAACCTTCTCCTTGAAGGCGGTCGCTGTCTGTCCGACGATCGTTCCCTCCAGCGGGTTGACCTCTGCATACACGAGCGTCACAGCCGGACCGACCGGCTCTACTGCCGCATCGCCTGCATCTGCAGCGCCCGTGTCAGCCGTACCCGCATCCGTCGTGCCTGCGTCCGCCGTACCTGCGTCCGTCGTCCCCGCATCCGCATTCCCCGCATCCGGAGACTGCAGCCCGCATGCGCTCATGGACACTGCCATAGCCGCACACAGAATTGCCGATAAAACCTTTTTCTTCATCTTGAAACCCTCCTTAATGATTTGCTTTCGGTCTGTTCTGACCTTCCGCTGTCTTTATTATAATCTTGGTCTTGTGTGAATAAAACCGGATTATCTTGATAATCTTAGCATATTTTTAAGCAATCGCTTCCGGTATACGCCGCAACCAGCTCGCCCACCTGCCGCTCCGCCCCCGCGCGCGCGCACGCCGGGCGAAAACCGCTCCAAAAGCGCTCCTCACAATAACCGCGCACCAGCGCATTCCGCTGTCCGTTCTCCATCTCCCCCAGCGCACTGCGATCCTCCGACAGGGAATAATAGGCGAACGCAAAAAAATCCGGCGGACTCCACGTCCCGGCGTCCGAGAGCACGGCGCGCACATTTTCCAGCTCGCTGCGCAGCATGATGTCCCAGCGGCCTCCCGTCACCTTCGCAGAACCCTCTGCCAGGCTCTCCAGCCCCTCCATCGTCGATCGGAAATCGAGGTCGTCCTCGCGAAGCAGACATTCATGCCGCGCCCGCTGCAGCTTCTGCAGGATCGCTCTCAGACGCTCCAGGATATCCCCCTCGGAAAAGCCGTCCATACCGGACAGCAGCGCCTCGATGTCAGCGCCTGCCAGCCCCATGCAGCGTCTCGCCTCCTCGTAGGTCTCCCAAAGCGCGCTCCCCAACTCCAGCGAAGACTGCAGGGACTGCATCCACAGGGCTGTCTGCCCCTTGTCACAGCCAGCCGCCGCAAACATCCGCCGCAGCTCCCTGATCTCACTCTTCAATTCCTTTGATTTTTTGCGGGCAGCCGCCCTTTCTCCGAAGCTCATACGCTCACCAGGTCCTCTAATGCCGTTTTCTCCCGTTCCATACGACGGCGCACCTTTTCCTCTCACAGTTATTATAATGATTCTTCCGCATTTGGGCAACCCTGTAATTGGAATCTTTTCATGGACAGCCCCGCCGGACAACCTTATAATAAAGGTGATGCGACCGTATGATCATGAGGATGCGAATATGACACAAAAAAAAGACAGACGCAACGCCTATCTCAACAACTACCGACCGGACGAAAACGGTACCTATGTCTATCAGGGGGATCTCTATACCTTCCGCGGAGACCCCCGCAGCCTGCGGCGGCTGAAAATACGGCTTGCCGTCTTAAGCAGTCTGCTCCTCTTTTCCCTCCTCGCCGCAGGACTCCTGCCGTTCCCCGGCATCAGCCGCTGCATATACATCATGCTTCCCTATGCCGCTGCGCTCTGCGGCGGCGTCAGTGTCTGCTGGGGCGTCGCCCGCTTTTGCGCCGGTCCTGCATCCCTGACCGAGCATGCCCATGAAGCGGCTGCCAGGAGTCTGCCTGACCGCGCGATCTTTACCGTATGCTGCTGCACTGCCTGCCTTATCGGTCTGATCCTCTATCTGATACAAAACGGGCTGTCCGCAGCGACGTTCGGATATCTCGTTTTTCCCCTGCTGCACGGCGCCGCGCTTGCCGCCGCGCTGCGCATCCGCGCGTTGCTTTTGTCCGCGGAATGGAACAGGGAGCCTATGTCCACATCCACAGCATCAGCCAGACGGCAGCCCCCAGACCCGCGATAAACGCCAGCGCGATCAACAGCGCCGCCTTCAGCGCGCCGAACAGATACATCCGGCGCTCCTGCGGCGTGAGCTGCTGTCCGTTCTCCCACGGTCTGTCCTCTCCGTCCTGCCCCCGCTCCCGCGGCGCTGCAGCCGGAGCGTCAGACTCACGTCCCCGCCGCGGCACGAACAGCCTCGGGCGCTCGACCCCGCTCATGTCGGCGATGACGCGCCCGTCGTCATCGTCCCATTCCTCACGCCGCGCCATCACTTGTCGTACAGATGGCAGACCACGTAGTGTCCCGGCTCCACCTCACGCTGCACAGGCGCCTCCTCCTTACAGCGCTGCATACAGTTCGCGCAGCGCGTGTGGAACTTGCAGCCGGAGGGCGGATTTGCCGGAGACGGGATCGTGCCCTCCAGCACGATGCGGTTCATCTTCGCCTTCGGGTCCGGAACCGGGATCGCGGAAAACAGCGCCTTGGTATACGGGTGCAGCGGATTGCGGAAGATATCCTCCTTTGCGCCGTACTCCACCAGATTCCCCAGGTACATCACGCCCACAGTGTCGGAGATGTGCTCCACCACGGACAGGTCGTGCGAGATGAACAGGTAAGTCAGGTCGCGCTTCCGCTGGAGATCCTTCAGCAGATTGATGATCTGCGCCTGGATCGACACGTCGAGCGCAGACACGGGCTCATCGCAGACCACAAATTCCGGGTTCAGCGCCAGAGCGCGCGCAATGCAGATACGCTGCCGCTGTCCGCCGGAAAACTCGTGCGGGTAGCGGTCCTTGTGGAACGCCTGCAGCCCGCAGTCCGACATGACTGTGTCCAGATAATCGTTGTACTCCGCCTTCGACACCAGCCCGTGCTCGCGCACAGCCTCGCCGATGATCTCGCCGACCGGGAGACGCGGCGACAGGCTGGAAAACGGATCCTGGAAAATGATCTGCATCTTCGTCCGCAGGCTCCGCATCTCCTTTTTGGACAGGTCGTAGACCTCCTGCCCGTTAAAGAGCACCTGACCGCCGCTCTTCTCCCCCGAGAGCCGAAGGATCGTGCGCCCGGTCGTCGTCTTGCCGCAGCCGGACTCGCCCACGAGCCCCATCGTCGTGCCGCGCTTCAGGTTGAAGGTCACGCCGTCGACCGCCTTGACCCAGCCGACCGTCTTGGAGACCATGCCGCCCTTGATCGGGAAATATTTCTTCAGCGCGTTGACCATCAGGATATACTGCGGATCATACGTCACGGGAACGTAGTCGTTTGAAATTTCCGTCGCTTTTGGCATCACGCATTCCCTCCCTTCGTCTCATCCGCGTCATAGCGATAACAGCTCACCTTGTGCGTCTCCGACAGGCTGATCTCCCGCGGATATTCCCCCTCGCACTTCCCGAGGCACATCTCGCAGCGGTCCTTGAAATAGCAGTAGTTCGGCATGTCGATCGGATTCGGCACCTTGCCGGGGATGGAGTAGAGCTCCTCCACCTGCTTGCCGACGACCGGCTTCGACGCCATCAGACCGATCGTGTACGGATGCGCCGGATGCTCGAAGATCTCCTCCGTCGTGCCCTTCTCGACGACGCGCCCCGCGTACATGACGACCACGTAATCCGCCATCTCCGCGATGACGCCGAGGTCGTGCGTGATGAACATGATCGAGGAGTTGATCTTCTCCTTCAGACCGCGGAGCAGGTCGAGCACCTGCGCCTGGATCGTCACGTCCAGCGCCGTCGTCGGCTCGTCCGCGATGATGACGCGCGGATTGCACGCGAGCGCCATGGCGATCACGACGCGCTGCCGCATACCGCCGGACAGCTCGTGCGGGAACATTTTGTACACGCCCTCGCTGTTGGCGATGCCCACCATCTCCAGCAGCTCGATCGTGCGCCGCTTCATTTCCTCCCTGCTCATGTCCTTATTGTGGAGCTCCAGGACCTCCTCGAGCTGGTCTCCGATGCGAAAGACCGGATTTAACGCCGTCATCGGCTCCTGAAAGATCATCGAGACAAAATTGCCGCGCAGATCCTGCAGCTTTTCGTAGGGCATCTTCGCCACGTCGTACGCCCGATCCCCCAGATTCAGCCGGATCTCGCCCTCCACGATCTGTCCCTGCGGACGCTGCAGAAGCTGCATCAGGGACAGGCTCGTCACGGACTTGCCGCAGCCGGACTCGCCGACCACGCCGACCGTCTTTCCGATGGGGATGTCAAAGCTCACGCCGTCGACGCTCTTGACCGTTCCGGCGTCCGTAAAGAAATAGGTGTGCAGATTGTCGAACTCCACAGCGTTCCCGATATCCCTCATCTGGGTGAGGTATTCGCTCTCCGGCGCCTTTTTGCGCTTGCGCTGCTTCTCCAGCTCGCTCGTGATCCTGCGGTTCTCCCGCGAGATCTTTCTGGATTCCTTTGCGGAGAGGTAGCCCTCCGGTTTTTTTCTTGCCATGTCCGCTCCTCCCTCCTTACCGCTTCATCTTCGGGTCAAAAGCGTCCCGAAGACCGTCGCCTACAAAGTTAAAGCCCAGCACTGTGATCAGCAGGCAGATACCCGCCGGGATCCAGATGAACCAGAATGTCGTCATCACGTACGAGTTGTTGACATCGGAGATGATGTTTCCCCAGGAGGCGAACGGGAACTTCACGCCCAGCCCCAGGAAGGACAGCGTCGCCTCCGTCAGGATCACGCTGCCGAGTCCCATCGTACAGGAAACGATCAGCTGCGGCATCACGTTCGGGATCAGATGCTTGAAGATCCTGCGGGACACTCGGATGCCGCACGCCTCCGTCGCCGTCATGAACTCCTGCTCGCGCAGGGACAAAATCTGCCCGCGCACCAGACGCGCGATGCCCGCCCAGCCGAGCACGCCCAGAATCAGCATCAGGTACAGCATGCGGAGCTGCGGGTCCACGTTCATATTGTCCATCGCCGCCCCGAGGATAATGATGATCGGCATGGACGGGATGCAGTAAAAGATGTCCACCAGACGCATGATGAGGTTGTCCACCCAGCCGCCGAAATAGCCGGAGATACCGCCCAGGATGACGCCGAGCACGGTCTCGATGATGATGACGATAAAGCCGATGATCAGCGAGACGCGACCGCCGTACATCAGACGGGTCAGCATATCCATGCCGTTGTTGTCCGTGCCGAGCGGGTGCTCCTTCGATGGGCTTCCGTAGGTGTCATAGACGTAGGTCTCCGTCTCCTGCTTGACCGACCACACCATAGCGCCGCCGTCGTAGGAGATCGTATAATTGTGCTCCTCGCCGTCCTCGCCCGTGTAGGAGAACTCCTTCTCGTCCGTCTCGATCGCCTCCGCCAGGCGCTCCTTGAAATCCCGCGTGATCACGACGCCGTTCTCCTTTGCCGCGACGACGAACCGGCTGATATAGCCGATCACAGTGTCGCCCGAGAGGATATTGCCGTCCGCATCGAGCGTGTAATCCGCGCCGTCCGCCTGAAACGACGTGCCGCCTGCGGCATAGGTCTTTAACGCCTCGTGCTTCAGCGCAAACGCCGGCTCCTCCGTGCCGTCCGCCGCGTTCACGATGTCCTTGCAGGCGATCGCGAGCAGCGTGCCGTCCGCCGTGCGGATCGCGTAGAGATCCGTTCCCTCCTCCTCATACGAATACGCCGCATCCTGGTAGGAAAACTCCGTCTCGCCCTTTCCCAGTGCCAGAAGGAACTGCGCCTGCAGGATCGTCGGGAACTCCTGCCCCTCCGCCGCCGTATAGCGGAGGTCGTTGTTCTGCGTCACGCCCACATACTCTTTTTCCAGGTAGGTATAGGTATAGAACTGCTCGTCCTGCCCGTATGGGATCAGTACGCCCCCGAGAAAGGAAAAGACGAACATCACGATCAGCATGACCAGACCTACCACAGCCAGACGGTTTCGGAAAAAGCGCTTGACGACCAGCGCGCCGGGAGAGAGGACCTTCACCCGGCGGTCGTCATTGAGCGAGTACTGCTCCTCCCCGCCGGGAGCCGCGTTCTTGATTTCTTCAGACATCACTCTACCTCCCCTTCTATGACGCGATGCGGACGCGCGGGTCCACAACGGCGTACAAAATATCCGAGATCAGATTCCCTAACAGCGTCAGCACGGCGATAAACGCCAGGTAAAACATGGAAAACGGGATATCGCCCGCCACCAGTGCCTGATAGGACACATACCCGATGCCCGGGATCGAGAACAGCGTCTCCGTGATCAGCGCGCCGGAAAACAGTCCCGGCAGCGAT
This sequence comes from uncultured Roseburia sp., assembly GCA_947628935.1. Lineage (GTDB taxonomy): Bacteria > Bacillota > Clostridia > Lachnospirales > Lachnospiraceae > Roseburia. The sequence continues at coordinate 937 of CANRBT010000086.1, read as the reverse complement.
CCGCCGACGATCGTCACGAGCGGGATCAACGTATTGCGGAAGGCGTGATGGTAAATGACCTTTCCCTCGCTCACGCCCTTCGCGCGCGCCGTCCGAATATAGTCGGCGTTGAGCACCTCCAGCATGTTCGTCCGCGTGTAGCGCATCAGCGAGCCGACGGACACGATCGTCAGCGTCGCGATCGGCAGCACCAGATGCTGGCATTTGTCCAGGAACTGCCCCATCGCATCCAGCTGGGCGTAATTGCGCCCCACCAGTCCATGCGTGTCGAACCAGCCGAGCTTGACCGCAAAGATCAGCTTCAGCACGGTCGCGAAAAAGAAGGTCGGAAGGCTGATGCCCACCAGCGCGCTCGCGGAAATGATATAATCCGACTTGGAATACTGCTTTGTCGCCGCGATCACCCCGAGCGGTATCGCGATGACGAGCTCCAGGATCAGGGAGATCGCTCCCATCACAAAGGACACGCCGATCACGCTCTTGAACTCCTCCACGACCGGAACCGTGAATTTCCAGCTGTCCCCGAAATTGCCTCTCGCAAAATCCCCCAGCCAGTGCAGATACCCCACCAGGATCGGCTGATCCAGCCCGTAGGACGCGTTTAACTGCGCCAGCCACTCCTCATAGGGCTTCGAGCCCGGAGCCGTCGAAAGCTGCATCGCCATCGTCTCCACATAGCTCGACGGCAGACAGCGGATCAGCGTATAGATGATCAGCGTCACAAAGAACAGGATGCCGACCGAGATCAACAGTCGTTTGATAATGTACTTTCGCAAAATATCCCTCCTCCTACTTCTTCCGTTCGCGTACCCCCCGGATCTCCCCGGACGGCATGCCGCGCACCAGGCGGACGCCTCGCACTCCTTCTCTGCGTCCCAGGCGTCTCCCCGCTGCGCGGCAGATATCCTCACGCGAATATCCCCGCCTCCCCATAGGG
>CANRBT010000085.1 GCA_947628935.1 uncultured Roseburia sp. | reverse complement strand
CTTCCAGAGGTCAAAGGAAACGTTCAGATTCTCATAATTGCGCTTCAGATCCGTCACGGAGACATTCAAAATATGGGCGAGAAGCGCCTGATAGCCCCTCCGTCCCTGCTGGAGCTCGAAGGTCGCCTGCATGGCTGCCTCCTTGTACGTGGCATCCTCCTTGGATCTTCCGCTCGCCGTCGGATAGATCTCCTCCAGCTCCGAGATCGTAAATGGCGGCTCTGCGGGATATTCCCCCGTGTAATCCGCATCAAAATAACAGAGCTCCGGTCTGCGCTCCCTAAGCTCCGTGATGATCAGCCCCATCTGCAGACCCCAGTCGCCCAGATGGACGTCCCCGATCATCTCATGACCCAGGAACCTGCCAATCCGCTTGATGCTCTCGCCGATGATCGCGGAGCGCAGATGCCCGACATGCAGCGGTTTTGCCACATTGGGACCGCCGTAGTCAATGATCATGCGCTCCGGCTCCTTTGTCTTCTCACAGCCAAAACGACCGGCGTCCGCCTGCATGCGCGCGAGGTAATCCGCCAGATATGCCTCGCTGAGCTTCAGGTTCAAAAACCCCGGCTTTACGGACTCCGCCATCGAGAACATCGGGTGGTCCGCCAGCTTTTTTGCGACCTCATCCGCAATGAGAAACGGTGCCTTTTTGTACTCCTTTGCCGCCGCAAGCGCACCGTTGCACTGATATTCGCAGAGATCCGGACGGTTCGAGAGCGTCACCTTCCCGTACTCCTCCGCATAGCCGCATAAAACGAATGCCGCCGTTACCTCCCTGGCGATCAGGTCCATTATTTTTTCCATCTCAGAAAATCTCCTGTCCGTTTCGATCCTGTATTAGTCAAACCGCACTACCCGGTTCTTGCCCTCTTCCTTCGCCGCATACAGCGCCTGGTCCACGCGGTTGCACAGCGTGTCCGTGTTCTCGCCGCTATGCGCTCCCGTCACGCCGACGCTCGCCGTCTGCGTCTTGCAGAGCGGGAATTGCTTCTCCGAAAACCTCTGCCGGATCCGCTCCGCGATCTGCTTTGCCTCATCCACTCCGGTCTCGCCAAGGAGCATCATAAACTCCTCGCCGCCCCATCTGCCGACCGAAGACCCGGGAACCTCCGCAGATACCTCCCGCAGGATATCCGCAAGGGCGATAATGACGTTGTCGCCCTCCTTGTGTCCGTAAATGTCATTGACCTTTTTAAAATTATCGATGTCCAGCATGACGAGCGACACCGGATGCTCCTCGTCCTCCTCCAGCGTCTCGATCCTCTCCCGGATCCTGCGCTCGATCTCGGCGCGGTTATACAACCTTGTCAGACCGTCCGTGATCGCCGTCAGCGCGATCTTCCGGTTCATCTCCTCCAGCTCGGTCGTCGCCGCCTCGATAAAGGAGACGAACCGCCAGATCATCGGTATCTTTTCCAGGTTGTCAAGCTTGGTATCATAGAAATTGACGCGCTCCTGCTCTACGGAGTCGCCCTCCCGCATCGCGACCACGACCAGCGTCACGTTAAAGTTCAGCATATCGCCATTCATGCGCAAAAATTCCCCATGCGTATAAAAGCCTGCCGTCGGCGCCACAGAGGAGAACAGCTCCGTCTCCTTGCTGATATTCACGTCGCCCCAGAACGCCCTCCGAACTGCGCAGGAGAACGTCAGGATGATCTCCGGTCCGAAATCGGCGACCTTCTGCCCGTCCTGGCGGATGCTCCGCAGGATCGTCTCGGGATCGCCGTAGGCAAGCCTCACGAACGCATTCTCCTCCATATCCGAGGACATCACGAGCGAGTCGTCCTCGTTGACAGAGAGCGGACAGCGAAGGATATCGATGCCGTCATGCTCCATGAACAGCGGAAATTCCAGGGTATTGGAAAAGAACTTGTCGTTCTTCTCGATGTTCAGATATCTCTGATACACGTCGAACGCCGGCTTCCCGTCCAGCTCGTGCAGCACCTCCTTATCCGCCCGCGTGATGCGGAACCTTCTCTGCAGCGGCTTCCAGCCTGCGATGAACATGCTGTAGATATGTACATCCCTTCCTCCCACCAGCAGAAACACGATGCCGTGCTCCAGGAAACCGTTCCCCTTGGAAAACACCCCGGCACGTTCATCGTCCATATCCGGGTTGAAGGCGCCGCCTCCGAACACCTGGATGTCCTCCCTGAGCTTGCTCATCTCGTCGCAGAAGCCCTTCATGGACATATCCATAATGGTCGCGACCATCTCGATCGCAGACACCCACGGATTTGCCTCGCAGTACGCCGCGAGCTGGCGCACGTCCTCCCTGCAGTTCTCCTCCGTAAACGGAAACTGCAGCATCGCGACCTTCGTCGACTCAAATTCATAGACAGTACAGGTGACGACCGTCTGCGCCTTCGTCAGCACGCCGTCCAGAATATTCGCATTGGAGGTACAACCAAAATACAGCGCGTCCGGCATCTCCTTATCCAGGATCTTACAGAGGTGCTCTATGTGCTCCTGCGACACGTCCTGCGTGTAGATCCGGAATACGACGGTATTCGCCGTGTGGGAATGGCACCACCCCCGGATCTTTCCAAGCTCTTTTTTGAATGCGGCATCACTGTTGTACACAAGGTTAAACTGTTTCATATTCCCTCACCCTTAACATAATGTACTGTCTTTAGGAAAACACAGGCAAAAATACTACTTTTATTTTACCATATCTCACTTATAAGTGCATAATTTTTTCATAAAAATCACAAAAACTTTACATTTCTTTCCATACCGTTACTTTACGGCTGCAAACGCGAGTGAGAGATCCTCTAAGATATCGTCAATGTTCTCCGTTCCGATCGACAGCCGGATCGTGTTCGGCGCGATCCCCTGGTCGGCGAGCTCCGCCTCATTGAGCTGGGAGTGTGTCGTGGATGCCGGATGGATCACGAGCGACTTGACATCCGCGACGTTGGCAAGCAGGGAAAACAGCTCCAGATGGTCGATGAAGTCCTTCGCCGTCTTCTCGTCCCCCTTGATCTCGAACGTAAAGATCGAGCCTCCCCCGTTCGGGAAATATTTCGCATAGAGCGCTTTCTGTGTCTCATCCTTCGTCACGGACGGGTGATGCACGCACTCCACCTGCGGATGGCTGTTCAAAAACTGCACGACCTTCAACGCATTTTCCACATGTCGCTCGACGCGCAGGGAAAGCGTCTCAAGCCCCTGCAAGAAGAAGAACGCATGGAACGGCGAGAGCGTCGCTCCGGTATCGCGCAGCAGGATCGCACGGATCTTTGTCACAAACGCCGCCGCGCCGACCGCCTTCGTAAAGCTGATCCCATGGTAGCTCGGGTTCGGCTCTGTCAGCGACGGGAACTTGCCGCTCGCTTCCCAGTCAAACTTACCGCTGTCGACGATCACCCCGCCGATGGTCGTGCCATGTCCCCCGATGAACTTGGTCGCGGAGTGCACGACAATGTCCGCGCCGTACTCGATCGGACGCACCAGGTACGGAGTCGCGAACGTATTGTCCACGACAAGCGGGATCTTATGCGCATGCGCGATCTGCGTCCAGCGCTCAATGTCCACCACATCCGAATTCGGGTTGCCGAGCGTCTCGACAAACAGCGCCCTGGTGTTCTCCCGGATCGCGCTCTCTGCCTCGCTATAGTCGAACGGATCCACAAAGGTGGTCTCGATCCCGTACTCTGGCAGCGTGTGCGCCAGCAGGTTGTAGGTCCCTCCATAGATATTCTTGGCGGAGACGATATGCTCCCCCATATGCGCCAGATTCTGGAAGGTATATGCGATCGCCGCAGCGCCGGATGCCACAGCAAGCGCTGCCACGCCGCCCTCGAGCGATGCGATGCGCTGCTCGAACACATCCTCGGTAGGATTCGTCAGGCGACCGTAGATATTTCCCGCATCCGTCAGCCCGAACCGCGCTGCCGCGTGCTCGCTGTTGTGGAACACATAAGAGGACGTCTGATAGATCGGGACCGCGCGCGCATCGGTCACAGGATCCGGCTCCTCCTGCCCCGCATGAAGCTGCAAGGTCTCAAATCTTAAATTTCTCTCCTTCAATGACTTTCCCATTTCCATTCACTCCTTTGAATCAGATTTCAACGCTATCATATCACGAAACACGATGCCTGTCCAACCATAAACCTCCCGGGAGCCTGCAAAATGAAAGCAGCCCCCTAAAGCCGCGCCGGGAAAAGCGCTCCCCTCACGCGCTCCAGCGCGCGCAGCAGAAGACTGCCCAGCATACAGCAGCAGATCACCTCCCCTGCCCCGACCGTCAGCATATAGAACGGTATGGACAGGTCATGCCCGCGATATTCCATCACAAGACCATAGCCGTAACGCAGCACGAAGGGAATGATGAGCATATTGGCGATCACAGGCGGCAGCGTGCACAAAAACCTGTGTCTCCGCAGCAGATAGGTCCCGACTGCGCCGAGCAGCGTCGCAAGGCTGCCGAACACCACATCATACACGGATGCACCCGTGAGCACGTTCGCGAGCAGACATCCGACGAACACCCCCGGCACGGCGGCAGACGTGAAATACGGCAGCACTGTGAGCGCCTCCGAGATACGCACCTGCATGGCGCCGGACGCCAGACCGATCGTGCTGACCAGAAACGTCAGCACGACATAGATCGCGGCGATCATTGCCGCCTGTACGATAGTTACGACTTGTTTGTTCCTCATTGTTTTTTTCTCCTTTAGTTTTGTTTTTCGTCAGGAAGGTCTCGAACTGACGTGACTGTGTAACAGCCTTTCTTATCCTATCACAGTTTCTTTTCCATTGCAACTTAAGAGAAAAAATGCTCCGCGAGCGTGACGCTCCCAATGTAGACGACCGGTCCCGTCATATCGATCCTCCCGTCCGGCGCGAACTCGACCAGCAGCTCTCCTCCATGCATCTGCACGGTCACGGCATCGTCCACCAGCCCCAGACGGTGCGCTGCTGCGGCTGCGGCGCACGCCCCCGTCCCGGACGCATAGGTATATCCTGCGCCCCGCTCGTAGATCTCCGCCTGAATATGGCTCCGGTCGACCACATGACAGAGCTGCATGTTGATGCGGTTCGGAAAGTATTTTGAGTTGACCACATAGGGACCCAGCTTCTGCGCCAGCTTCCGGCTGATCTCCTCTGGCATCAGCACACAGTTCGGATTTCCCATCGACACGCACGTCGCGTTATAGAAGTTGTCACAAAAAAAGACCGCCTCGTTCACGATCTCCGTCCCAAATCCGACCGCCGGGATCTTATCCGCCTGAAATTCCGGATATCCCATATCCACCCGCATCCGGTCCCCTTTGGTATCGAGGAACGTCACGCGCGTCTTCCCCGCCTTGGTCGTCAGCACATAGGAATCCTCACGGACATACCCCGCATCCCGCAGATAGCGCGAAAAAATGCGAATGCCATTGCCGCTCTTTTCCGCCTCGCTCCCGTCCGGATTAAAGATCCGAACGCGCACCTCTCCGTCCTCCAAAAAAGGTCCGTACAGAATGCCGTCCGCCCCTACCCCGATGTTCCTTCTGCACAGCTCTTCCATTTGCCGTTCACCCAAAGCTCCCTCATTCCGGTTCGGATCATAGACCAGATAATCATTGCCCAGCCCATGATACTTTCGCAGTGTAATCTCAGACATCGATGCCCCCAGGAACTGCTCTTTCCTGTATTATATGTAAAAAAACAGCGGATGACACGCCTCATCTGCCGGCATGCATCCGCTGTCCCTCTCTCACGTCCCGCCCTTCTCCACGATCTCGCGGATCGCGTCGCTCTTTTCGTGCAGGATCGCATCGATCTGCTCCCGCGTCTTTTCGCCGCTCTCCACGATCTCGCGGATCGCGTCGCTCTTTTCGTGCAGGATCGCATCGATCTGCCCCCGCGTCACCTCGTCCTCCACATCCCCGTTTCCGTAGCCGCCGGAGTAGGAACCGGTCGCCGCGTTGTAGGACTTCTCTCTCGTCCGCACCTCGTCGATGATCGCGTCGATATGCGCGCGCTTTGCGGACTCCTCCTCCGCCCGCAGGCGCTCTATGATCTCATCCGCGCTCTCCTCCTCCTTTTTCTCCTCCTGCTTCGGAGGCGCCGGCGCATAATTCACGTTCCAGGATTTGACAATGCTCTTGCTGATCCGTTCCCTTTCATTTCTCTCATCAATGATGTCTTTCATTTTCCCATTCCACATATTAAAAACCACCCTGTTTTTCTGAATAAAATTCTGTAAAATGAAGCATCCTTTTATCATCGACATGCGAACAAACGACCTGGAGGATGCACTTATGGCTTCATACAAAGTTGAAATCTGCGGCGTAAACACCGCCAAGCTCCCCATCTTAAAGGAGGAGGAAAAGGAAGCGCTCTTCGCGCGTATCAGGCAGGGCGACGCCGAAGCCAGGGAGACCTACATCAAAGGCAATCTCCGCCTCGTGCTGAGCGTCATCAAGCGCTTTTCCGGAAATCATGAAAATGTGGACGATCTCTTCCAGATCGGCTGCATCGGGCTGATCAAATCCATCGATAACTTTGATCCGACCATGGGCGTGAAGTTCTCGACCTACGCGGTTCCTATGATCATCGGCGAGATCCGGCGCTATCTGCGGGACAACAACTCTATCCGCGTCAGCCGTTCCCTGAGGGACACAGCCTACAAGGCGATCCACACCCGTGAGATCCTGTCCAAGACATCCTCGCGCGAACCGACGATCGAGGAGATCGCACAGGCGTCCGGTCTGACTGAGGAGGAGATCGTCTTTGCCCTGGACGCCATCCAGAGTCCTGTCAGCCTTTACGATCCGGTCTACACGGACGGAGGAGATACCCTCTACGTCATGGATCAGATCAGCGACAAAAAGAACCGTGAGGACAACTGGATCGAAGAGCTGTCGCTGAGCGATGCCATGGACCATTTGAACGAGCGTGAAAACTATATCCTCCGCCTCCGCTTCTTTGAGGGAAAAACCCAGATGGAGGTCGCGGAGGAGATCCACATCTCACAGGCGCAGGTCAGCCGGCTGGAAAAATCCGCGCTCAGATCCATTCGCAACTATCTCTCCCTGTGACCCTAGCGCTCCCACTTGTTACAAAACTCGTTGATCTGATCCGCCATCTTGCCCAGCTCCCGGTTCGGAAGTCCCTCGCTCCTCTGGATCAGCGTCATCAGCCTGCCGCCTGCCGCAAGCAGTCTCGCAAAGACATTGCTGACGGCGCGCGCCGCGCTCTTTGTCTTGTTCGCTGCCAGCTCGCGCGAGCCCTCGCGCACGCGCTCTCCGGTCAACAGGTCAAAGGCATCTCCGCTGAACGGCGCGTAAGCCTCCACGCCCACGGTCTGTTCGATGTGCTCTGCGAACTGCTCCGTCACCTTGTCTTCCCCGTGAACGACAAACACCTTCCGGGGCTTGACCTCGAACGCCTCCACCCAGCGCGTCAACTGTCCGACATCCGCGTGCCCGCTGATGCCCGGCAGATTTTCAATGCGCGCCTGCACGTCGATCGTCTCTCCGAACAGCCGCACCTCCTTCGCCCCGTTCAGCAGATGATAGCCAAGCGTGCCCGGCACCTGATATCCGACAAAGAGGATCGTGGAATCCTTCCGCCAGAGATTGTGCTTTAAGTGATGGCGGATGCGCCCCGCCTCGCACATGCCGGAGGCTGAAAGGATCACCTTGGGGTTGTCGTCGAAGTTGATCATCTTGGACTCATCGCTCGTGATCGCCATGCGAAGTCCGGGAAAACCGATGGGATTGATCCCCTGATGCACCAGCGCGAGCGCCTTCTCCGAGAAGCAGTCCTCGACATTCTTGTTGAAGATCGTCGTCGCCTCGACCGCCAGCGGGCTGTCTACATACACCTCAAAATCCCGATACTCCGGCAGCAACTCCTCCGTCTTGATCCGGCGCATAAAGTAGAGCATCTCCTGGGTACGTCCCACGGAAAATGCCGGTATCACCAGATTTCCGCCCCTTCGAAACGTGTCGCGCAGAACATCCACAAGCGCTACGGCGTAATCCGGTGGCGCTGCATGCTTTCTGTCGCCGTAGGTGGACTCCATCACCACGTAATCGGCGTCCTTCACATATTCGGGATCCCGGATGAGCGGGCGGTTTCCGGGACCCAGATCGCCGGAAAACACGATCTTCCGCTCCTGCCTTCCCTCATCCGTGTCCTCCGACACCCACATCTCAATCGACGCAGAGCCAAGCAGATGTCCGGCATCCACAAACCGGACCCGCAGACCGTCGCAGACCTGCACCACATGCTGATAATCACAGGAAACGAAATGGGTCAGAACTCCCATCGCATCGCTCATGTCATAGAGCGGGACAACCTCCGGATTCCCGGCGCGCCTTGCCTTGCGGTTCTTCCACTCCGCCTCGAACATCTGAATATGCGCGCTGTCCTTGAGCATGATCTCACAAAGCTGACAGGTCGCTTTCGTCGCATACACCTGTCCGCGAAATCCATGATTGTACAAAAGCGGCAGCAGACCGGAATGGTCGATATGGGCATGCGTGACAAACACATAATCGATGGCTGCCGCATTGACCGGGATTTCCTGATTCACATACAGATCCGGTCCCTGCTCCATACCGCAGTCCACCAGCAGATGCTTATCTCCAAACTCCAGATAATGGCAGCTCCCTGTCACCTCGTGCGCCGCCCCTAAAAATTCGAGTATCATTCGCACACCCCCGTACTTTATCCTTCTGCTATGATTATACTATTTTCCCCTTTTTTATACAATTCTTTTTTCATGCAAATATTTCATCACTCCAGCCTCACGATCTCCTTGCGCAGCCTTCCCATGATCTTCTTCTCGAGCCTGGAAATGTAGGACTGTGAAATGCCGAGCATATCCGCCACCTCCTTTTGCGTCTTTTCCTCCCCGTTTGCGGTATTGAGCCCAAAACGCAGCTCGATGATCATGCGCTCCCGACCGGAGAGCTTATCGATCGCCGCTCCGAGCAGTGAACGTTCCACATCCGTCTCGATATCCCGATAAATGACGTCTTCATCCGTTCCCAGAATATCCGACAGCAGCAGCTCGTTGCCGTCCCAGTCCACGTTGAGCGGCTCGTCGATGGACACCTCCAGCTTGGTCTTGTTGTTTCTGCGCAGGTACATCAGGATCTCATTTTCAATGCAGCGGGAGGCGTAGGTGGCAAGCTTGATATTTTTCCCAGGGTTAAAGGTATTGATCGCTTTGATCAGACCGATCGTCCCAATGGAGATCAGATCCTCCACACCGACCCCCGTGTTGTCAAACTTCTTTGCAATGTAAACGACCAGCCGGAGATTATGTTCGATCAGCTTCTTTCTCGCCTTCTCCGGATCGTCGCTCCCCAGCATACGGAT
>CANRBT010000084.1 GCA_947628935.1 uncultured Roseburia sp. | reverse complement strand
TTGTCTCCCTTACCTTTCGTCCGTTCATCGATGATACCTCCTTTACCTGTAACACGTTTCAAAAGGCAAAAAAGTAACCCCAAACATTTATTTTTTTCTCCTGCAGGACGATATATCCTGCAGGAGGAACCGGACATGCAGACCTTTTATCTTGGAAACTTTCAAAAGACGCAAAAGCAGGAGGACGGCGCGCGAAACGCCCTGAGACACGCCGCGCTCGCCGTGACAGACGCCGCCGGGAAGCGGCACTCCGTCAGGCTTGGCGCCGCAGAACAAAAAGAATCCCCACAGAACGTCTCTATGGGGATCGATACCTTCGCCATCACGGGGCAGCTCTCAGAGCTCCTAAGCCCTGCCTGCGGCATGACGGAGGAGGAAAAAGCCGAGTGGCTTCAGGAAATCCGCGCAAAGCTCAAAAGCGGGAAACGGCTGACTGCGGAGGAGATGCAGTTTTTAAAGGAGCAGGATCCCGCCCTCTACCAGCAGGCCGCGCGCGTACAGATCATGCGCGATTCCTTTGAGGCGCGCTTAAAACACTGCAGCTCCAAGGAGGACGTCACAAACGCCTACTGCGACGCCGTCGGCATCGTCTCGGACGACGACCCGATGAAGGAGTGCATCATCGCCGCCTACGACGACGCCGTCAGGGAATTCCGGGAAACGGGAGCATACAAAAGCCTCCCGGACACGGAAAAAGAAGCCCTTGCCAAACGCGGGAAAAAGTCTAAAGAATAATGCAGACCATCCCGCCGTTGTTGTCATTGACGATCTTTTGCATCGTGTCCTGCAGTTTCATCTGGCACTCGTCGTCCATCATCGCGATCTTGCTGCGGATGCCGTCCTCCATCAACTCCCCGACGGACTTGCCGAAGATATTTGTCTCCCAGGCGCCCTCCTCGCTCTGCTGCCCCTGCTTGATATAGGCGATCAGATCGTTCGCCTGTTCCTCGCTCCCGACGATCGGCGCAATCTCCGTCTCGATGTTCGCCTTGATCATGTGGATGGACGGCGAGACGGCGCGCATTTTCACCCCGAATTTATTTCCATGACGGATGAGCACAGGCTCCTCCATCCGGATGTCGGAAAGCCCGGGTCCTACCACCCCATAGCCCTTGACCTGGACCGCGGAAAAGGCGTCCGATACCTTTTCGTAAGCCTCCTTTCGCTCCGCCATCTCCTTGATCAGCGCGATCAGCTCATATTCGCCGGAGATCGGCACCCCCGCCAGCTCGCTCATATTCTCGTAGTAATATTTTTCCGCAATGTCCATGTTGACCTTCACGCAGCCGCTTGAAAGCTCTATCTCGTCGACCTTGATGCGCGAGACATACTGCTCCGGCGAAAAGGTCTGCCCGTAGACATCCCTCATCTTTTTCATATTTCCGAGGATCCCGGACGCCGTGCGGATGATCTCCGCCTTCATCGGGTGCTCCGCGTCCAGCATCTCCGCCCACTTGGGGATATAAAACTCCACGCGCACGACCGGGAACTCGTAGAGGATCTGCTCCAGGATGCGGGAAACGTCATCCTTGCGCAGTTGCTCGCAGTTGACCGGCACGACCGCCGCATGATATTTCTCCTGCAGCTCGCCGCAGAGTTTGGTCGTCTCCTCGCTGTATGGCTTCTGCGAGTTGACGACGATCACATAGGGCTTCCCGATCGCAGAGAGTTCCTGCACAGTCTTTTCCTCCGCGTCCACATAGCTCTCCCGCTCCAGCTCCCCGATGGAGCCGTCCGTCGTCACGACGATCCCGATCGTCGCATGGTCCTTGATGACTTTCTGCGTGCCGATGGACGCCGCCTCCACGAACGGGATCTCATAGTCGAACCACGGCGTCTTTACCATCCGGTTTGCATTTCCCTCCATATGACCGGACGCACCGTCCACCATGAACCCCACGCAGTCGATCAGCCTCACCTTCACCTGCGTCTCGTCCTCCAGCGTGATCTTCGCCGCGTCCTTCGGGATAAATTTGGGCTCTGTCGTCATGATCGTCTTGCCCTGCGCGGACTGCGGCAGCTCATCGACCGTCCGCTCCCTGCTATGTACGTCCTCCATATACGGAAGCACCATCAGCTCCATGAACCGTTTGATAAAGGTCGATTTTCCTGTCCGCACAGGACCGACCACGCCTAAGTACAGCTCGCCGCTCGTGCGGTTCTGAATGTCCTTGTATAAGTCAAATTCCTTTTTATTGCTGATATCCATAAAAATGCCCCTTCCATACTTACTAGAATGTATGAAAGAGGCGCGCGGTTTATGCAGGGAATCTTCGTCAGAGGAGCACGCGCAGCGCGCCCGGACAGCAGAGGAACTGCACATGGTCCACATCTCCGCAGTACTCGCCGTCCGCATGCAGCACCACGGGCTCGGCGAGCTTCACCTCGCACGCCGCGCAGTTCTCCACAGAGAAGCCGTGCAGGCGGGTATGCCTCGCGGCGACCAGAAGGGGCAGGCAGAGGAAGGTACGCCATTTGGGGATCCCGTGCGCACAGCACACGGAAAGCTTCCCGTCCGCCGCATCCGCCTTGGGCGCCATCGGGACGCCGCCTCCCTCCGCCCTGTGGTTCATCGCGGCGAGAAAGATCAGCCCGGTCAGCTTCCTTTCCCTTTTGTCATAGCGCACCACGCCCTCGGTCGTCGTCATCGCAAACAGAGACTGTACCGTCAATATCAGATAGGTCAGCTTTCCCAGATGCAGCCGGTTCAAAAACGTCTTGACCCTCGAGGTCATCGCCTTTTTGCAGACCAGCGCATCCAGTCCCAGCCCTGCGCTGATGGCAAACAGGCGGGACTGATTCTCTCCCCAGCGCACCTCACCCAGATCCATACAGCGACCGCACTCCGGTCCCTCCTGTATACAGGAAAGGATGCGCTCCATATTCTCCTTCACGCCTCCGCGGATGCCCAGACCCCTCGCCAGATCGTTGCCAGACCCGACAGGCAGGATCCCGATGCGCACCTCCGACAGCTGCGGGATGCCGTTGACCACCTCGTTGACCGTACCGTCTCCGCCCATCACCACAATGCAGATATCCTTATCCCCATTCTGCACAGCCCTCTCATAGATCTTGCGGGAAAGGGAAAGGGCATGGCCCTCGTACTCCGTGGTCCATGCCAAAAACGCGATCCCTCTCTCCCGCAGCATCCGCCGGACCTTGACCCAGTGCGCCGCGCCCTTTCCGCTCCTTGCCTTTTCGTTGACGATAAAATACAGCATCGCTCTTCCCCTATTTTGCTTTCTTCTCTGCCTTTTCCTTCGTTTCCTTTTTGTCCGATCCCTTTGCGTCCTCTCCCCCGGCCGGAGCCACAGGCTTCTCCGGAAGCCTTCCGTACATTTCCATATATTTGTAGACACGCTTTGCCAGCCGGTTTGTGATCTGCCCGTCGACCGCCCGCCATTTCCAGTTCGTGCCAAGCGTGGACGGGATGTTCATGCGCGCCTTGCTGCCAAGTCCCAGCAGATCCTGCATCGGCACGATCGCCAGATCGCCGACCGACGCCCATGCGCCGCGCATCATGCCCCAGTGATACCCCTCCTCCTCCGTGAGGTTCAGGTACTCCTTCGCAAATTTGACGCTCTTCTTCGGCGCGGTCTTCATCCATCCGACCAGCGTGTCGTTGTCGTGCGTGCCCGTATAGACCACGCAGTGTCTGCCGTAGGTATGCGGCAGATAATCGCTCCCCTCGCGGGAATCGAACGCGAACTGGATGACCTTCATGCCCGGGAACCCGGAATCCTCCACCAGCTTTAACACGGACGGGGTCAGAAAGCCCAGATCCTCCACGATGATGTTGAGCCTGCCGAGCTTTTTCTCGAGCGCGAGGAACAGGTCCATGCCCGGTCCCTTGCGCCACTCGCCGTTCTTCGCCGTCGTATCCTTCGCCGGGATCGCATAGTAGGAATCGAAACCGCGGAAATGGTCGATGCGAACGATATCGTAAAGCTTTGACATCGCCGCGATGCGCTTCGTCCACCATGCATAGCCGTCCTTTTTCATGACATCCCAGCGGAACAGCGGATTGCCCCAGAGCTGTCCGTCCGCGGAGAACGCGTCCGGCGGACAGCCTGCCACGTCGATCGGATCCAGCTTCTCGTCGAGGTAGAACTGACCCGGATTCGCCCACACGTCCGCGCTGTCCCCTGCCACATAGATCGGCACGTCGCCGATGATCTCGATGCCCTTTTCGTTGACATACGCCTTCAGCTCGCGCCACTGGCGGAAGAACAGGTACTGCAGCATCTGATAAAAACGGATATCGTCCGCATAGCTCTCCCTTGCCGCGGCAAGCGCCTCCGGCTGCCTGGTCTTTAACGCCTTATCCCAGGAAAACCATGCCACACCGCCGTTCGCGTCCTTCAGCGCCATGAACAGCGCATAATCGTCCAGCCAGTCCGCCTCCTGCCTGCAGAATACGGCGAAATCCTCCGGCTCCTTTTTACGAAAACGCGCATAGGCAAGCTTCAACAGCTGATAGCGCGATTCATACATCACGCCGTAATCCACGGATCCGGGTTTCTTGCCCCAGGGAAAGGACTCGCATTCCTTCTTTGTCAAAAGCTTTTCCCTGCACAGATATTCCAGGTCGATAAAATACGGGTTCCCCGCAAAGCTGGAAAAGGACTGATAAGGGGAATCGCCGTAGCTCGTCGGACAGATCGGAAGTATCTGCCAGTAACGCTGCCCCGCCTTTACCAGAAAGTCCGCAAATTTTCTCGCTTCCTTTCCCATCGTGCCGATCCCGTAGGGAGACGGCAGGGAAGAAATGTGCATCAATACACCGCTGCTTCTCGTCATATTAGCCTCCAAAGATTTTATTTTATGATGCGGATGCTCTCCCCGCTCGCAAACTCAAACGGCACGATCTCGTGGATCGCTTCCTTCTTCAGCTCGATCTGTCCAAACAGGATCTCGATGCTGCGCGCGGCAAGGGTCTGATAACTCTGCCGGATCGTCGCAAGCTTCGGATTGTAATACTCCGCCAGGGAGGTCCCGTCAAACCCGATCACGGAGATATGCTCCGGCACAGACAGCCCTCTGTCCCGCAGCGCCCGTATCGCCCCGATCGCCATGACATCCGACATCGCAAAGACCGCCGTAAGACCGTCGTATCTCGTGAGCAGACGCTCCATCGCGCGATAGGCGCTCTCGAAGGAAAAGTGCGCCTTTTCGTAGCACAGACCGGCATCCATCGCCGCGCCATGCGCCGCAAAGCTCCTCTCGCACCCGCGAAAGCGCTGCAGACTCGTGTAAGATTTTTCCGGATCGCCCCCCAGGATGCCGATCTTCCGATGTCCCGCCTCAAACAGCGCATCCACTGCGCACTGCGCCGCCGCCACATCGTCCGTCGCCACGCTGGAGAGATTGGAAAAGCCGAGCTCATTGGCGCGGTTCGATACCATCACGCAGGGCACCCCCACGCCTGCAAAGCCTTTTTTGAAATATTCGGGATTCCCCCCGAGGAACAAGAGCCCTATCGGCTTCCGCTCGCGGCAGAGCAGGATCGCCTGCTCTACCTCGTCCGCGTCCTCATCCAGATAGGAAATGTTGAGCGTGTACGCCGTCCTTTCGATCATCCTGTGAAGCTCCTCGACAATATTGGCAAAGAGCATATTGGAAATCCCCTTGACAAGCACTCCTATGGTTCTGGAATTGTTCTGTTTTAACTGCTTTGCATTGTTGTTCGGCACAAAATGAAACCGTGTCACCACTTCCTCGATCTTGCGCTTAGCGTCAGGGCTGACATCGCTCCGATTGTTCAGCACGCGCGAAACTGTGCTGATGGAATACCCGGATTCCCTGGCAATATCCTTGATCGTGACCATAGCTCTCTTCCTATCCGCTTTTTTCATATTCTGCCATAAAATCTTATTTTTTGTCAATGCCTGTCGTCAATGCCTGCGGACATCAGCCCTTTACCGCGCCTGCCACGACGCCCTCGATGATGTATTTCTGGCACGCCGCATAGAAGATGATGATCGGGATGATCGCAAGCACCAGCATCGCCATCATCGTGCCCCAGTCCACAGCGCCGTAGCCGCCCTTTAAATACTGGATCACGATCGGCACAGTCTTGTACCTTTTCAGATCGAGCACCAGATACGGGAGCAGGTAGTCGTTCCAGATCCACATTGCCTGCAGGATCGCGACCGTGATCGTCGTCGGCTTCATGATCGGAAACACCACGCGGAAAAAGGTCTGGAGCGGGGTGCAACCGTCGATCATCGCCGCCTCCTCGATCTCCAGCGGGATGCTCTTGACAAAGCCGCAGAACATGAACACGGCGAGTCCCGCACCAAACCCCAGATACACGAGGATAATGCCGATCGGATTGCTCAGATGCATCATATTTGCCAGCTTGGAGAGCGAGAACATCACCATCTGGAACGGTACGATCATTGAAAACAGGCACAGCGTGTAGATCGCCGAGGTCAGCCTGTTCTTCACGCGCGTGATGTACCATGCGCACATCGAGGTGCAGACGATGATGACTGCCACGGAGCCGACCGTGATGATGACGGAGTTGCCGATCGCCGAAAAGAACTGCGTCTTCTCCACACCGCTGATAAAGTTCTGGATGCCAAAGAAGGATCTGCCGTTCGGCAGCGCAAACGGCTCTCTCGTGATGAACGCCTTCTTCTTCAGCGCGTTGATGACGACCAGAAAGATCGGGTAGAGCCATGCGACTGCCAACAGGGAGAATACGAGCGTGAGGATCCATCCGTGCTTTGCGCGCCTGACCGCGCTCACCTGGTTATCTGCATTCTTATTCGCCATTACTGCTGCACCTCCTTACGTCTTGTCAGATAGTTCTGCGTCATCGCGATGACCGCCACGATGAGAAAGAAGATCACTGCCTTCGCCTGTCCCGCGCCCTCCCATCCCGTACGGGTATAGAACGTCTCATAGATATTGAGCGCAAGCATCTGTGAGCTCTTTGCCGGTTCGCCCGCGGTCAGAGCCAGGTTCTGGTCGAACAGCTTGAACGAGTTCGTCAGCGTGAGAAACGAACAGATCGTGACGGACGGCATCACCATCGGGATCGTCACATGCCGCAGAAGCTGACCGTTCGTCGCGCCGTCGATCTTTGCCGCCTCGATCAGCTCTCCCGGAATGTTCTGGATGCCCGCGATATAAATGATCATCATATAACCGATCTGCTGCCAGTTCAGCAGGATGATCAGTCCCCAGAAGCCATAGGCGCCGGAATAGGTCAGCGTCCTTCCAAAGTGCTCCAGGATCCCGTTGAGCAGGATCTGCCAGATATAACCGAGCACGATACCGCCGATCAGGTTCGGCATGAAAAACACGGTCCGAAACAGGTTCGTCCCCTTGATGCCCTTCGTCAAAAGCATCGCGATCGCAAACGCGATCACATTGATCGTCACCACGGAGACGACCGTGAACAGCGCCGTAAAGCCGAGCGCCTGCAAAAAGCTCGGATCCCCGAAGGTCCGCGCGTAATTCTTAAACCCTACAAATTTTGCATCCGTGATCGTCGTAAAATCACAGAAGGACAGGTAAATGCCCATGAGGAACGGGACCACAAATCCCAAAGTGAACGCCACCATCGTCGGAAGCGCAAAGATCGGAAAATATTTTTTGATAGATTTCTCCATAACGTTCGCCCTCTCCAAGATCAAGAACAGAAAAAGAGACTGTCACAAAATGCATGTCTTGTTTGCAATTTGCGACAGTCTCTCTCGTCAATGAATAACTGTCACGGTATGATCAGTTCGTCCCGTATACGTTCGCGTACTCCGTCGCCCAGCCGTCCACGAATGCGGTCTTCACTGCATCCCAATCGCCTGTGCCCTGCGCGTAGTTCAGCAGTGCGGAGCCGACGCCGTTCTTCCACTCTTCCGACGGGATCGTGGAGAAGTTCCACAGGACCGGCGTCTTTCCTGCCGCCGTGTAAGCCGCATCCGCCTGGATGAACACATTGTCCGCCACATAGCCGTCGGAGAAGGTGTCAAACGGAGTGGTAAAGCCCATCACATTCGCCATGGAATCACGTCCCTCATCGGAGGTGATGACCCAGGTCAGGAAGTCGATGGTCGCCTGCTGATCCTCCGCGGACGCCTGCTTGTTCACGCACCAGTAGTTCTCGGAACCCGTGCAAAGCCCCTGATTCTCCTCGCCCTCTACACCGATGTAGATCGGCATCATGCTCATATCCTCTGCGGTCACAAGATAACCGTTGTCATCGTTCGTCAGGTTGCCGTACTCCCAGGTACCGTTCTGGTAGAAGACCGCTTCCTCCATGCCGAACTCTGCCTCCGCCTCGTCGCCTGTCTTGTTGGAGAGAAGTCCCGGCTCGCAGGTGGAATCCGTGATGTAGAGATCCCATATCTGCTTGTAGTTGTCCAGATATTTACCCTCGATCGCATCTGTGCTGCTGATGCCCTTGTCCTTGTACTCATAGTAGATCGGCAGATTCGCGAGATGCGTCTTGAATCTCCAGTCGGAGGAGCCGTCCATACCTGCCGAGGTAAACGCGCCCTTGAGCTCGTAGCCAAACTGGTCGTTGATCTCGTCCAGTCTCGCCTGGATATCGTCCGCCACTGCCTTTAAGGTCTCAAAGTTCGTGATCTCGTCCGGGGAAGCAATCACAGCGTTCTCCATCGTGCAGTAGTCGTTCAGGATCGTCTTGTTGTAGATGATGCCGTAGGTCTCGATCACGTATGCAATGCCCGCGACCTCGCCGGCATCGTTCTTCAGCGCGTAATCCTCGCTCGTCAGGTGGCTAAACAGCTCCGTGCCGGAAAGGTCTGCGCAGTAATCCTTCCAGCTCTCCAGACCGACCGGTCCGTTCACCTGGAACAGCGTCGGCGCCTCGGTCTTTGCGATCTCGGACTTTAACGTGGACTCATACTGTCCGTCCGCCGCTGTGATGACCGTCACCGGAACGCCCGTCTGCTCCGTGTAGGTCGCTGCAAGAGACTGCCATGCGTCGTTCTGCTCCGGCTTGAAGTTCAGATAGTACACGGAGCCGCCCGATGCACTGCTGCCGGCGTCTGCGCTCCCCGCATCGCCCGCCGCGGCGCTTCCTGCATCCGTGGTTCCCGCATCCGCGCTCCCCGCATCACCGCTTCCCGCGTCGCCGCCGCAGCCCGTAAACAGGGTCGCGGTCATCGCTGTTGCCAGCATCACAGATAATACTTTTCTTTTCATTGATTTTCCCTCCTGAAATCTATGGTGCGTTGTCTTTTGAAACGTTTCCGGTATTGTTTTTGGCATTGTTGCCGGTAACGTTTTCATCTGTTGGGTTGATTATAGTTCGCTCCGCCAAAAATTGCAATACCCAATTGTATTTTTCCACATTTTAGCTAATAAATACAGGTTGTATTTGGG
>CANRBT010000083.1 GCA_947628935.1 uncultured Roseburia sp. | reverse complement strand
CGACGGAGTTGAAATGCGTGATCATGGACTATCTTGGGGAGCTCGGCCACGAGGTCATAAATTTCGGGACGGACAGCCCGGAAAGCTGCGATTACCCGGAATACGGGGAGAAGGTGGGACGCGCGGTCGCGGCGGGGGAAGCGGACTGCGGCGTGCTGATCTGCGGGACAGGCGTCGGCATCTCTATTGCGGCAAACAAGGTGCCGGGCGTGCGGGCTGCAGTCTGCTCGGACACGGCGACGGCGCGGCTCGTAAAGGAGCACAACGACGCGAACATTATCGCGTTCGGCGCGCGCATCGTCGGCGTGGAGCTGGCAAAGGACATTGTGCGGACGTACCTGTCCGCGGACTTTCAGGGAGGACGGCACCAGGCGAGAGTCGATCTGATCCATGAGATCGAGCGGAGAAATCAGGTACAGTAGAAAAAAAGCTTGAAATGTACATGCTTTTATTATAAAATAAAACAATCAGAGAGCCCAAGGGACTCGTATGCATTTAAGGAGGAAATGACATGATATCAGCAGGTGATTTCAGGAACGGTATTACCATTGAGTTAGAGGGCAATATCTATCAGATCATCGAATTTCAGCACGTGAAGCCGGGAAAAGGCGCAGCGTTTGTCAGAACAAAGTTAAAAAATATCAAGAGCGGCGGTGTGGTGGAGAAGACCTTCCGCCCGACCGAGAAGTGCCCGCAGGCGCGCATCGACCGCAAGGATCATCAGTATCTGTATGCGGACGGGGACCTGTACTATTTCATGGATGTGGAGACCTACGATCAGATCGCGCTTTCCAGGGACGACATCGGCGACGCGCTCAAGTTTGTCAAGGAGAACGAGATGGTGAAGCTGTGCTCTCACAACGGCAGCGTGTTCGCTGTGGAGCCGCCGCTGTTCGTGGAGCTCCAGATCACGGAGACGGAGCCGGGCTTTAAGGGAGATACGGCGACGGGCGCGACGAAGCCTGCGGTCGTGGAGACCGGGGCGACGGTCTATGTGCCGCTGTTCGTGGAGCAGAACGATGTCATCAAGATCGACACGCGTACAGGGGAGTACCTCTCCCGCGTATAAGAACATAGCGCAGAGCAGACAAGGGGCTGTGAAAGGCGGAGCGTTTCCACTTCGCTTTTTCACAGCTCTTTTTTTGTCATATGCGTTAAGATCGCGATGGCAAGCGCCGCTGTCACAGCCTGGCTGAGCAGGATTCCCCACAGATAGCTTCGGATGCCGCAGACGGGAACGGCGAACAGCACGAACAGGATCCGTATGCCGCAGGCAAGCAGATTCAGGGCAAAGGTCACGCCCGGGAAGCCAAGTCCGTGCAGGATGCTGCTGAGGGTGGCGCTCAGGTAAAGAAACGGACAGATCCATCCCAGCGTCACGATGAAGGTTCCCGCAAGCGCATTCCCGAACAGGAAGTTCCCGAGGAAACGTCCTGTGACGAGAAAGCCGGCTGTACACAAAAAGCCTAAGAGCAGGCAGGCGCCGATGGTCCGTCGGATGGTCCGGTTGATCAGGCGCTCATCGCCGGTTGCCTTTGCCTCGGAGATCGTCGGCAGCAGCAGCACCGATACCGAGTTTGTGAGTACGGAGGGAAACATGACGATCGACATCGCCATGCCGGTCAGGATGCCGTAAACGCTGAGCGCCTCGGAACCCGTGTAACCGAACAGCCGAAGGCGGTTCGGGATCATGATGTTTTCAAAGCCGGCAAAGAGATTCAGGACAACCCGGCTTGCCGTCAGCGGAGCCGCCATGCGAATCAGGTTTTTCGTGCATTGGGCGACGGACGGCGCTCCCGCATTCCCGCCCGGAACGAGGCGCGCAAAGGTGACGGACACCAAAGTGCTTGCGACCTCTCCCATCACTGCGCCCCACATCATGATGGAGAGCGGGATCGGGGATCGGTTACTGCGGCAGATCTGATAGAGCAGGTAGACCGTGCCGACTCTGGCAATCTGCTCGGTGAGCTGGGTGAGAGCCGGGATGCCCGTTTTTTTCAGCCCGTAGTAGTAGCCGTTGATGCAGGCATGGATGCAGCAGGGCACGAAGGACAGCGATAGGATATGGAGCAGCGGTTCACAGCGAGGATCGCCGAGCCAGGAGTTCGCGATGAGGAACGCGTTTTGCCGGATGCACAGACCGGTGACTGCGGACAGCAGCAGGGACAGCGCGAGTCCTGCAAAGAGGTAGCGTCTTGCCCCTGCCGGATTTTTCCGCCCGATCTCGGCGGAGACGAACCGGGAGATCGAGGTCTGGATGCCCGCGGCTGTGACGGCGAAGCCGAGCGCCAGGACGGGGGAGAGGAGCTGATAAATCCCAAGCCCTTCTGCACCAATCGTGCGGGAGAGGAATATTCTATAAAAGAAGCCGATCACGCGCGTCAGCACTCCCGCAACGGTCAACAGGAGCGTTCCTGTGATGAAGGTGCTCCGCGTGGAGCCGGCAGTTCCGGAAACGGAAAAAAAGGAATGTTTAGACAAGAAAAACTCCAAATGTTCTATCTTTTTAATATATGTGAGGGGCAAAAGGAAAATGAGTGATAAGATTCAGAATGGCATCTATCTGGACAACGCCGCGACCACGCGCATGGCAGAGGAGGTCGAGGAGGCGATGGAGCCATATATGCGGGAAAAATTCGGGAATGCTTCCACAGGGTATCGTTACGGGGAGGAGGCAAAGGACGCGATCGAGGAGGTGCGTGCACGGATCGCGGCGTCGCTGGATGCAAAACCGGGAGAGATCTATTTCACCTCGGGCGGATCGGAGTCGGACAATTGGGCGATCAAGGGTGTTGCGGGGGCGCGGAAGGACCGGGGACGGCATATCATCACCAGCCGGATCGAGCATCATGCGGTCTTAAACTCGTGTGAGTATATGGAGCGGCTGGGCTATGAGGTGTCCTATCTGAATGTGGATGAGACGGGGATGGTTTCTGTGGAGGAGCTTGCCGGGCTGATGCGGGAGGATACGACGCTGGTTTCCGTGATGTTCGGGAACAATGAGATCGGGACGATAGAACCCATCGGACAGATCGGGCATCTTGCCAGGGAGGCGGGCGTCGTGTTTCACACGGATGCCGTGCAGGCGTACGCACAGATGCCGATCTCCGTACATCAATATCCCATCGATCTGCTCAGCGCGAGCGCGCACAAATTTCACGGACCCAAGGGAGTCGGTTTTTTGTATGTGCGGGAGGGGATAGAGCTTCCGTCCTTTATCCACGGAGGCGCACAGGAGCGCGGGAAGCGTGCGGGCACGGAGAATGTGCCGGGGATCGTCGGGATGGGGAAAGCGGTAGAGCTCGCGTTTTCCGATCTGCGCGTCCGGATGCGCAGGGAAACAATGCTGCGGAACTACCTGATGGAAAAGATCCGGCATGAGATACCGCAGGTGCGGATCAACGGACACAGCACAAAACGGTTGCCGGGGAATGTCAGTGTGAGCTTTCGAAATGTGGAGGGAGCGTCGCTCCTTATCCTGCTGGACGAGGACGGCATCTGTGCCTCCGGCGGCTCGGCGTGCAACACGGGAGAAAGCCGGATCTCCTATGTGATCGAAGCGCTTGGCGTGCCGGAGGAATACGCGAAGGGAACCGTTCGTCTGACCTTGTGCGGGAACACGACCCGCGCGGATGTCGATGCCGCGGTCGAATCCCTGAAGAGAAATGTCAGTCTGCTGCGGGAAGAGTGACGGACTTTTCAGGCGACGACCACTCTTCCCCGCCCTTCGATCTTGGCGCGATAGAGAGCGCTGTCCGCGGCGGAAAACAGGCTTTCGTAATCGTAGCAGTATTCGGAGGAGTAGGCGATGCCGATGCTCGCCTGAATGGTGATCATAATATTGCGCTCGGAGGTTTGCCGGTAGAGCTCCTGGCGCAGCATCTCCGCCTGCAGCTGTACAAATTCGTGGTCTGAGGCATCGCTGATGTAGACGAGAAACTCATCGCCGCCAATTCTGCCGCACATTGCCTGCCCCTTAAAGTATTCGAGGATGGTCGATCCCGTTCGGCTGAGGAACGTATCGCCCGTCAGGTAGCCGAAGGTGTCATTGATCTGCTTGAAGTGGTCGAGATCGATCAACAGCATGGCGGATTGCCTGCCGCAGGGGACATTTCGGGCGAGATCTTCGGCGACGAGGAACTGGATCGTGTACTTGTTCAGCAGACCGGTCATCTGGTCGATGCGGCTCTTTTCAAGATACATCTGGGAATCCAGCCGGGTCTGATGTGTGCGCTCCGTGTATTCCAGGCTGTGGAGCTTCGCGTCGGACTGCTCCTCTAAAAAGCGCGGGCGCAGCAGGATGAGCTGGCTGCACACCTTCTGATACTCCGCCTCGGAGAGGAACGCGCGGCTGTACACGGCTTTGCGCAGCAGAGTCTCATACTGCAGGAAGACCAAGGGGGAAGCGGAGGTAAAACGCTCGATATAGGAAAGAAGCGAGGCGCTTTCCTCCGCAAGTTTTGTCTCCAGGAGATAGTCGCACACGTCGAAATAGAACTCGGAAAGCTCCAGGAAATCCATCGGGGATTCGACGAGCGTTTGCATATGTGCGAGCTCCCCGCGCAGAAGGGCGAGGTCGTGACGGACTTCATATAGCCGAATGTTCAGGTTGATGACGGCGGCGTCATAGAACAGATGACCGTCCTCGCGGATCAATGCATCTATGATCCTGGACACCTCAAAAGCCTTTTCCGGCTCCCCGCTCTTGCAGTAGAGCAGACCGCGGTAGGCATGACAGAGCACTCTGAGGTTGTAGGCGCTGTGGTTACACGCATCTGCCGCCTCCTGATTCAGATGGGCGAGCGCCTCCTCATGATAGGCAAGCGCCTTCTCATAGAGACCGATCTGGCCGTAAAGAATCCCCAGGTTGGCACAGCAGACGGCTCTCTCGTGCGACAGGGAGAGCTCCGTGCAGAGGGTCCTCGCGAGCATCAGATAGTGGATAGCGATGCTCTCCTGCCGGAGATAGCCGTAGACCAGCCCGATGATGTTGTAGGAGAGCGCGTCGAACTGCCGCAGCGCCGGTGTTTTGGGAGCCTGCAAACAGCGGTTCAGCAGGTTCAGCGCCTGATCGAGATTTCCGATGCGAAAACAATATTCCCCTTTATAGAACAGAAACCGGGAGAGGTCGTCCGGATCCTGCGGGTCCATCTTCTCCTGAAAGGCGTCGTAAAGCGCCGGGGTCTTTTCCGTGAGCGGCAGAAAACGCTGCTGTTCCATCTGTTGGATCAGAGAAGCTTTGTCGTTTGTCATAGTCATACCTCTTGTGGGTGTTGGTCTTGGATCATATCTTTATTATAGGATGAATCACAGGCTAAGGCAAGAACCTTTCCGCTTCGTCGTCCGATTTTGCCATAAAAAATTATGAAAAATATCCAATTTTCGCAGAAAATGAAAAAGTAAAAAGGAATTTTGCACAAAAAAATTGAGATCGAGGCAGGGTGAATCGGTAACAGGAAGAAATTGTCGGAGCTTTTGGGGCAAAAACAGGCAGTTTGCTGATAAAACGGTTTGTTCAACCGGTTGAGCAAATATTTGACAAAGCGTTGGAATCGTGAAATAATTGCCTTGTCAAACAAAGTGATTGCTTTTGCAGAAGGGAATGGTCATATGATAGAAAGAAAAATCAGGTTGTCTGACACGGAAGATATATTGGAATTTGTGCGGGCAGCGGAACACTGCGATTTTGATATTGATGTCATCTACAACCGAGTCGTGATCCATGCGAAGTCCTTGCTGGGAATGCTCGGGCTCGGAGCCGGAAAGGAGCTGATCGTCCAGTACGGGGAGAGCGACGCGGGGTTTGAGAGAAACATCCGCAAATATGCGGTGGGATAAGAAAGAGGGGAGCGCAGCGAAGGCTGCGCTCCCCCTTTTAAAAAGTGCATTCCCGCACAGCCTCAGATATGATACAATAGCGGCATGGGAAATAAGATTGTGAAGGACGAACAGGGAATCATAAAAATATCTGTGCGCAGCCTGGTGGAGTTTCTCCTCCGGGAGGGTGATATCGACAACCGCCACGGCAGGGCGGCATCCCCGGAAGCGATGTGGGCGGGGAGCAGGATGCACAGAAAGATCCAGCGCAGCATGGGAGCGGACTATCAGGCTGAGGTTCCCCTGCGCATTGCGATCCGGGAGGAGGACTATCAGCTCGTCCTCGAGGGAAGGGCGGACGGCATTTACAGCAGGGATGACTGTGTGACGGTCGATGAGATCAAGGGGGTCTATCAGCGGCTGGAGCTTCTCGACGCGCCGATCGGCGTTCACAGGGCGCAGGCGATGTGCTACGCGTACATGTATGCCGCACAGCATGCGCTCGACGGGATCGCGGTACAGATGACCTACTGTAACCTGGACACGGAGGAGATCAG
Organism: uncultured Roseburia sp.; assembly: GCA_947628935.1. Taxonomy (GTDB): domain Bacteria; phylum Bacillota; class Clostridia; order Lachnospirales; family Lachnospiraceae; genus Roseburia. Next base: position 2,998 of record CANRBT010000083.1, on the reverse strand, counting down.
GCGGTTCCGGGAGGAGTTTTCCTTCCGTGAGCTGTCGGAGTGGTTTGCGGCGCTGATCGCACAATATCGCAGATGGGCGGATTTTCAGTTCGCATGGCATACGCTGCGGCAGGAGTCCATCAAAAAGCTGGTATTTCCCTTTCCGTACCGAAAGGGGCAGCGGGAGCTCGCGGCGGGCGTCTACCGCACGATCCTGCGGGGCAATAATCTGTTCCTTCAGGCGCCTACGGGATCCGGAAAGACGATCTCTGTGGTGTTTCCCGCCGTGAAGGCAGTTGGGGAAGGGCTGGGGGAGACGATTTTTTATCTGACGGCGAAAACGATCACAGCGACGGTCGCGCGGGAGGCGTTCGAGCTGCTCAGGGCGCAGGGCTATCAGGGGAAGATCGCACAGATCACGGCGAAGGAAAAGATGTGCCTGTGCGACGAGATGGAGTGCAACCCCGACGGTTGTCCCTATGCGAAGGGACACTACGATCGTATCAACGATGCGGTCTATGCGCTCCTGCAGCAGGAGGACGTCTTTTCCAGGGAGGTGCTTTTGGAGCATGCGAGGGAACATCTCGTCTGTCCGTTCGAGCTGTGTCTGGATGCGGCGAGCTGGTCGGACGTGATCATCTGCGATTACAATTACGTGTTCGACCCCAACGTGTATCTGAAGCGTTTTTTTGCGGAGGGGACGCGGGGAGAGTATATTTTCCTGGTGGATGAGGCGCACAATCTGGTGGAGCGCAGCCGGGAGATGTACAGCGCCGCTCTTTATAAGGAAGATTTTCTTGCGGTCAAAAAAATGATAAAGCCGTACAGTCCCAAGGCTGCATCCGATCTGGAGCGCTGCAACCGGCAGCTGTTGACCTACAAGAGGGAGTGTGAGGGCTATGTGCTCTATGAAGGCATCGGGAGCCTTGCCCCCGCGCTGGCGCGCCTGGCGGCGGATCTGGACGAGTTTTTACAAAAGGCGCCGGATTTCCCGGAGCGCAGGGAGGTCACGGAGTTTTATTTTGAACTGAGAAATTTTATGAACGTCTATGAGCTGCTGGACGACCACTACGTGATCTACACGGAGCATGGGGAGGACGGCAGATTCCGGTTGAAGCTCTGCTGCGTGGATCCGTCGCGGAACCTGCAGGAGCGCATTGACAGGGGCAATGCGACCGTTTTTTTCTCTGCGACGCTGCTTCCCGTTTCCTATTATAAGAGCCTGCTCTCGACGCGGACGGACAACTATGCTGTGTATGCGGAGACGGCGTTTTCCCAGAGCCAGAGGCTGCTTCTGCTGTGCGGGGACGTCAGCAGCCGTTACAGGCGGCGCACGCCGGAGGAGTTCTCGCGTATCGCGCTGTATGTGCGACGTGTGGCGCGGACCCGAAAGGGAAATTATATGGTATTTTTTCCTTCCTATCAGATGATGCGGCAGGTGTACGAGACGTTCTGCGCGGAGGCGGCGCAGGAGGACGGCTGCCCCGTGGAGGTGTGCATGCAGCAGGCCGGAATGCGGGAGGCGGAGCGGGAGGAATTTCTGGCAGCCTTTACGGAGGAGGCGACGGCGGCGCGCAAGGGCTCCTTTGTGGCATTCTGCGTGCTGGGAGGGATCTTCGGGGAGGGCATTGACCTCAAGCATGAGCAGCTGATCGGCGTGCTGATCGTCGGCACGGGGCTGCCGCAGGTGTCCCATGAGAGGGAGATCCTGATGCATTACTATGACGAGCATACGGGGGAGGGCTTTGATTACGCGTACCGTTATCCGGGTATGAACAAGGTGCTGCAGGCGGCGGGGCGGGTGATCCGGACGACGTCGGATGCGGGAGTCATCGCGCTGCTGGACGACCGGTTCCTTCTGGGGGAGTATCGCGGGCTTTTCCCGCGGGAGTGGGAGGAGCGGACCGTGTGTACAGTAGACACGGTGGAGAGCCATGTCAGAGCGTTCTGGGAGAGAGTGGCGCGGGAGCCTGCGGGCGTTGTCACCCGAGCTCCGGCAGCAGCGACAGAAATTCCCTCGTCGCCTGCGTGACGGGCAGGGTCGGGTTGACGGCTGCGACCATCTGGCGCGGGGGGAGGGATTCGCGCGTCTGCACGACGAACAGCTCTTCATCGTCGGGGCGCAGGCAGTAGTCGGGGACGACGGCGATGCCCAGACCGATCCGGGCAAGGTCGATCAGCAGGTCGTTGCTGCTGAGTTCGATCTGCGGGACCAGTTCGAGCTGGTGCTGCAGGAACAGGCTGTGCAGAAATTCGCTGGTCGTGCTCTTCCGGTCCAGCATCAGGATCGGGAGCTCGGTCAGCTGCGCCAGCGAGAGCGCTTCCCCCTTGAAATGAAAATAGGCGGGGTTCGCGATGAAAACGTCCGTGAAGCTGCAGACCGTCTTGCGGATGTAGGACTGGTTCAGACGGGAATTGGGAAAGTTGGTGACGACCAGATCGACCTTCCCCTGCTCCAACAGGTTCACGCAGCCCAGCGAGGTCGCGTTCGTGACCTTGATGGGGACATGCGGGAATTTCCTGTGAAATTTTTGCAGGTAGGGAACGAGGAAATAGCGGCAGATCGTGTCGCTTGCGCCGATGCCGAGCTGCCCAAGACCCCAGATGCCGGAATCCAGAAGCTGCCCTTCCCCGCGTTGGATCAGATTCATGGCGGGCTCCACATGCTTTAGGAGCACCTGACCTGCCGGGGTTAGCTGTACCCGCTTGGTGCTCCGGATAAAGAGCGGCTGCCCCAGTTTTTTCTCCAGGGTCTTGATGGACTGGCTGACGGCGGACTGCGAGATGTAGAGCTGTTTGCTCGCCTCCGAAAAGCTCAGCGACGACGCCACATGATAAAAGACCTTGTAGAGCTCGTAGTTGATGTCCATAGAGATTCGGTTCCTTTTGCGGATTTTTGATAAATTCTGCTTCTATTATAAGTCCGGCTTATAACAGTGTCAAGAATTAATTTCGCTGTGAGCAACACCTGATAAATAAAGAGGTTGCAGAAGCATCCAAAAATAAATCGCCACAAAAA
>CANRBT010000082.1 GCA_947628935.1 uncultured Roseburia sp. | reverse complement strand
GACGTATGGCAGCCGGATGCGGGGCACAAAGCGATCATCAATATCCCGACCACGGTGCAGATCGCGATGCCGCATGTGTTCGCCTGTCAGATCGAGTATATCCACAAGCACTTGAACTATCGTGACAATGTGGTCTTAAGCGTTCATCCGCATAACGACAGGGGCTGCGGCATCAGCGATGCGGAGTTTGGCGTTCTGGCGGGCGCGGACCGCGTGGAGGGGACGCTGTTCGGGAACGGGGAGCGCACGGGAAACGTGGATATTGTGACATTGGCGATGAACATGGTCTGTCACGGCGTGGATCCGGGACTGGATTTTTCCGATATCTCCCGTATTCGGGAAAAATACGAGCGGTTCACGGGCATGAGGGTGTATGAGCGCACCCCGTATGCGGGCGATCTGGTGTTCACGGCGTTCTCCGGCTCCCACCAGGATGCGATCTCCAAGGGTATGGCGTGGCGTGAGGCAGGCAAGAGCGGCGATCGCTGGGATGTGCCGTATCTGCCGATCGATCCGAAGGATGTCGGCAGGGAGTACGAGTCCGATGTCATCCGCATCAACAGCCAGTCGGGAAAAGGCGGGGTCGCGTTTATCTTGAAGCAGAATTTTGGCATTTCCCTGCCGGCTCAGATGAAGGAGGAGGTCGGCTATCTGGTGAAGGGCGTCTCCGACCGCAGACACCAGGAGCTTGCTCCGGGGGCGATCTACCGCATCTTTGAGGAGAACTATATCGGCATCCGCGAGGTGTTCGATGTGCCGGAGTGCCATTTTGAGCAGAAGGACGGTATCACGGCACACGTGACGATCGAGCAGAACGGGGAGCGGCGCGTGATCGAGACGACCGGAAACGGAAGGCTTGATGCCGTGAGCAATGCGATCAAGATGTATTTTGGCGTCAGCTATGAGCTTGCCACCTACGAGGAGCACGCGATCTCCAAGGGATCTTCTTCGAAGGCGGCGGCGTATGTGCAGATCATCTGCCAGGGGAAGGAATACTGGGGAGTCGGCATCGACGAGGATATCATCACAAGTTCGATCGCTGCGCTTGTGACGGCTGCGAACAAGCTGGCAAAGGGCGAGGATGTCGTGGAGGGCCGCGAGGAGCGGATCGTCGATATCATGAATTATATTCAAAAGCATTACGCGGAAGTCACCCTTGAGATGCTCTCGGAAAAATTTGGGCTCTCCAAGCCGTATTTATCCAAATATATCAGGGAAAAATCCGGGATGACGTTCCAGGACGCCGTCAAAAAGGCACGGATGAAAAAAGCGCGCACCATGCTCAAGGAGACGAATCAGACTGTGGAATCCATCGCAGAGTATGTGGGCTATGAGAACGTAGAGCATTTTAACAGGCTGTTCAAAAAGGCGTATGAGATGACGCCAGTGCAGTTCCGCAGAAAATATCAGTGAGACATATGATAGAAAGCCGCGTATAGGAAAGGCGTTATCTGACCATACTACCCTTGATGAAAAAACGAGGCGCCAGCAGGACGGGATGCCCATTTGCGGGCATTCCGTTTTTCTGACATCAGGACGTGTCATGCAGGGAGACGTCCGCTGTTTGTGGAGAGGGAGGATGGTTATGCAGGAAAACGAAGCGGGGGCGCGTCCTTTTGGGATGCGCGACAAGATCGGCTATATGTTCGGAGATTTCGGCAATGATTTTACCTTTATCTTTGCCAGCTCTTTTTTGATGGTATTCTATACGAAGGTGCTTGGGATCAGCGGCGGCGTGGTAGGGACGCTGTTTCTTGCCGCTCGTTTTGTGGATGCGTTCACAGACGTCACGATGGGGCGTATCGTGGACGCGAGGAAGCCGGGGCGGGACGGAAAGTTCCGCGGGTGGATCAAGTGGATGAGCGGACCGGTAGCGCTGGCGAGCTTCCTGATGTACCAGACTGCGCTGGTAAACGCGTCTATGACATGGAAGATCGTTTACATGTATGTCACCTATCTGTTGTGGGGCAGCGTTTTTTACACGTCGATCAATATTCCGTACGGGTCGATGGCGTCTGCGATCACTTCGGAGCCGAACGAGCGGACCGCGCTCTCGACGGCGCGCTCCATAGGAGCTGCGCTTGCGGGGCTTGTGATCGGTACGCTGACGCCGCTGTTCATCTATGTGACGGATGAGGACGGCAACCAGGTCGTGCGTGGCGGTGCGGCGTTCACGGTCGTCGCCGGCGTATTTTCCGTCTGCGCCGTCATCTGTTATATGGTCTGTTACCGCCTGACGACTGAGCGGGTACAGGTGGAGAAAGGCGCGACCGGCAAAAAGGTTTCCCTGGCGGACACGTTCCGCGCGATCATCCGGAGCCGGGCATTGCTCGGGATTATCGGCGCGGCTGTTTTTCTGCTGCTCAGCCAGCTCTTGATCAGCACCCTGAATAATTATATCTACCCGGATTATTTTGGAAATGCAAGAGGGATCTCCGTGTTTACGCTGGCGTCCACGTTTGTCATGCTTGTGGTCGTGGCGCCGCTCAGCGTTCCGATTTCGAGGCGGTTTGGAAAAAAAGAGGCGGGAGTGGTCGGCATGCTGCTCTCGGGCTGTGTATTCACCTTGCTGTTCCTGTTGCAGACGCAGAACATGTGGCTGTTTTTAGCGCTTTCCATCATAGGGTATCTGGGACTGGGATTTTTTAATACGGTCATCTGGGCAAACATCACGGACGTCATCGACGAGCAGGAGATCCAAGTGGGGCAAAGAGAGGACGGAACGGTTTATGCGGTCTATTCTTTTGCCAGAAAGGTCGGGCAGGCGTTGGCGGGCGGCGCCGGAGGCTGGGCGCTGGAGGTGATCGGATATGAGTCCGCTGCGGCTGTACAGACCGAGGGAGTGCTTGCGGGGTTGTATACAGCGGCGACGCTGGTTCCTGCCGTCGGATTTTTTATCGTAGCGCTGCTGCTCTGGTTTGTCTATCCGTTGGATAAAAGACGCGTGGAACGCAATGTGAGGCTGCTGCGCGAGCGCCGCGGAGAATAGAGGAGCAATGCAAAAGCCATATCTGAAGGATGGTTCCCTCAGGTATGGCTTTTCGCGCTATCCGGATGCGATCACTCTTCGATCACGATGACGCTGACGGGGCATCCTTCCGCCGCCTCCCGGGCGCTTTCCTCATTATCCGGCGTGGGCTCTGCATATACCTCGGACACGCCCTCGTCGGACATGCGGAATACCTCCGGACAGATGCTGACACACAGACCGCAGCTGATGCAGCCTTCGATGACTTTTGCCTTCATACGATCTTATTTCCTTTCCTGTTTTTTCATTTTTCTCTAGTATTTCCCAAAAAGATGGACAATATACAGGGGATTTGGTTGTCAGAAGAAACAGAATGCAGTATACTTTTTAGATATGGTATGTTTAAGCTTGGGAGGACATATGGAAAAAGATATCTTAAAGAATAAATACTATCTGTATCTGACAGAGTTTTTTGCAGGTATGTCTGTGATGGCTGTGGAGCTGGGAGCAAGCCGTCTGCTGGCGCCGTATTTTTCTTCCTCGCAGATCGTGTGGACCATTATCATCGGCACGATCATGATCGCGATGGCGCTTGGGAATATCTATGGAGGCAGAAGTGCGGACAAACATCCGGATCCGGACAGATTGTACCGCCGCCTGCTGATCGCTGCGGTCTGGATCGGGGCGATCCCGCTCGTCGGGAAGTATGTTATCATTGGAGTGTCGGCATTGCTCGTGTTGACGATCAGCACGAACTTTTTGGTGATCGCCGCGTTCCTTGCCTGTATGCTGCTGTTTGTCTATCCGTTGTTCCTGCTCGGGACTGTGACGCCGTCGCTTGTCAAATATACCGTAGACAGCCTGGATGACAACGGAACAACCGTGGGAACGCTCGGAGCGTTTAACACCATTGGAAGCATCCTTGGCACCTTTTTGCCGACTTTTGTGACGATCCCCGCGGTGGGTACAGCCGTTACATTTTTGATTTTTTCAGGTATTCTTCTGGCGCTGGGCTTGTTGTATGTGATCAGCCGGGGGAGCGGGAAACGGGGAGCGGCGGTCGCGGTCGTGCTGTTTTTGCTCTGCTGTATCTTTGGACATTCCGGCAGCTTTGCTTTCTGGGAGAGCGATCTTGCCTATGAAGGGGAGTCGATTTATAATTATCTGCAGGTGCGGGAGACGGATCGCAGTGTGACACTCTCGACAAACGTCCTGTTCGGAGTCCAGTCCATCATGGTGAAGGACGATTCGCTGACGGGGATGTATTACGACTATGCGCTGGCTGCGCCGTTCATGGCGGGCGTGCAGGAAAAGGAGAAGGTCAATGTCCTGATCCTTGGTATGGGGACCGGGACGTACGCAAGGCAATGCCTGAAATATTTTGACAACGTGTCGGTAGAGGGAGTGGAGATCGACCGGAAGATCACGGACCTGGCGGGAACGTATTTTGCCCTGCCGGACACGATCCCAGTGACGACCTACGACGGGCGTGCGTATCTGCAGGCGGTCGACCGGAAGTACGATGTCATCATGGTTGACGCCTATCAGGATATCACGATCCCGTTCCAGATGTCGTCTGTGGAGTTCTTTTCGCTGGTGCGGGAGCATCTGACGGAGGACGGCGTCATGGTCGTCAACATGAACATGAAGTCCGGCGATATGGCGGGGGAGGAAAATATCAACACCTGTCTTGCAGATACGATCTCCAGCCAGTTTGTGTGCGTGTATACGGTCGATGTGCGCGGCGCGACGAACCGGGAGCTGTTTGCGGCGCAGAGCCCGGAAGCGTTGGAAAGGCTAGAGAGGCAGGCGACAAGCGGTGCGATAGGGGATGAAGAGCTTGCGGGAATGATGCAGCAGGTGTCGGATTCGCTGGCTGCCTACGAGTCGGGGGAATATATCCTTACCGATGACAAGGCGCCCGTGGAGCTGCTTGGAATGCGAGTCATTGATGAGCTGATACAGGAGGAGATCGGTTATTACAAGGAGGTGTTCCGGGAACGGGGCATCGACGGATTGCTGGGGATCATGTGAGTGGTTCCCGTTTGGAAACAGGAAGAGATGCAAATGGGAGGAACGAAAAAGATGGAGCAGCCACAAACATCTTTGTTTAAGGAAATCATAAGCTGGATCGTGCCGTTTGTGCTGGCGCTCGCAGCGGCATTGCTGCTTAAAAATTATGTGATCATCAACGCGGATGTGCCGACCGGATCCATGGAAAATACGATTATGCCAGGCGATCGTCTGATTGGATTCCGTCTTGCGTATCGAAACAGCAGTCCCGAGCGGGGAGACGTGGTGATCTTTCACTATCCTGACAACGAGGAGGAACTGTACGTCAAGCGCATTGTCGGGCTTCCGGGCGAGACGATCGATATCTGGGACGGCAAGATCTATATCAACGGACAGTCGGGACCGTTGGCGGAAGATTATCTTAAGGAGGAATGGACGGTCGCGACCGGATACTATCATTTTGAGGTGCCGGAGGGAGCGTATTTGATGCTCGGGGATAATCGAAATGATTCCTGGGATGCGAGATACTGGGCGAATACATACGTATATGAGGAGAAGATTCTTGGGAAGGCTCTCGTGATTTACTGGCCGTTTCGGGATATGGGAGTGATTGATTAAGGGGGGACATAGAAGGTGCAGGAGGAAAAGAGCAGGCTTCGGCAGAGGTATGCAACGCGATGCGGCGTGGCGGGCGTCTGCCTGAATCTGGTGCTTTTTGCCGGTAAGCTGTTGGCGGGGAGCATCAGCCATTCCATAGCAATTACGGCAGATGCGTTTAACAATCTGTCCGATGCAGGATCCTCAGTGGTGACACTGGTGGGTTTTCGCCTAGCAGGCGCAAAGCCGGATCTGGAGCATCCGTTCGGACATGGGCGGATGGAGTATATTTCCGGGCTCGCGGTCGCAGGGGCGATCCTTTTGATGGCGTATGAGCTGATCCGGGATTCGATTTCCAAGATCATACACCCGGAGGAAATCGCATATTCGCATCTGATCGTCGCCATTTTGCTGGCGTCGATCCTGGTAAAGCTGGTTATGGCTTATTACAACAGCCGGATCGGAAAAAAAATTGATTCGGCAGCGCTGCGGGCTACGGCGCTGGACAGTTTAAGCGACAGTATCGCGACGCTTGCAGTTCTGTTTGCGACGGTAGTGGGGCATAGAACGGGATGGCGGCTGGATGGCTGGTGCGGCGTCCTGGTGGGAGGTTTTATATTTTATGCAGGCATCAATGCCGTGAGGGAGACCTTGAATCCGCTTCTGGGGCAGGCGCCGGACGAGGAGTTTGTGACACAGATCCAGGATATCGTCCTTGCGCATGAGGAGATCTGCGGAATCCATGATCTGATCGTGCACGATTATGGACCGGGGCGTCAGATGATCTCTCTGCATGCAGAGGTTTCGGCAGACGGGGATATCCTGGAGATCCATGATGTCATAGACAATGCGGAAAATGAGCTGCGCGCGCAGCTGGGCTGTGATGCCACGATACACATGGATCCGATCGTTACGTCGGATGAGCATGTCACGCAGCTGAGACAGGCAGTGGACGAGATGGTGCAGGACATCGATCGGGCGCTTACGATCCACGATTTTCGGGTGGTGACCGGTCCTACACACACGAACCTGATCTTTGATGTGACGGTTCCGTATAAGTTTGCGATTGAGGATGAGGCGCTGGTAAGGATGCTCCGGGAGCGCGTGCAAAAGCAGTTCGGTGCAGAGTATTATGTCGTGACGCATATCGATCGGGCGTATGTCCGAAGCGAAACAGAAAAAAAATCCCTGTGATATTTTCACAGGGATTTTTCTGTTAAAACTCAGTGGATTCGATATCCGGAGCGTCCGGATCGTCATAGACGACCTCGCCGACTCCCGCGCGGAGAACGATGCTCTTGGAACCCAGGATGTTCACGGTAACGGTATCGCCGTCCTTCACATGCTCCAGAGAGGTTGTTATGCAGTAAGGAGCCACATACGAGGTAGACACCTTTTCGCCGTTCACAAAGATCTTGGTGTTTTTTGTAAAGTTGGAGCCATAGACCATCAGGACGCCGCTGCTCTCGTTTTTGCGGACGGTGGAGATCGTTACATCCTCCACATCCATGACGAGATCGGAAGCCGGTGAAAATCCGCTGTCCTTGTATGCATAGCGCTCTCCGTATAACAGATCATACTGCAGATCCTCCAGACCGTTTGAAGAGGTCGCAGACGCTCCCAGTGTCTGGTGATAGCGGAAGATCGTGCCCTCGTGGATGCCGACCTGTCCTGTGATCTGCGCTAAGAGCTGATAAGCGGTAAGATCGGCGTCCTCCTTCGGCAATCCCATGTTGTTCCAGGTGATGTACTTGGTCTGGAAAATATCATTGGTCGCCATATCGGAATCGGAAAGCCCCATGGTCGGAAGATGATCGCCGAACAGGACGATGATGGTATCTTCGCCGCGCCTGTCCGCCGCAGTGACCAGGTCGCCGATGAAATCATCGACCTCGTGGAGCATGTTGACGTAGTACTCCCACTGATTATGGGATGCTTCATCAGGGGTACCGTTCACCCGGATGGCAGGGTTTTCCAGCACAGGCTCGCTCGGGTAATCGCCGTGACCTTCTACCGTGATGGTGTAGACAAAGTCCGCGCCTTCCGTGGAATCCATTGCCTTCATCGTCTCCCCGACCAGAACATCGTCGGTCGGCCAGTTGCCGTTCGGCGTGTAGTCCTTGATGTTCATGAGCTCCTTGCTGGTGAAGGAGTCAAAGCCCATCATCGCGAATGCGTTGTTGCGGCTGTAAAAGGTCGCCGTATTGTTGTGTACCACATGCGTGCCATAGCCGAGCGGGGAAAGTGCCGAGGCAATGCTCTCACAGTCCGTCTGCTTTAAAATCGTCTTGTAGGGGTATTCGCCTGTTCCGAAGTACTGCATGCTCATGCCGGTCAGGACCTCAAACTCCGTATTTGCCGTGCCGGCGCCGACAACCGGTACCGTGAGATGACCTGTGGAATACCGGCTCTCCAGCGCGTGGAAATTCGGGACGGGATCCTCGGAAAACTCTAAGAAATTCACATCATAGGGATCCACAAAGGATTCCAGAAGTACACAGATGATATTCGGCTGCGAATCCGCCGTTACCGTCGTCACGTTACTCGCTGAGTCGACCAGAGTTTCGATCGCGTCGATCGTCTCCGGGGAGTAATCCTCCGGCTCGTTCATACCGCGACCGACCACACTGGTGGAAAAGCCATACACGAATCCATAGTCAGAGTAGCCCTCGGCAATATTGGAAAAATAGGATGCGACGACATTCGTGTTCTGCGCGGCGTGCGTTGTGACAGGCAGACCGACCAAAAGAAGCACAGCAATACAGATCGGTGCGAGCACAAGATGCCGTGAACCCTGATATTTCGGTCCTTTGATAAAGAACAGGATCAGGAAGAAGAAAAAGGCGCAGACGGAAATGACAGCGATGATACCCTCCTCCGCTGTAAAATAGTTCGTGTTCTGCATGGCAAACAGATCAGAAATACATTTCAAGTCCGTATAGCTGAACGGTGTGACGCGGTTGGAAAGGATCAGACCGTTTACAACGCCGAGGAACAGCCATACGGCGCTGATGAAGAGCCTGAGCTGCGCCCGATACCTCGTCAGGTACACCAGTGACAGCGATGCAAATACAATAAAGGCATTATATATGAAAGCGACTGTGTGACTGTGGATGAAACCTATGGCGCTGACCAGGTCGCGTCTGGAGATCAGCTCGATCAAAAAGGTCAGGACACAGGCGAGAACAAAATGAAAAAATAGGGAATAGTGGTTTAAAAAATTCGTCAGTTGTTTTTTCATGTTACATTCCTCCCTCAAAGATGCAATCATCTATCCGGTACATCGCAAATACGCTATTTACCTATCTTACTTATGTATGCTTTTAACACTCACAGAATATATCGCTTCCATGGGGAAAAATCAATGGGGAAGATGAATAAAAAAGTTTTAAGATTTACTGAAATTCTGTAAATTGTGAATAAAAAGTGAACAAAATATGTCTAAATACTCCTCTATTTGATAAATTTGTCAATGGCATCGTTTAAATCCTTAAGCACCTGCCAGTCCCCTGTTTCGATGGCGTCCACAACGCAATGATTGATATGATCCTCCAGAATGATCTTGCCGATGTTGTTGATGGCGGAACGGACGGCAGCGATCTGAATAAGGACCTCGCTGCAATCCCTGCCGTCCTCGATCATTGTTTTGACGGCTTCCATATGCCCGATGGCACGGTTCATCCGGTTCAGGACCGCCTTGGTATTTGTGTGGCTGTGATCCTGGGCATGTGTGTGTTCCTGCGCGTGACCGTTTGAGGAATGTTCTTCGTGTGTGTGTAGTCCTGACATGTTTGAGCTCCTTTATAATATGGAAGAAATAGAAACAGAAACAGTGTAGCATAAAATGTTTTGCCTGTCAGCACAAAATAGTATATAATGAAAATGCTTTCAAATGCGAAGGTGTATGACGGTAAAACAAGAGAGGTGCGCGAGATGCGAGGATTATTAGGCCGTATCATTCTGCTGGGTGTCAGCATGGTCGTTCTTTTGGTATTGCTCCTGTCCGGCATTGGCAGGCGTGAGCAAGACGAGGAAGTCGATATAGCAAAGGAGCGTCCGCAGGTGTCGGATGACGT
>CANRBT010000081.1 GCA_947628935.1 uncultured Roseburia sp. | reverse complement strand
TCACTGTTCAGTTATCAATGTGCTCTGTCTTTCGCGACAGCTTATTTACTGTACCACAGAAAAACTGTTTTGTCAACTGTTTTTTAGAATTTCTGTGGAGCGGAGAAGGAGGGATTTGAACCCTCGCGCCGCTATTAACGACCTGCACCCTTTCCAGGGGTGTCCCTTCGGCCAGCTTGGGTACTTCTCCGAATCAATAAAACCTATGAACTTGTCCTGCACTGTCCGCCCGAATCCCGGAGAGATGACCGTGAAAACAGGTAGCGGAGAGGATGGGATTCGAACCCATGCGCCCTTTCGGACAAACGGTTTTCAAGACCGCCTCGTTATGACCACTTCGATACCTCTCCGTGCTCATTTCTCAAATCAGTGCAAAAATAATTCTAGCATCAGAGTTCTGCCATGTCAATAATAATTTTCTTTTTTTCTCATATTTTAGCAACAGTTTTATGACCGGATATACGCCTCCGCGATGAGCAGGTCCTCCGGCGTCGTGATCTTGAGATTGCGATAGCTTCCCTCTATGATCTTCGCCCGCTTTCCCGTCGCCTGCGCAAGCATCATCGCATCGTCGGTCACGTTCACATTTCCCCGGTCAAGGATCGTCCGGTACGCCTCCCGGATCAAGGAATAGGAAAAGGTCTGCGGCGTCTGCATTTGCCATAACGTGTTCCGGTCTGGCGTCTCCCTTGCAAAGCCGTCCTCCCCGACCACCCGGATCGTATCCTTGACCGGCATGCCAACCACGCACGCGCCGCATTCCCTCGCCGTCTCCAGCGAGCGACGGATCATCTCCGCTGTGACGAACGGGCGCGCCCCGTCGTGAATGAGCACATAGTCTGCGCCCTCCGCCGCCAGGAGTCCTGCGTATACGGAATGGTATCGCTCCTTCCCGCCCTCAACAACGGCGCGAACCTTTGCGATGCCGTACCGCCCGATGATCTCCTCCCTGCAGTATGCGATCTCGTCCTTTCCGGTCACCAGGACGATGTCATCCACCTCGCTCGCCGCAAATGTCTCCAGCGCATAACAGAGCAGCGGCTTTCCCGCCAGCAGCATATACTGCTTATGCACCTCGCTGTGCATGCGCTTCCCGGCTCCCGCCGCCAGCACGATTCCCGTCACTCTCTCCATTTTGTGTTCTCCCCACATCCTACCGCGCACCCAGCTTAAGGTTCGGCACAGCATTCAGATCCAGGCCGTCCCGTTTCCCGTTCCTAAAATCATAGTAGGCGGCAACACCGATCATCGCTGCATTGTCCGTGCAAAAGACGGGGGACGGAGAATAAAACGCGACTCCCTCGCTCCGACACATCTCACGCATCCCTTCACGCAATGCCCCGTTGGATGCAACGCCTCCTGCGATGGCAAACCGCTCCATGCCAAACTCCCTGACCGCCCGCCTGGCATTTTCCACCAGCACATCCGTCACTGCTTTCTGAAACGATGCCGCGATGTCCGCCTGCACGATCGGGATCCCCTTCTGCCTGCAGCCGTTCAGATAATTCAATACCGCCGACTTTAGCCCGCTGAAGCTGAAATCATAGGGCGCATCCGCGATTTTTGCCCGCGGGAACTCTACCGCGTGCGGATTTCCCTCCCGCGCAGCCATTTCGATCTTCGGTCCGCCGGGATAGCCCAGTCCGATCGCGCGCGCCACCTTGTCAAAGGCTTCTCCCGCCGCGTCGTCCCTCGTCCTTCCAAGGACCTCATAGGTTCCGTAATCCGACACTCTCACAAGATGCGTGTGTCCTCCGGAGACCACCAGGCAGAGGAACGGGGGCTCCAGCTCCCGATTTTCAATATAGTTTGCGCAGATGTGCCCTTCGATATGATGCACGCCCACCAGCGGGATCCCCTTCGCGTAGCTGATCGCTTTTGCCTCGGCAACGCCCACCAGCAGGGCGCCGACCAGCCCGGGACCATAGGTGACGCCGATGGCATCCATCTCCTCCAGCCTCATCCCCGCCTCTTCCAGCGCCTGCGTGATGACCTGATTGATCTTTTCGATATGCTTGCGCGACGCGATCTCCGGCACGACGCCGCCATAGAGCGTATGGAGCGCGATCTGCGAGGAGATCACGTTGGAACGCACATCCCTGCCGTTTACGACGACCGCCGCCGCCGTCTCATCACAGGAGCTTTCAATTGCAAGGATCCTTATCTCACGCTCAGTCATCGAAGGCGTCCTCATCGATCTGGTAATAGGCAAGGATCTTCCATCTGCCCGCCTCATCCTTGCGCAGCACATACATCTCATATGTGCGGCTATAGCCCGATTCTTCCCCGACAAAATAGGAAGCGCTCACATAGGCACACTCCCTGCCGTCGACCGTCTGAAAGGTCACGTCGTTTGTATCGCAGACGCCGCTGTTCGTGATGACCCGCTTCGCATCGTGGTAGTCGTCGATCTCTGCCTGAAGATCCGCAAAATACTGATCCCGGGGATTGTTTGCGAGCAGCTCCTCGTCAAACAGCTCCCTCGCCTGATCCCCCAGCGCGTACAGCTCCGTCTCCGAGTAGGACTCGTTATAAAAACAGGCAAGGATCCGATTATAAAATTTTACCACCTCGCGCGGCGTCGCCGGATAGGAGCTGTCCAGATTTTTCGTAATGACCTTCTGTACCGCCGTAAGCTCTACGGATTCCTCGCCGGAAAAACTCTGCCGGTATCTTGTGAACCCGAAATAGCCGCCCACCACTATCGCAATCAACAGAACCCCAATCACAACCTTGACGATCGTACGCTTCATGACCCGATCCCTCCTTCTCGTTCTCTCAGTCATCTTCAAACATCAGTTCCGTGCTCTTTCCGTCCTTTCCAAGATACGACTCTGTAAAGATATCGCGCACCCGCGGAAGATAGCTCTCCGCATGCGTCAGTGACGGGGAATAATGGGTCAGCCACAGTTCCTTCACGCACGCCTCCCTCGCCAGCTCCGCCGCCTCGTAAAATGTCATGTGCTTGTACTGCTTCGCCTTCGCCAGCTTTTCCTTCTCCGCATACATTCCCTCGCAGATAAACAGATCCGACTCCTGCGCAGCCTTCGCGATCGCGGCGGTCGGGCGCGTATCCGTGCAGTAAGTCACCTTGATGCCCTTCCGCTCCGGTCCGAGCACCATCTGAGGCGTATACCTTGTCCCGTCCTCTCCGCAGATCGTCTCTCCCTTCTGTAACCGGCTCCAGAACTTCTGCGGGATCCCATTGGTCTGCGCCGCCTCCACCTGGAACCGCCCCGCCCGCCTGATCTCCACAGTATATCCATAACAGACAATGTTGTGATTGACGCGGAATGCACGGATGCGGTAGCCGTTGAGCAGGAACTCCGCCTCCGGTTCCTCAATCTCAATATAGCGAAGCTCGAACGGCAACTCCGGCGCGATGGTCCGAAGCGCCCCCACCACCCGTTCCAGCCCCCGCGGTCCGATCACGGTAAGCGGTTCGCTCCGCTCCGCGTTTCCCATCGTGAGCAACAGCCCCGGCAGACCGCTGATATGATCTGCGTGAAAATGCGTAATACACAAAATGTCGATCGGCTTGAAGGTCCATCCCTTCTGCTTGATCGCGACCTGCGTGCCCTCCCCGCAGTCGATCAGGAGATTACTCCCGTTGTACCGCATCATCGCCGCTGTCAGATATCGATGTGGAAGCGGCATCATTCCGCCGGTTCCCAAAAGGCAAACGTCTAACATGAATCACTCCTCTAAAAAAGCTCCGTGACCTCCTCCGACTCCGGAGCGATGAAAAGCTGCTGCACCAGACGGTCGTAGCATTCCTCGCAGAGGTCCAGCCTGTGCATCTGTCCGTCTTTGTTCTTTGAAAAATATCCCCATTCCTTTTCGATCGTCAGAAAATCGACCTGCTCCGGCGCGCCTTCCCTGCAAAGCCTGCGCCCGCATCCGTTGCAATAAACGGTTCCTGCCTGTCTGCTCATCGCACATTCCCTCCTTCTGTGATGCTTTTCCTTCTTCCTGCCTACAGAGACATTATATTATAGAACAAACATCAACATATAGTGGGAATTACTGGCCATATATCAAAATATACGCATCTTCCTTGGGACAATCGTAAAATTGCCTGCGGATCCCCCGATTTTGGAACCCTTTTCTCTCATACAGGCGGATCGCCCCCTCATTCGACACCCGAACCTCCAGGACAAGACGCGCCAGCGCGCGGCGCTCCGCTTCTTTTTTCAGTGCGTCGAGGAGCATCCCTCCAATCCCACGGCAACGTTCCTGCGACCGTACCGCAACATTGGTGACCTCTCCCTCATCGATCGCCACATACATTCCGGCATATCCGAGAATCTTCCCATTCTCTTCCGCCACCAGAAAATATGTGTTTCCCAGTGCCAACGCATCGAGAAACGCCTGTCTGCTCCACGGTCTGGAAAAGGACTGCTGTTCGATCCTTGCCACCTCATCCACATCTTTTGCCAGCATCTCCCTCACAGAAGCCATACTATCTTTTCCCCTCATCTTCCATCCTTCAAGCCTGACGCTCCGCGCGTTCTCTCTCCGCCTGCGACAGACGCAGATATTCCGGCGTATGCTCCGCCGCCGTCTGGACCATTCCCTTTTCCAGATATCTCATGCCAAGCGCTGCCACAGCCCCGGCACGCTGTTTGTTGACATGCGCGGGCGCAAATGTATACGGCACGCGCATCCCGAGATACTCCCGGATCCTGTCCCGAAAAACCGGTACGCCGTCCCCGAGAAACACGACCGGCTCCTGACGCCGCCCGATCTCGTCCAGGATCTCCTCGAGTCCCACGGCGCACTGCGCCAGAACGACCTCCATCTCATTGCCGCAGAACCGATACAGCCCTGTGTAAGTCTGGCTCCTCCGCGCATCCATTAAGGGACAGACCAGATCTCTGTGTCCTGCCAGATTATATGCAAGCGCATCTACCGTCGGTATATTAACTATCGGCAGATTCAGGGCAAGACCTAACCCCTTTGCCGTGGCGGAACCGATGCGCAGACCGGTAAAAGAGCCCGGACCTCCCGCGACCGCGATCGCATCCAGCGTTCCCAGATCCAGTTCCACCATGCGCGCCACCTCATCCAGCATCGGCAGAAGCGTCTGCGAGTGCGTTTTTTTATAATTGACCGTGTACTCGCCCAGCAGGTTTTCGTCCTCAACAACGGCTACGCTTGCCACCAGCCCTGAGCTGTCCAGCCCTAACACCTTCATTCCAGTGCGCTTCCTTTCCGGCTCAATTCTCCCGTATCGTGATCCTGCGGTAATCAAAGCCTTTTTCAAGATCCTTCTCTATCAGCACCTCGTGACATTCCTCCGGCAGGATCTCCCCGATCAGATCCGCCCACTCGATCAGACAGAGACCATCCCCATAAAAATAATCCTCATAGCCGATCTCATCCATCTCCTCCACATTCCCGATGCGGTACACGTCAAAATGGTAGAACGGGATCCGTCCCTCCTCGTAGACCTGCACGATCGTGAACGTGGGACTGCATATGGGTTCTGCAATGCCCAAGCCCTCTGCGATCCCCTGCGTAAAGGTCGTCTTCCCCACGCCCAGCTCACCGTTTAAGGTATAGACATCCCCCGGATTGGCGCGCTCCCCGATTTTTTTCCCCAGCTCTCTCGTCTCCTCCGGGGAATATGTCTCATAGACCGTCTCTCTCATTTTCTGACCACTCTCTCATTTCAGCTTCAGCCGATACCGCTCCAGCTTTTCCGAGGCAAGCTCCCGAAGCCTCCCATATGCCTCTCCCAGCTGCTCCCGCGGGATGACATAGGCGTTCCTGCGGGTACTGTACACGAGCACATTCCGCTTTGTCGCCACCAGCTTATAGACCATCGTCCAGGGCAGCGTCGCGCTCTCCTCCCCCTGCGAAACTACGAAGCCTTCTTCCCCCACAGCGTAATGCAGCGTCCCCCGCAGCACCTCGGATGCCGCAAGACTCTGTCTGGAACGCAGCCAGAGCGTCACCGGAAGATATATGAGGAATACCACGCCGAACCCGACGTAGACCGCCGTGTACAGCGGTTCTACATCGCCGAACGTGCGCACTGCCAGCACAAACGCCAATACGGAAACCGCAATGGAAAGCCATCCCTGAAAACCCGAATAGGTCTGGTACATATTAAAACGGTACATGTCCTTTTCCGTCAAGGTAATGTCAAATTCGATCGGCATCAGAATCCCTCCCCTATCGGTCCGTCCCCTTTAAAATAGGGGAAAGCCTCTTGTAGATCAGGAACGTGATCGCCACGGAGAACATTCCCTTCACAAACGTAAACGGCATGTTAAAGACGATCAGACACTGTAAAATGCTCTTTACCGACGGAACGATCACCTGGTATGCGCCCAGGATCATTTCCTCCGGCATAAAGTTGTAGTACACAGGATATACCAGGAAATAGTTGGAGATGACGCTGAATACCGCCATACCTGCCGCTCCTGCCAGGGAACCGATCAACGCACTGCTGCGCGACTTTTTGTGCCTGTAAAAAAGTCCTGCGATCAGCACGAACACAGCGCCCAGAAGGAAGTTGGACAGCTCGCCCACTCCGCCCGTCGTGGTGATGAACAGATGAAGCAGATTCTTGATCAGGCAGACCGCTACGCCGTACACAGGTCCCAGAGAGAAGGAGGCGATCAGCGCCGGCAGCTCGGAAAGGTCCATTTTGATAAATTCCGGTATCAAAAACGGCACGGAAAAATCCAAAAACATCAGAATGAACGCTACCGCCGAGAGCATTGCCGTCACCACCATGCAGCGCACGTTGTACCCCATCCGGGTCTTCTCCTGCTTGATCGTCTTGTTCGTTGTCTTACTCGTATTCATATTCCCACTCCTTTTCTGTACTGACAGTACAAGAGCAAAAATCTTCGTGAAGCAATTGCCCGCTTAGGACAATAAAAAGCCCCAGAACCTCCTCTGGGGCGCAACGTCATAACCCAAAGACACCTTGCAAGGCGACTCTGACCGATTGCTCTTCTCTCATCCAGACTATACTGTCGGTGCCGGAATCTCACCGGCTCGGCCACATACCCTGATCGTACCTGGCATGTGGTTCACGGACTTTCCTGGGCGTCATGCGCCCGGACTCACCGTCGGTCGGGAATCTGTGCCGCTGCCCTGCGCGCACATCACCCTGCCCCGAAGATATCTCTTGGCGGATCCCTCCGCTCTGTCGTTTACCGTTTTATTATATGGGCATACGGCTTATCTGTCAACCCTGACTTTTCTCATTCAGCTTCATCGTCAGCTGGATCCTCTGTTTTTTCAGATCGACACTCATGACCTTCACCTCCACGATATCGCCCACACTCACGACCTCAAGCGGATGCTTGACATACCGGTCGCAGAGCTGCGAGATGTGCACGAGCCCGTCCTGATGTACGCCGATGTCCACGAACGCGCCAAAATCGATGACATTGCGGACGGTCCCTTTCAAGACCATCCCTGGCACAAGATCCTTCATCTCCAGGACATCGCTCCGCAGGATCGGTTTTGGCATGTCCTCACGCGGATCCCGCGCCGGTTTTTCCAGCTCCTTCACGATATCCTGCAGGGTAAGCGCACCGATCCCAAGCTCCTCCGCCAGTCTGTCATAGTCAGTGATCTTCTTCGAGATACCCTCCACCCTGCGGCTCTCCACATCCGCAAGCGTATAACTCAGCCGTTCCAGAAGCTTCTTCGTCGCTTCATAGCTCTCCGGATGCACCCCGGTCGCATCCAGGGGATGTTTCCCTCCCTGAATACGCATAAAGCCCGCGCACTGTTCGTACGCCTTCGGTCCAAGCTTCGGCACCTTCAAGAGCTCCGCGCGCGACAGGAATCGTCCGTTCTCCTCCCGGTATGCCACAATGTTTTTTGCGATCGTTTTGCTGACGCCCGCAATGTATTCCAGCAGCGACGCCGATGCGGTATTCAGATCCACCCCGACTCGGTTCACACAGCCTTCCACCACTCCCTCAAGCGCCTCGCTCAGCTTTTTCTGGTTCATGTCGTGCTGATACTGACCGACTCCGATGGATTTCGGATCGATCTTCACCAGCTCGGCAAGCGGATCCTGCAGGCGGCGCGCCATCGAAGCCGCGCTTCGCTGCCCGACGTCGAATTTGGGAAATTCCTCCGTCGCAAGCTTGCTCGCGGAATAGACGGATGCCCCCGCCTCGTTGACAATGATATACTGTACCTTCTGCGGCAGCTCCTTTAACAGCTCCACAATGACCTGCTCGGATTCCCGCGAAGCCGTTCCGTTGCCCAGCGAGATCAACGTGACATGATACTTCTCGATCATCTTCTTTAACACAGCCTTCGCCTCCGCCACCTTATTCTGCGGCGCCGTCGGATAGATGACCGTCGTATCGAGTACCTTCCCGGTCGCATCGACCACAGCAAGCTTACATCCGGTACGGAATGCCGGGTCCCAGCCCAGCACGACCTGTCCCGCGATCGGCGGCTGCATGAGAAGCTGCTCCAGGTTCCTGCCGAACACCTTGATCGCTCCGTCCTCCGCGCGCTCGGTAAGCCCGCTGCGGATCTCCCGCTCGATCGCCGGCGCGATCAGACGTTCATACGCGTCCTCGCATACCTCGCGCAGCACAGGAGCCGTCTGTGCGTTTTCCCTTGCAATGACCTTCTTTTCCAGATAACGCAAAATCTCCTCTGTGGGCGCTTCTACCTTCACAGTCAGGAATTTCTCATTCTCCCCGCGGTTGATCGCGAGAATGCGGTGCCCCGCCAGCTTTGCGATCGGCTCATCGAACGCATAGTACATCTCATACACAGACTCTGCATCCGGATCCTTCGCAGCCGAGAGGAGGCGTCCCTTCTTCTCCGTCAGCTCCCGGATCCGGGTCCGATAATCCGCCTCGTCGGAGACCGCCTCCGCCAGAATATCCTTCGCACCGGCAAGCGCCTCCTCCGCGCTCCCGACGCCCTTCTCCGCACTGACGTATTTTTCTGCCTCCGCCAAAAGCGGCGTATGCAGCATCTGAAGGGCGATCAGATCCGCCAACGGCTCCAGTCCCTTTTCCTTTGCAATGGTCGCCCGCGTCCGGCGCTTGGGCTTATACGGACGGTACAGATCCTCCACGAGCACCATCGTCTCCGCCGCCTCGATCTGCGCCCGCAGCTCCTCGGTCAGCTTGCCCTGCTCCTCAATGCTCGCGAGCACCGTCCCCTTCCGCTCCTCCAGATTGCGCAGATAATTCAGACGGTCGAACAGGTCGCGCAGCACCTCATCGTTCAACGCACCGGTAGCCTCCTTCCGGTAGCGCGCAATAAAGGGGATCGTGTTCCCCTCGTCGAGCAGTTCGACCGCAGCCTTCGCCTGCTGCCGTTTGATTCCCAGTTCCTCCGACAGTTTTGCTATGATATCCATGTATTGACCTCTTTCTCTCACAAGTGATTCCATTATAACGGAAGAAGTCCCGAATCTCAACCCCGGTATTTTGATTGTTTTTTCCGTCACGCCGTGCTAAAATAAGAGAAAATTTTTATAACAGAAAGGCATTGCACTATGGATCATCCATCATACAGACCGGTACCTCCGCCAGACAGCAGGCGCTCGCAGCGGATGGAACAGGCTTCCCTCGCCTTTGGCTTTTTCGGGCTCAGCCTGTTCTGCCTGGTATATCCTCCGCTTGTCTGCGGCTCACTCGCGATCATGTTCGCGCTCTTATCCCGCGGAGGGACCAACACGATGACGCCGCGTGCCAGGACAGGCCTGCTGCTCGGCAGCTTTGCGCTCGGCATCGTGCTCCTCATGCTCGTCTACACGCTGGTGTTTGCGGAAACGTACTATGGCGGACTCGACAACATGATGCGTGAATTTTATAACGGTCTGGGCATTGATTATGACATGCTCCTGCG
>CANRBT010000080.1 GCA_947628935.1 uncultured Roseburia sp. | reverse complement strand
AGCTCAAAATGCTCCAGAATACGCCGGCACGCGGTCTCCGGCTTGGAGGACGCAAGCGCCTGGACATACCCGTCCTCGTGCAGGCGCCGGAGCGCCTCCCTCACGCCGTCGTAGAGACGGCATTCGAAAATACCTTTCGCGTCAAACCGCTCCCGGTATTTTGCGACCGACTCCCATGCTTCCTCCTCGCTCATCCCGTAATGCTCCCGATAGCTCACATCAAGGGGCGGACCGATAAAACGGCGCAGCTTCGATGCATCCTGCTCCTCGATCCCCTTCGCACGGAGCGCATACCGCACGCACTTTGTAATGCCCTCCTCCGAATCAATGATCGTGCCATCCAGATCCCACAAGACTGCCTTCATACGTCTGCTCCACACCTTTCTCGCCAACCTTCTTTTTCGATCCTACAGATACCGCCCCGTGATGCTGTCGGGATGCCCGGCGATCTCCTCCGGCGTGCCGCAGGCAACGATGCGTCCGCCGAGGACGCCGCCTCCCGGTCCCATGTCGATGCAGTAATCCGCATTCCGGATCACATCCAGATCGTGCTCGATCACGATGACCGTCGCCCCGCTGTCCGTCAGGCGGCGGAACACGGAGAGCAGCGTCCGCACATCCAGCGGATGCAGCCCGATGGTCGGCTCGTCAAAGACAAAGACGGCATCCTCCTGTCCCTTCCCCATCTCTCCGGCAAGCTTCAGACGCTGCGCCTCGCCGCCGGACAGGCTCGGCGTCTCCTCCCCCAGCGTGAGATAGCCAAGCCCCAGGTCATGCAGCATCTGCAATTTCCGCGCCACCCTGGGCAGATCGGCGCAGACGGAAAGCGCCTCATCGATGCTCTGCGCCATCAGCTCCGGCAGGGAATGACCCGTCCCGCCTTTCTTCGGGACACGCCTGATCCGGTACGCCTCCTTCGCGTATCGGGAACCGCGGCAGTCGGGACACGGGATATCCACATCCGGCAGGAACTGTACGTCCAGGCTGATCGTGCCCGTACCGTCGCAGACCGGGCAGCGCAGCTTTCCCGTATTGTAGGAGAAATCCCCTGCCTTGCAGCCCCGCTCCTTTGCATCCGCGGTCCGGGCATAGACCTTGCGGAGCTCGTCATGGACGTCCGCGTAGGTCGCCACAGTGGATCGCACGTTGATGCCGATCGGCGTGGCGTCTATCAGCCTGACCCGACGGATCCCCTCCGCATCCAGCGCCTTCACATGCGCCGGAAGCTTTTCCCCCTTTGTCACAGCCTCCAGCGCCGGGATAAGGCTTTCCAAGATCAGGGTAGTCTTGCCTGACCCCGAAACGCCTGTGACGGCGATCAGCCTTCCCTTTGGAAAATCGACCTCCAACGGCCACACGGTATGGATCTGTGCCGTGGAGAGATGCATCGTCCCGAGAGAGAACATCTCCCCCGCAGGGATCTCACGCCGCAGGCGCGTCACGCTCCTTCCCGACAGAAATCCTCCGATCCGGGACTCGGGAGCCTCCTCGATCTCGCGTATCGTCCCCTCGGCAATGATCGTCCCGCCGTCTGCCCCAGCCCCCGGGCCAAGCTCGATCAGCCAATCGGCATGGGACAGGATCGTGGTGTCATGGTCGACCAGGATCACGGAGTTCCCGTCAGCCACCAGATCCTCCATCACGCCCGTGACTCCCTCGATATTTGCCGGATGCAGTCCGATGGAAGGCTCATCCAGCACGTACAACACGCCGGTCGTCCGGTTCCTCACAGCCCTGGCAAGCTGCATCCGCTGCCGTTCCCCGGTCGAAAGCGTGGAAGCCTCCCGGTCCAGCGTGAGGTAGGAAAGCCCCAGATCCATGAGCCGCTTCGCCGCATGCTGAAAGGATTCGCAGATGCTGACTGCCATCGGACGCATCTCCTCCGGGAGCGACTGCGGAACGCCCTCCACCCACTCCGACAGATCGGCGAGCGTCATCCGGCACGCCTCGGCAAGCGAAATGCCTCGCAGACGCGGCGCGCGCGCCGCGTCCGACAGCCTGCTGCCGCCGCATTCCGGACACGGATCGGTCTTTAGAAATTTTTCCACGCGCTTCATGCCCTTCTCGTCCTTCACGCGGGAAAGCGCATTCTCAACCGTATACACGGCATTGTAGTAAGTAAAGTCCATCTCCCCCGCCGTGTTCGTCTTTTCATTGTGATAGAGCAGATGATATTTTTTTGCCGGGGCGTGGAACACGAGCTCCTTCTCCTCTGCGGTCAGATCACGGAACGGCACGTCGGTGCGGATGCCCAGATGCTCGCGCGCAATGTCCTTCATCAGCGACCACATCAGCGTCTGCCACGGCGCGACCGCGCCCTCGTCGATCGTGAGGGAATCGTCCGGCACGAGCGTGGTCTCATCCACGGAGCGCACAGTCCCCGTCCCGTCACAGCAGCGGCAGGCTCCCGTGGAGTTGAACGCCAGATCCTCCGCTCCGGGCGCATAAAAACGTGCGCCGCACTCCGGACAGACAAGTTCCAGCCCCGCCGCCACATGCAGAGACGGCGGAAGATAATGTCCGTGCGGGCATCTGTGGGACGCCAGACGGGAAAACATCAGGCGCAAACTGTTCAGCAGCTCCGTCCCCGTTCCAAAGGTACTGCGGATGCCCGGAACGCCGGGGCGCTGCCGCAGCGCAAGCGCGGCAGGAACATACAGGACCTCATCGACCTGCGCCTTCTCCGCCTGCGTCATGCGCCTTCTGGTATAGGTAGACAGGGATTCCAGATATCGTCGGGAGCCCTCCGCATACAACACGCCCAGCGCCAGGGAGGATTTCCCCGAGCCGGAGACGCCCGCAATGCCCACGATGCGATCCAGCGGGACGTCCACGTCGATGTTTTTCAGATTGTGCACCTTTGCCCCGCGCACCTGAATCTGCGCCGGAGCCTGCCGTTCCTCCATACGCCTGCCTCCGTTACCGTTTATTTCTTCGTGCCCTTGGTATCGCGGTTCGCAATATGCAGCCTGTGAAGCGCTACCTCCCTGCCCTTCACCTCCACGCTTCTGCCCTCGCCCTCGGAAAGCACATGGATCGCCGCGAGCGCATCCCCCTCGCCGAGCCGCATCCCCCGGACGCCGACTGCGATCTTCTTCTTTTCCGGGATCTGCGACGCCTCAATGCGCAGGAAAAAGTCCTTCTCCGACTGCATGACAAGCGTCTCGTTCTCCGCATACGGATGCACCAGGATCAGCTCGTCGCCATCCGCCAGCTTCGTCGCCGCCGTCGTGCGCTTCGCCACATCAAACTCGCTCCCGTCCACGACCTTGAGCATCGCAGCGCGCGTCCCAAAGAGAAGCCGCGCTCCGCTGATCGCGGCGAGGTTGGTGATGTAGAGGAAGCTCTCCTCGCTGCTGTTATAGTTGCTCAGATTGTCGATCGGCGTCCCCTTGTCCCGGAACTTGCCGAACGGCAGATCCATGACCTTCAACAGGTGCATCTGTCCACGGTTCGTAAAAATGCAGATCCTGTCCGTATTCTTACAGGTAATGACATAGCGGTTCTCCGCATCCGCCGCCTCCCGGTTGCGCTCGTAGGTATTCACGTCGACCGTCTTCGCATAGCCAAAACGGTCCATCAGGAAGACGACGTCCATCTCCTCGATCTTCTTTTCCTCGACGACCGCCTCCTCCAGGTTCTCCAGCGCCGTCCGGCGCGGACGGCTGTACTCCTTTTTGTAGCCCTCCAGCTCGCGGATGATGACCTTCGCCATCGCGCCGCGGTTGCTTAAGATCTCCTCGTACTCCGCGATGTTCGACAGCGTCTTCTCGTGATCGCGCAGAAGCGCCTCGATCTCCAGCCCGATCAGGCGGTACAGGCGCATCTCCAGGATCGCATCCGCCTGGCGCTCCGTGAATCGGAGCTGTGCGGCGTCCCTCCTGGACTGCTCGGATTTGAACCGGATCCCCTCCGTCACGCCCTCCGTGAGACACGCCCTGGCGTCCTTCACATTGGCGCTCCCGCGCAGGATCTCGATGATCAGATCGATCACATCGCAGGCGCGGATCAGCCCCTCCTGGATCTCCTTCTTGTCCAGCTCCCTGGCGAGCAGCGTCTTGTATTTGCGCGTCGCGAGCTCGTACTGGAAATTGACATGGTGCCGGATGATGGGCACAAGTCCCATCGTCTCCGGTCTGCCGTCCGCCACAGCGAGCATATTCACGCCGAACGTATCCTCCAGCTTTGTCTTTTTGTAGAGAAGATTCTTCAGATTCTCCACGTCCGCGCCGCGCCGCAGCTCCAGCACGATACGGATGCCCTCCTTGGAGGACTGGTTCGTGATATCCACGATGTCATTCGTCTTTTTCGTCTCCACGAGCGCATAGACGTCATTCAGGAACTTTCCGATGTTCGCCCCGATCATCGTATACGGGATCTCCGTGATCACGAGGCGATCCTTTCCCCCTTTTCCGCGCTCGAGCTCCACCCTGCCGCGGATTTTGATCTTTCCTGTACCGGTCGCGTAGATGGCAAGCAGCTCGTCCCGGTTCGCCACGATACCTCCCGTCGGGAAGTCCGGTCCCGGGATGTACTTCATCATCTGCTCCGTATTGATATCGGGATTCTTCATGTAGGCGATGACTCCGTCGATGACCTCCGCAAAATTGTGCGGCGGGATGCTCGTCGTCATACCGACCGCAATGCCTTCCGACCCGTTCAGCAGAAGGTTCGGCACCCTGACCGGCAGCACCTCCGGCTCCTTCTCCGTCTCGTCAAAGTTCGGAACGAAATCGACGACATCCTTGTCGAGATCCGCCAGAAACGTCTCCTGCGTGATCTTCTGGAGACGCGCCTCCGTGTAACGCATCGCAGCCGCGCCGTCTCCCTCGATCGAGCCGAAATTGCCGTGCCCGTCCACGAGCGGCAGTCCCATCTTGAAATCCTGCGCCATGACGACGAGCGCTCCGTAGATGGAGCTGTCGCCGTGCGGGTGATATTTTCCCATCGTATCTCCGACGATACGCGCGCTCTTGCGGTACGGTCTGTCATAGCGGATGCCAAGCTCCTGCATATCGTAGAGCGTGCGCCGCTGCACAGGCTTTAACCCGTCGCGCACATCCGGCAGGGCGCGCGCGATGATGACGCTCATCGCGTAGTCGATAAACGACTTCTGCATCAGTTCGGAATATTCGGTTCGGATGATCTGTTCTTCCTGTCTCATGCTTGCCTCATTTCTATACGTCTAAAGACGCATCCTGCGCGTGCTCGTAGATAAACGTCTTGCGCGGCGGCACATCGTTGCCCATCAGAAGCTCCGTGATATCGGACGCCATGCGCCCGTCCTCGATCTCGATGCGCTTTAAGAGCCTGCGCTCCGGGTCGAGCGTCGTCTCCCAGAGCTGTTCCGCGTCCATCTCCCCAAGTCCCTTGTAGCGCTGCAGGATAAAACTGCCCTTGTGCGTCCTACGGTAGCGCTCGAGCGCCGCGTCGTCGTAGAGATACTCCTCTTTTCCCTTCGCCGGGATCGCTTTATAGAGCGGGGGCATCGCGACATAGATGTGCCCCTCGTAGATCAGCTCCGGCATGAACCGGTAAAAGAGCGTCAGAAGCAGCGTGGAGATATGCGCGCCGTCCACGTCAGCATCCGTCATGATGATGATCTTGTCATAGCGGAGCTTCGTGATGTCAAAGTCATTGCCGTACCCCTCCGAGAACCCGCAGCCGAACGCGTTGATCATCGTCTTGATCTCGGCGTTCGCCAGCACCTTGTCGATGCTCGCCTTCTCGACATTTAAGATCTTGCCGCGGATCGGCAGGATCGCCTGAAAGCTCCGGTCCCTCGCCGTCTTCGCGGAGCCGCCTGCGGAATCTCCCTCGACGATGAAGATCTCGCACCTGGATGCGTCCCTGCTCTCACAGTTCGCAAGCTTTCCGTTGGAATCAAAGGAAAACTTCTGTTTGCCAAGGAGGTTCGTCTTTGCCTTCTCCTCCGTCTTCCGGATCTTTGCCGCCTTCTCCGCGCAGGAGATCACGACCTTCAGATTCTCCAGATTCTTGTCGAAGTAAAGCTGGATCTCGTCGCCCGTCACCTTCGCCGTCGCGCGGGCGGCGTCCTGGTTGTCCAGCTTCGTCTTCGTCTGCCCCTCAAAGCGCGGGTCGGGATGCTTGATGGAGACGACCGCCGTCATGCCGTTGCGCACGTCCGCCCCGGTAAAGTTCGCATCCTTCTCCTTTAGGATGCCAAGCTCCCTCGCGTAGGCGTTGATGACCGTCGTGAACACGGTCTTAAAGCCCGTGATGTGCGTGCCGCCCTCCGCGTTGAAGATGTTGTTGCAGAAGCCCAGGATATTCTCATGGAACTCATTCGTATACTGGAACGCCGCCTCGACCGTGATCCCCTCCGTCTCGCCCGAAAAATACACCACGTCGTGCAGCGTCTCGCTGTTCTTGTTCAGATCCCTCACAAAGCCCCGGATGCCGTCCTCCTCGTGGTACTCGATGTGCTCGACCTCCTCCCCGCGGCGATCCTCGTAAATGATCGTGAGCGCGGGGTTCAGATACGCCGTCTCATGCATCCGGCTCTTGACCTCGTCCTCCTTGAACCGCGTCTTCTCGAAGATCTCCGGGTCCGGCAGGAAATTGACCTTCGTGCCGGTCCGCTTCGTCCTCCCGAGCCGCGGGAGCAGCCCGTCCTCCAGCTCCACGACCGGGAGTCCGCGCTCGTAGCGGTCGTGATGGATATAGCCGTCCCGGCTGATCTCCACGTCCATATAGGTCGAGAGCGCATTCACGACCGAGGAGCCCACGCCGTGCAGACCGCCGCTTGTCTTGTACGCCGAATCGTCGAACTTGCCGCCCGCGTGCAGCGTCGTGTAGACGACGCGCGCCGCCGGAATGCCCTTCGCGTGCAGCCCGACCGGCACGCCTCGCCCGTTGTCCTCGACCGTGCAGGAGCCGTCCGCCTCCAGCGTGACGCGGATCGTATCGCACGCTCCCGCCAGATGCTCGTCCACGGCATTGTCCACGATCTCATAGATCAGGTGGTTCAAGCCCTTTCTCGACACACTGCCGATGTACATGCCGGGTCTCTTCCGGACCGCCTCCAGCCCCTCCAGTACCGATATGCTGCTCTCGTCATAAGCCGTCTGCTTTGCCATCTTCTAACCTTCTCTTCCTTTTCTTCTCACAAACTCTTCCGTTCCACACACTTATGCAAATATAACACACTCGCGCCGCGCATGCAAGCGTTAGAACATATGTTTGCGTTTTATTATAACCGATCGCACCAAAAAAGTAAAGCATGCATATCATAAAGATAACCGCGCTGCGCATGCGCAGCTGCACAAAAAAGGAGCGACCAACCGAACATGTGTGGAATATCCGGATTTTGTCACTTTTCACAGGACCTGACCCAAAAAAAGCCTTACTGGGACGAGATACTCGAGAGGATGCGCCAAAGCCTTGCCCGCCGCGGAAACGACGGGCACGGGAGCTATCTCGCGCCGCACATCGGGCTGTCCCACGCCCGTCTGAGCATCCGCGACATCGAAAACGGCGCACAGCCCATGGTGCGCACGCGCGAGGGACGCACCTGCGCCATCGTCTACAACGGCGAGATCTACAACGCCGCAGAGCTCTCCTCGGATCTGAAAAGGGAGGGCTGGGAGTTCGAGACTACCTCGGACACAGAGGTGATCCTCTACGCCTACATGCAGTACGGCGAGACATTCTTAAGCCGCCTGAACGGCATTTTTGCCTTTGCCGTCTGGGACGATGCGAGGCAGCTGCTCCTGCTGGGCAGAGACCGCGCCGGCGTGAAGCCTCTTTTTTACACGCAGACCGGCGGCGCCTTCGTCTTCGGCTCCGAGCCGAAGGCGCTCTTTTGCCATCCCCTCGTCGAACCCCGGCTGGAGGCAGACGGGCTGCGGGAGCTGCTTGCCGTCGGTCCCGCGCGCACGCCCGGAAACGGGGTATTTGCAGGCGTTCACGAGGTCATACCCGGCCATTATCTCACCCTTTCTGCGCAGGGGTTACGGGATTT
This sequence comes from uncultured Roseburia sp., assembly GCA_947628935.1. Classification (GTDB taxonomy): domain Bacteria; phylum Bacillota; class Clostridia; order Lachnospirales; family Lachnospiraceae; genus Roseburia. The sequence goes on along the minus strand of CANRBT010000080.1, from coordinate 2,049 downwards.
TCTCTACTGGGATCTGACGAGCCGGGAGCACAGGGACTCCTATCCCGAGACTGTGGAAAAGGTCTCCTGGCTGGTGCGCGACGCCGTGACCAGGCAGATGGTCTCCGACGTTCCGGTCTGCACCTTTCTCTCCGGCGGCATCGATTCCTCCATCGTGACGGCGGTCGCCGCAGACTATATGCGCGCGCAGGGAGAGACCCTGCATACCTTCTCCTTCGACTTTACGGACAACGACATCTATTTTGAGTCCAATTCCTTCCAGCCGGAGCAGGACCGCCCCTATGTCAACATCATGCTGGAGCGGCTCCGGACGAACCACACCTACCTGGAGTGCGACATGCCCACGCTCGTGGACGCCCTCTATCAGGCAGTGGACGCCAAGGATCTCCCCGGCATGACGGACGTGGACGCGTCCCTGCTCTATTTCTGTTCCCTGGTCGCCAGGCACAACAAGGTCGCGCTGACCGGCGAATGCGCCGACGAGATCTTCGGCGGCTATCCGTGGTTCTACCGCAGGGAGCTCTTAGAGCGGGACGGCTTCCCCTGGTCGGCGGACATCAGCGCGCGCACAGTGTTCCTCTCCGACGAGTTCCGCAGCCGGCTCGGGCTCGCGGAATACTCCTACGCGCGTTACCGGGAAACGCTCGCGAAGGTGCCGGAGCTTCCGGGGGAATCCGAGGAGGAGAAAAAAAGACGCCGGATCGGCTATCTGAACATCAAGTGGTTTATGCAGACGCTTTTGGATCGGATGGACCGCACCAGCATGTATTCGGGGCTCGAAGCGCGCGTGCCGCTCGCCGACCACAGGATCATGGAGTACGTCTTCAACGTCCCCTGGCACATGAAATATCAGAACGGCGTGGAAAAAACGCTGCTGCGCGACGCCTGCGCCGACCTGCTGCCAGACGCGCTTCTGCACCGCAAAAAGAGCCCTTACCCGAAGACCTACCATCCGGGCTATGAACAAATGCTCGTCGAGCGGATGCGCGCGATCGCAAACGACCCGGATGCGCCGATCGCGCCGCTGATCGACCGCGATCGTGCAAACGCTTTCATGGCGTCCCACAAGGAGCTCGGCAGACCCTGGTTCGGACAGCTGATGGCGGGTCCTCAGCTCATGGCGTATTTTATCCAGCTCAACTACTGGATGGAGCGCTACCGCCTCTCCGTGCCGTCCCTCTGATCGACAATGCCTTTGCGGAAGGCCCGCGAACCGGCGCCACCGCAGGCATGATAGAAAGAAAGCGCCAAATGATCTTCTCGGTCATCTGGCGCTTGTCTTATAGATTTCTTCCTTGATATTTATCCAAAATGCTTTTTCTCCAATTCCGAAAAAACTATCTCTGCATCGACTGCCTCTGCTCCGTTTGCAATTTCCTGTTCAGATTCATAGATAGCCTGGTCAATGTGGTTCATCCTTGCGAATTTATCATACAATTCACTACTCATTACAACCAAGTCGCTATACCCGTTTTTGGTAATAAAAATAGGCTCCTGCTCTTTGTGTGCAATATTGGAGATTTCGGTTGTATTACGTAAATCCTTAATAGGCATAATAAGTGGCATAATGCTTCGCTCCTTTCTCTGACACAATTATAGCATAATTATGCGTTGGAAACAACAGAAACATGCACTATACTCATATGAATCGTCAAATACCCGAGAAACGCAGGAATCGGGCAGAGACAGATTTTTCACATTTGGATGGTATATCATTTTTTTCAGGGCTTCTTTCTTTTCCTTTTTAGGATCAAAAGCAGTACTATCATTGTGATACCGGTCAGCGATAAAATCATCCACGGAAGCCAGAGCGACAGATGATTTTGATCCGCGGTCTCCGGAGGATTACCGGGTTCATCGTCCGACGGAGTACCCGACGGCTGGTTCGGCACGCCGCTTTCCGGGACATCGGATCCGCTATCCGGCAGCGTGTTGTCGAACAGCATGTTGTCGAACAGCGTGTTATCTGATAACAGCTTTTGCACTCTGTCCTTAAAGGTTTTATCAGTGTCCTTACTGAAATGCACCTTGACGGTGTAAGTGGTGTTC
>CANRBT010000079.1 GCA_947628935.1 uncultured Roseburia sp. | reverse complement strand
GGATCACAAACAGCGCGCCGCCCAGCCAGGAAAAGTCGCGGTCATGATACTGCACAGCGCGCCATCCCAGCGCGCTCCCGGCGCAGACTGCCGCAAGGCTGAACAGGAAATTGCCCAGCACGGTCCTGCACACATCGATCCCCAAAAAAGCCGCTCCGAACCCGCCGAAAAAACCGTCCAGCGACATCGCCAGCGCAAAAAAGACCCCTTCCCCCGCGGACATCTCGGAGGAATGGTCCCGGTCCGCCATCACGGGGTTGTTATAGATGCTCAGGATAAAGCGGAGCTGGGAAAACGTGATCCGAACCCGCTTGCACAGGAACGTGTGCTTTTTGATATAAGCGTGAATGCCGTACTCCGCAAGCTTGCAGAGTCCCATACACAAAAGTCCCGCAAAGCACAGCCACGTCGCGTACTGCTCCTTCACAACGCCGCCGAGAAGCCCCCCGATAACGAGCGAGAGGCATAGAACTCCGCTGCACACAGCGCTGATGCAAAGCGCCGTTTTCCACCCGATCCTGATGCGTTGCGCTCCGCATGCCACAGAGGAAAAAAACACATCAACGGAAAGCGCAGCGACCAACAAAATGATCTGCACGGGATCACCTCTCCCTGATGCCTTCGTTTTATTGTATTCGCCAGACAAAAGGTGGTGACAAAGGATCCGTTCTTATATTTCAAGCAGATACTCGATCAGCTCATGTCCCTTTGCGATACGATTTCCGCTTTTCGCCGCTTCCGCCTCGTTGTAGTGCCAGTTCTCCCTGCGCTCCTTCGTACTGTCGTACAGCAGATACGGCACATCGTCCGCCGTGTGTGTGCGAAGACAGATCGGCGTCGGATGATCCGGCAGCACGACCATGCGGAAATCCTCTCCTGCCGCCGCAAGTCCCTCCGCGATCGGCTTGACGATGCGTGCATCCAGCCGCTCGATCGCCTTGACCTTCCGCTCCACGCTGCCCTGGTGTCCCATCTCATCCGGAGCCTCCAGATGCACATATACGAAGTCGTAACCATCCTTCGTCAGCACATCGAGCGCCGCCTTAGCCTTGCCCTCATAGTTCGTGTCGAGCCCGCCGTTCGCACCGTCCACAGTGATGACCTTCATCGAAGTGCCAACGGCGATCCCCTTGAGCAGATCGACCGCAGAGATCATCGCGCCTTTCACATGCGCGCGGTCCGTGAACGGATAGAGCGCCGGCTTTGTCCCTGCCCCCCAGAACCAGCAGGAATTTGCAGGATGCTTCCCCTGCCTTTTTCTCTCCAGATTGATCGGGTGGTTTACGAGGATGTCATAGCTCTTTTTCATCATTGCGCGCAGCGCCTCATTCTCCGGAAGCTTATCTCCGATCTTCTGTCCTAAGACATCGTGCGGCTGCACCAGATCCACGACCTCGCCATTCTCCCAGATCAGGCAATGTCTGTAGCTCGTTCCCACATAAAAATGAAAAATATCGCTCTCCAGCTCCTTCTTCACAGCCTCCAGCAGCACAGCGCACTCCTCCGTGCTGATCTCGCCGGAGCTATGGTCGATGATCGTTCGTTCCTCGTAGCGGTCCTCCTCCTCCGAGAGCGTGACGATATTGCATCGGAGCGCAATGTCGGTCTCCTTCATCGGCACACCGATGGAGAGCGCCTCCAGCGGGGAACGCCCGGAATAAAACTTCCGCGGGTCATAGCCGAGCACGGAAAGGTTCGCCGTATCGCTTCCCGGCTTCATGCCGTCCGGTATGGTATGCACCATGCCGATCTCTCCCTTTGCCGCCAGCTCATCCATTTTCGGCGTGTTCGCATAGGCAAGCGGCGTCTTGTTGCCAAGACTCTCTATGGGACGATCCGCCATGCCGTCCCCCAGTATCACAAGATATTTCATTTCTGTCCTCTCCTATCTATTGCACCCGGATCATCTGCAGAATGCCGCCGAGCTTTTCGGCGCGCTCCTCATACTCGGTACCGCTCATCTCTTGTGTGAGAAACCCGCACTCGTCCGTGATCCCCTCCACAGTGACAAATTCCACGGTTCCAAACGCCTGCCCGACAGCATCCCGATCAGCCGCCGTGCGCACAAAGAAACGGCTGCGCAGCCTGCGATGATCGACCAGCTCCAGCTTCCCCAGGCTCCAGTCTACCGCGATATTGACATCCAGATGCTTTGCCATCTCGACAACATCCGCCACGACCGCACTCGCTGTCGGAAGCTTTCCCGCCCCGCTTCCATAGAACATTGCATCTCCAAGCACATTCCCGTGCACGAAAATGGCATTGAACACATCGTTCACATTGTAAAGCGGATGCGACGCATCCAGCATGCAGGGCGCCACCAATGCCACATAGCCGTCTTCCACCTTCCGGCTCGCAGCCAGAAGCTTGATCCTCCTGCCCATCGCCTTCGCGTATCGGATATCGACAGCGGATATGTTCGTGATGCCCTCCGTGTGGATATCCTCAAAGTCCACCTGCTGTCTGCACACCAGGGACGTCAGGATCGCAATTTTCCTGCACGCATCATAGCCTTTGACGTCTGCGGTCGGATCCTTCTCCGCATAGCCCTTCGCCTGCGCCTCCCGCAGCACGTCTCCGAACTCCATCCCCTCCTCTGACATGCGCGTCAGCATGTAGTTCGTCGTGCCGTTGACAATGCCTGTGATCTCTTCCACCTCGTCTGCGGTCAGACAGGAATTGAGCGAACGGATGATCGGGATTCCGCCCCCAACGCTCGCCTCGAACATGAAATTCACATTCTTCTCACGCGCCAGCGCGATCAGCTCCGCCCCCTTCTCTGCGACCAGCGCTTTGTTGGAAGTCGTCACATGCTTTCCCGCCTGCAGCATGGCACGGACAAACGTATACGCCGGCTCCACGCCTCCCATCGTCTCCACGACGATGCGCACCTGCGGATCCTTCACGATCTCCTGATAGTCATGTACGATCTTCTTCTGTATCGGATCATCCGGAAAATCGCGGAGATCCAGCACATATTTGACCGCGATCTCCTCTCCCGCACGCCTTGCGATACTGTCCCTGTTGATTTCCAGCACCTCCACTACGCCGGAGCCGATCGTTCCATAACCCATCACTGCTATCTGTATCATCTTTCCTACGTCCTCTCTCTCCCTAAGATCTTTACATAATGAATGCCCGGTTGCTCCTCGATATGCGTTACCATCTCCGCCGCATCCCGCTCCTCCGAAAACACATCCACGGACAACGTCAGCGTGGCGATGCCGTTGATCGGGATGCTCTGATGGATCGTCAGAATGTTGGCATGAAACTCCGCGACGGTCCTCAATACCATGGACAGAAGCCCCGGCTCATCCTCCAGCTGGATCACCATCGTGATCGTCTTCCCCTTTGCCGTCTCATGATACGGAAAAATATCGTCCTTATATTTATAGAAGGAACTCCTGCTGATCCCTGCCTGCTCGGTCGCCTCCTGCACGGAAGACACCTTTCCGGAATCCAACAGTCTTTTTGCTTCCACCACCCGCAGCAGCACCTCAGGCACTGCCTTCTCACACAAAACAAAATACTGCCCCTTCATCTGTCTTCTCTTTCCTCCATCTGCACGGTTCTGTCTGCATCCGGCTGATATATCTGTCCTTCATCCAATGCTCAGAATTTGCGTCCGCCGCCTCCGTGGGACCGACCGCTGCTGCTGTGATGTGTACTGCTGCGTCCGCTGCTGTGGCTGCCGCTGCTGCCGCCGCTGCTGCTCTGCGTCTGAATCCTCCTGTGCGTCGTCATCTGATTGACAAACCGATCCTCACGCACCCGAAGATGCACGTCACTGTTTTCCCGATATGCATACTGATAGGTGTTGAACCGCAGGCGGTATTTTCCTGCCACGACCAGGTACATCACAGCGCCGCTCCCGATGGCAAGGGCGGTCACGACCAGAAATTCCAGCGGCGTGATCGACCGATAGGCGGAAACGGCGCCTGTGTCCTCGTCGTAATTGTACTGCCCGGAAGGGATCCCGGAATCATAGTATACTCCCACGCCGTCCAGCATCGCCTCCATGCCGTCCGCGTAATACCCGTTACTGACATCCTCGTAGGCGCCATCCAGAAGCCTGTCGATCCTCGCGTCCGTCAGATAGCGGATGGCTTCGCCGCAGGTCGAGATCCAGATCTCCCGGTTGTCCATATCGATCAGCAGAACCACACCGTCCTCCTGCTCCGGCGAATGCGTATCAAAAAAATCGTCCGCATATGCCATCGCGCTCTTTCCCTCCGCGTCGTCCGTCGTCACTGCATAAATATTCCAGCCCGTCTGCTCCTCCACACCCGCAGCCTTCTGCTCCAGAACGTCCCGCTCATCGTCCGTCAGCAGTCCGGCGTCATCGTATACACATGGATCATCGTCCTCCGCCTGTGCCGCAGACACCTCCGGTCTGCCACACAGCAGGACGGCAGACAAACACAGACCAAGAAGTCCCGGCAGACACAGGCATTTCTTTTGTCCTCTCATAAGATAAATCCTCCCAAAAGACCGAGCAGCCATACGCCGACGCCCAGCAGAATGCTGGCAAGCATGAGCTTGCGCTTATCCAGCGGAAGCTCCCCGCAGATCCTTCCGGTCTGCCCGTTCATGGAATAATAGTAGACCTTATCATCCCCTCCCTTGTAGGTGATCGTCCAAACCGGGAACAGGATATAGGACCATTTCTCCCGTTTTGGCTGAAAATGCGAATTCTGCACGGAGACGGTACTGTAACCGGTCACAGTGTCCCGCAGCAGCTTCTCTGCGCTGTTGCGCATCACGCTCTGCATTTTCCCCTGTACCGCCGCCCGCTCAATATCACGCCGCTCCGCGAGAAAGCCGGACAGATAGCCGGTATGAAAGTCCTTCATCTGTGCAAGATCATACGGCATCACGCCGCCTGCAAGCTTTGCATTCGCCTTTTGCAGCGCGTTTTCGCAAAGATTGCGCAGAGCGATGTCGCCCTCGCGCTCCACGGCAAAAAATTTCGTCTCCGTATACTCCGTATCACCGCTGCGCCATACGCGGACCTGCTGTGCCTCCCCCTGCATGCTCCCCTCGAGCTCCACGTCATACAGCCAGTAGGGGAAATACACGCCGGTCACGCTCTCGATCTGTTTTTTGTTAAAAAAAGCCTTCGGAACAAACCTCTTGTTCCCTGCAAATTCCAAAAATGCCTTGACTGCCGTCTCTTTCGGCACCAAAAACGGGATGATCTTGTCCGGAAGCAGCTCCCCGGACAGGCGTCCCTGCAGCACGACCGGATTGTGGCAATAGTAGCAGAAGGTCGCAGCCGTCGTCTCCCCTGTGACGATCTCCGCGCCGCAGGACGGACAGGTATAACGCACCGCCTCCCCGCTCTCCGCCGTCTCTTCCTCCTGCCGGAGTTCTTCCTTCCGCTCCGCCGCCACGGCAGGCTGCAGTTCCTCCAGCTCCTTCTGGGAAAAGTCGGAGCCGCAGTATTCGCACTTGTATCTCTGGGCTGCCGGGTCAAAGATCAGTTCCCCGTCGCAATGCGGACACTTAAAACTGATGACCGCCATGTCTTATACCCTCGCTTTCCCGCAATTGCTGCAGAACTTGCCCGTGTTCACAGTGCCGCACTCGCACGTCCACTCCTGTGCCGGCGCCGGCTTTCCGCAGTTGCTGCAGAACTTGCCCGTATTGACCTGCCCGCATTCGCACGTCCACTCCGCCTTCGGCGCAGGCGCCGGCTTTCCGCAATTGCTGCAGAACTTGCCCGTGTTCACAGTGCCGCACTCACACGTCCAGCCTGCCTGCGGCGCGCCCGTCTGCTGTGCGGCTCCCGCCTGTGCAGCCTGACCCATATCGTTCGGCGTCTGTAACGCCCCCAGACCGGCAAGGGTATTGTTCATCGCGTTCATGCCAAGACCGACGCCCATAAACCCGTTCATCGCACCTCCGGCATTAGAGCCTGCATCCCTGATACCCTCTGTGATATTCTTCATCGCCATACCGCGCATCACATTGAAGTCGCTTCCAAGCATCGCGCCTTCATTGCGCATGTTAATAAGCTTCTGGGACTCCTCGTCGTAGGACACGCTCGCGATTCCGACCGACTGGATCTCCATGCCGCGCATCTGGCTCCAGTCCGAATCAAGAATATCCGCCATATATTTTCCGAGCTCTCTCGCCTTTGATGTCACATAGGAAATACGTGTGCCGTCCGCCGACATCTGGTTGATCGCCGACTGCAGCGCCTCCAAAAACTCGGAGATATACTGCTCGTTGATGGATTCGATCTCCACGTGGTCCTGGTTTCTCGGAACCACCTCCGCGTAAAACTGCAGCGGGTTCACGATCTTGACGGAGTATGTGCCATGTGCGCGCAGAAACAGCTCCGCATTGTAAAAGCTGTCAAAATAGTTGATCGGATTGCGCGTTCCGAACTTGATGCCCTTGATCTCCTGTAAATTCAGAAAAAAGACGCGCTGTCTGGTCGGCGTTCCTCCGCCAAAGCGAATACGGTTGAACGTCTCCTTCAGGGAGTCCCCGAACTGTCCGTTGAACAGGGACGGCATCGAGGAATTGTCCACCTTGTAATACCCCGGCTCAGCCGTGTAATCCACGACCTTACCGCCGTCCACCAGCATCATGAACTGATTATCATACACGTGGATGATGGAGCCGTTACTGACCGTATCGCTCGTCCCCTTGGTGTTCTGCCCCTTCCGGATCAATACCCCATTGGTAAAGACCGTGCGCTCTCCCATATCGTCCGCCTCGTAAGTCTCAAGCCACTGATCTGCCAGACCTCCGCCGACCGCCTGTCCCAACGCTCTGATAATTCCCATGCTTCATCCTCCTCGTTTTTCTTATTATTTTCACACATGATGATAATCCACTTCGTAATACTGATGCAGCGTCCACACCTTCAGGTTGACCGGCTGCACCGCCTGACCACAATACTCACAGCGCAGATTTCCCAGATTTGTGATCGGCGCGCCGCAGCTCGGACAAGTCATTCCGACCGCGCCGTCTATGCTCGCCAGGCTTTCATCCTGAATGTACATCAGCTCCATATTATACTTTGTCTGCTTTTTCCGCTCCTTCTCACCTTCCACAACGACGCCGTTTTTCTCCTTGTAGTGGTAAAATTCCACTGCACTCTGGAACGTGATCACACAGGTTCCCTGCTGCTTACGGTAATTGGCAATCTCTGTCCTGTGTATTCGAATGCTGCGGCAGCGCTCCCTTACACCCGCCGCCCGATTCCCCGCGATCTGATTCTCCACCTGGCAAACGATCTCCTGTGAAACATCCGCGGGCAGTGCAGCCGTGCTTTCCTGATCTACCGCCTGCAATACGGACATCAGGAGATTCTCCGCCTTATCGCGGAACTGTTCCGGCTGAAAATCCGGAAAATCCCTCTGTATCTGCGGCGCGAACACGCGCGTCATCCCGGAAACGGATCTTGGCATCTCAGACACAAGATCCTTCTGCCGGTTGATGCCGTCCACAAGCGACTTGGTGCCGAACAACGCCTCTGAGAGCTGTCCGACCCTTCTGCGGACATACCGATATCCCAGATATCCGCACAGGGCAAGACACACAGGAACCAACAGCGCGATGATCGTCTGGCTACTCATCGTCTCCTCCCAGTCCCTTCGGACAGCCCAGAGATACCCATTTCAGATATCCGTTCATAAACAGATCTATTTTCCCGTCCATCACACTGTCCACGTTGCCTGTCTCCACGCCCGTCCTGTGATCCTTCACCATGGTGTACGGCTGCATGACATAGGAACGGATCTGGTTTCCCCAGCCGATCTCCGTCACCTCACCGCGGATGCCTGCCGCCTTCTGCGCATTTTCCTGCTGCTTTAACAGGAACAGCTTCGCCTTCAGCATCTGCATTGCTTTATCTTTATTCTGAAACTGCGACCGCTCATTCTGGCACTGCACCACGATCCCCGTCGGAAGATGCGTGATCCGGACGGCTGACGACGTCTTATTGATGTGCTGCCCGCCTGCACCGCTGGAACGGTAAGTGTCGATGCGAAGCTCGTCTTCATTGATCTCGATATCCAGATCCTCCTCGATATCCGGCATCACATCGCAGGACACGAAGGAGGTCTGCCTTTTGCCCGCTGCGTTAAACGGAGAGATCCGTACCAGACGGTGTACCCCATGCTCTGATTTCAGATATCCATAGGCATTCTCCCCGTTCACCTGAAACGTGACGGACTTGATCCCCGCTTCCTCCCCGTCGAGAGAGTCCAGCACCTCGACCGAGAACCCCCGGTCCGCCGCCCACCGGGTATACATCCGATACAGCATCGCTGCCCAGTCACAGGATTCCGTTCCTCCTGCGCCCGCATGAAGGGAAAGGATCGCATTGTTCCTGTCGTATTCCCCTGAGAGCAATGTCTTAATGCGGATCCCCTCATAGACCCTCTCAAAGTTTTCGATCATCTCCTCGATTTCCGGGATCAGAGACGCGTCATTCTCCTCATATCCCATCTCGATCATTGTCTCGATGTCCTCAAACTGTGTGTTTAACGAAGCGTAGGTCGCCACGTCATCCTTCATGCTCTTTAGCTCTTTCATCTTGCGCTGAGAAGTCTCCGGCTCATCCCAAAAGTCCGACGCCTCCATCTCGCGCTCTAATTCCTGGATACGCTGCTCTTTGTTAGCCAGGTCAAAGTGAATCCCTCACTTCCTGCAGCGGCTCCCTGTATGCGTTCAGGGTCACTTTAAATTGATCAAGCTCTACCACAGTATCACCTCTTTCATTTTATATTTTAGTCTTATTGTACTGGATGCTTCCTTTTTTCGCAATGCCTTCTCCACATTTTTCTTATGAACGCCCACACCAGCAGCCCTGCCAAAGCGCCTGCCGCATCGACGCATACGTCGCTAAACTGTCCGCTCCTGCCGGGCACCAAAAGCTGGTGCATCTCATCGGACGCCGCATAGCAGACGGTCAACAGCCATGCCCACAGACTCCCCCTCGCTGTCAGAGGCGCGAACCCCCGCAGAAAGAGCCAAAAAAGCAGCCCCAATATGGCATATTCTGTCATATGTGCCGCCTTTCTGAGCGGGCGCTCGATGCGCGCAGCAATCTCCTGCACCTGAGCCTCAGAAGCGTCCGGGAAGCATGCCCTTACCATCTCATATGCGACTCCTCCGCTGACTCTGGACGATTCCGCGGCAGGCTGTGCGGAAAAGGAAAAGATCACAGCCATCCAGCCCGCCAGCAAAATCCCCGTCACCAGACGGTATCGTATCGTCTTCCTCTCTCGTCTCATGGCTCCTCGCTCAGCAGCTCAATTGCTTTCTGTATCTGATTGTCATACTGTTTCTCGTATTCCTCGCCCTCCGGATCCAAATATTCATATTCCAGCTCGATGTCCGGCTCGATCCCTACTCCGTGAATATAATTTCCGTTCGGCGTGAAATACCTTGCCGTTGTGATCTTGATCGCATCCCCGTCCGAGAGCGGGATCATACTCTGCACGATCCCCTTTCCAAACGTCGTCGTCCCCACCAGCGTACCATACCGGTAGTCCTTGATCGCTCCCGCAAAGATCTCGGAGGCGCTCGCACTGTCCTCGTTTACGAGCACCACCATGGGATAGTCCATATGGCTGTCCCCGTCGGAGCGGTATTCCTCGCGGTTCCCGTTCTTATCCTCCGTGTAGACCAACAGCCCCTCCGGCAGAATATCATCCAGGATCTGCACGACCGAATCGACCAAGCCTCCTCCGTTGTAACGAAGGTCGATGACGATCGACTGCATGCCCTGTTTTTCCAGCTCCGCCAGCGCATGCTCGAACTGAGCCGCCGTGTCCGTCTCGAACGACTCGATCTGGATATATCCGATCTTTTCCGTCAACATCTCAAATGCCACGCTCGGCAATGTGACATTGGCGCGCTCCACGTCAAACGAGAGCTCCTCCTGCGTCTCCGGTCGATAGACCTCAAGATGGACCGTCGTCCCCTCCTCTCCGCGGATCAACAGCACGAGATCGCTCACCTCCATGGAGGTCGCATCTACCCCGTCCACAGAAAGTATCACATCCTTCTCCAAAAG
>CANRBT010000078.1 GCA_947628935.1 uncultured Roseburia sp. | reverse complement strand
CTAGTACCTGTTCGCATCCTTCCTGTGGACCGTGATCGTCCTCGGCTCTCCCGCAGGCGGAACGATCGTCCAGATCCGGTCGTCGCCCTCTGTGCGCGTGTAGAGCCTGCTCCCCCTGCCGCCGATATCCGCGCCCAGAAAGAACGCGATCGCATCCCTTGCACACTCCTTGATGCAGGACGTGCAGCCCCAGCAATCCTTCGGACGCCGGATGTACACCCTCCCGGAGGCGTCCGTTTTCAGGAGATTCCCCGGACATACCTCCACGCACCGCCTGCAGCCGACGCATTTTTCCTGATTGACCACTACGCTCATATGTCCTCCTTGTCATTGCAGCTCGCGGTAGACGATCTCGATCGTCCCGTCGCGATACACGGAATTTACAAATCGGTTCCACTCGTCGCTTCGCTCCGGATGATCCGCGTTCTCCGCAAAGCTGTGCCAGCGCGTCTCCTTACGCGCCGCTAGGTGCGCGATCACGGTACGGCATACCACCAGACGCTCCTTGAGCTCATAGATCTGCAGCAGACCGTCCATATCCTCTGCCGCGAACCTCTCCGTCATATCCTGCAGGAGCCGTATCTTTTCCTCCGCGATCCGAAGCTGCCTTTCATTATAGCGGTACGCCGTACTGATCCCTCCGGCGTAGTTGTCCATGACCTTCTGCATGGTCTCCTCCAGCTGCTCGACGTCGAACATCCCGCCCTTTTCCCCAAGATGCCTCTCATAGGAAGCGATCTTTTCTGCGATCCGGCTCTCCTCCGGTCCCGCATCGCTTTCCGGCGCAAGCTCCGACAGGATCGTCTTCGCCGCAAGCTCCCCCTCCACCAGCGCCCCGGTCACATATTTCTGCGGGCAGCCGCCTGCCACATCTCCCGCGGCGTACAGACCGGGAAGCGTCGTCCGGCGTCCGGCGTCGATCCAGTAGCCGCTCGCGGTATGCCCGCCGACAATGTACGGCTCGGTCCCCTCGATCTCCACATCCTGATCGCCGGGAAGCTTTCCGCTCTCCAGCCACTTCAGCGTCTGACCGGGCGCCATGTTCAGATACGCCTTCAGCAGATCCTCGCTCTGCTCCGCAGAAATGCCCTCCGTGTGCAGATAGCAGGGACCCCTTCCCGCCTGCTGCTCCGCGACGGTCCCATAGACGCGCTCCGAAGTCGTCGACCCGTAGGTCTGTTCGTAGCGCTCGCCCCTGGCATTCACCTGACTGGCTCCGACCCCCTGCGCGATCGTCCCGGTCGGCGCGATCGTATCTTTGCACCGCAGCGCGATGAACCGCATCTCAAAGGTCGTCATCTCCGCTCCCGCGAGAATGCCCATCGCGTAACCCGCTCCCGTGTTGAACGGCGGGTACCACATCTTATGGCGGGAAAAGCCTGGATTGTTCGGGCGGTATAGCCCTGCGGCGCCTCCGGTCGCGCACAACACGGCTCTCGCCCCGAACACGTACGCCTTTTCCTCGTCGACGTGAAACCCGACGGCGCCTCTCACACGCCCGCCGCTCACCAGATAATCCGTCACGTTCACATGGTTGACGACCGTGACATTCGCAAGCTTCCTGACCGCCTCTGCAAGCAGCGGCTTGATGTTCTCCCCGTTGATCTTGATATTGCGGCTGCCGCGCGCGACATACGCTCCATCCGCGTCCTTTAAGATCACAAGCCCCAGCCGTTCGAGCTCCTCCGTCACCCGGTTAAGCCCCTCCGCCATCGTGCGCAGCAGCGTCTCGCTCGCGATGCCCGCCGCGTCCCGCATCGCGTAATCCACATAGTCCTGCGGCGTCTGTCCGTCCACGATATAGGCGTTGAGCGCATTGACTCCCGCCGCCAGGCAGCCGCTCCGCACAATGTTCGCCTTCTCCGCGATGACCACAGAGGTCTGCGGCGCCTCCTTCGCGATCGTAAGCGCCGCATAGCACCCCGCCGTGCCTCCGCCGATGATCAGGACATCCGCATCGATCCGTTCCGTCTTCATGATCCGCCTCCTTTCCTGCCGCCGTTCCCCTTCTATGTCAGATATAGAACAGGTTTTCCTCCCTTGCGTTCGCGTTCTCCGCGATCTGCACAGCCTCCTGCTCCCGGAACACATAGGCGCGGTAGATGAACACGTCCACACGCTCTCCCTCGCTCACCCGCGCCTCCTCCAGCCGGCGGTTCGCCGTCAGCAGCTCCCCGTTCACCCGCACATGCAGCTCGACCTCCCTGCCGCGGAAGAGCGTCCTCTCCACGATGCCCGTCTCTGTGGATGCCGGATAGCGGCTCCTCTCATCCTTTTTCGTGACACTGATATGCTCGGGGCGCAGCACGGCGTGCAGAGAGCTGTCCAGCTGCTCATATCCCTTGAACCTGCTGATGTTTTCGATGTGCGTCGGATTCCCCATGAACGACGCCACAAACGCTGTCTGCGGCGCGCCGTAGATATCGATCGGCGTGCCGATCTGTTCGATCCGTCCATGGTTCGTGATGATGATCTCATCCGCCACCTCGACCGCCTCGTCCTGATCGTGCGTGACAAAAATACTCGTGATCCCGACTCTCGTGATCATGTCCCGCAGCCAGCTCCGCAGCTCCTGGCGCACCTTTGCGTCGATCGCGGCAAACGGCTCATCCAAAAGCAGCAGCTCGGGATTCGGCGCGAGCGCCCGCGCAAACGCGACCCTCTGTCTCTGTCCCCCGGAAAGCTGGTTCGGATAGCGCTTCTCCAGCCCCTTCAGGTCGACCAGCTCGATCAGCTCCTCCACACGCCTCCTGATATCCGCCTTTTTCCATTTGTTCACGGAAAGCCCGAAGGCAATGTTGTCATATACCGTCATGTAGCGGAACAGCGCATAGTTCTGAAACACGAAGCCGATGCCCCGTCTGCTCGCCGGCACGTCGTTCACCACGCGCCCGTCGATGATGATATCGCCGGAGTCCGCCGTCTCCAGTCCGGCGATCATGCGCAGGATCGTCGTCTTCCCGCTGCCGCTCGGTCCCAGAAGACCGATGAGCTTTCCCTTCTCTATCCCGAAATTGATGTCATCCGACGCCTTGAAATCCCGAAACGTCTTATTGACATGCCGAAGCTCCACATACTTCTTCGCCTGTTCCTCCATGCTCCTCTCTCCTTCCCTCATGCTCCTTTCAGGTCTCACAGTCAGCTCTCCTTTGTTCCCTTTGCCTCAAGCAGGCTCCTCAGGACCAGGATGATCACTGCCATCAGGACCAGGATCGCCGATACCGCAAAGGCTCCGGTAAAATCATAGCCCTGGTACAGCAGCTCGATGTACAGCGGCATCGTGTTCGTCTTTCCCTTCAGATGCCCGGAGAGCACAGACACGGCGCCAAACTCGCCCATCGCCCGCGCGGTGCAGAGCACGATGCCGTAGAGCAGCGCCCATTTGATATGCGGAAACGTCACGCGCCAGAAGATCGTAAACCCGCCGGCTCCCATCAGCGCCGCCGCTTCCTCCTCGTCCGTCCCCTGCGAAGTCAAAACCGGTATGATCTCCCTGGAAATGAAGGGGAAGGTCACAAAGATCGTCGCGAGCACGATCCCCGGCACTGCAAAGACGATCTTGACGCCCGCCCCCTGCAGATAAGGGTACAGGATGCTCTGCCGCCCGAAGGTCAGCAGATAGATGAGTCCCGCGATGATCGGCGACACAGTGAGCGGCAGATCGATCAGCGCCGAGATGACCTTCTTGCCCCGGAACCGGAACTTTGTGAGGCACCAGGAGGCAAACACGCCAAACACGGTATTCACGATCACGGTGATGACCGTGACTTCCACTGTGAGCAGAATGGACCTTACCGCATAGGGATCTGTCACAGCGGCGAGGAACACCTGCACGCCCTCCCCGAACGCCGTTGCCATCACATAGACGAGCGGCAGAAGCAGCATGACGATCAGGAATACGGCGCTGACGCCGATCGCGATCCACTGAAACGGTCCCGTCTTTTTCCGTCGTTCCATCGCTCTCTCCCCCTTTCTATGAAATACCGCTGACGATCCGCGATGCGCGGCTTTGGATGACCGCGTTCAAAAGCAAGATCAAAAATGCGAAAAACAGCATGACCAGTGCGATCGAGGTCGCCCCTGCATAGTCAAATTCCTGCAGCTGCGACATGATGATCAGCGGGGCGATCTCCGTCTCATAGGGCGTGTTGCCCGCGATGAACACCACGCTTCCGTACTCGCCGAGCCCTCTCGCAAAGGACATTGCAAACCCTGCGGCGAGCGCGGGCGCGACCTCCGGCAGGATGACGCGAAGCAGGGTCTGCCGGCTGCTCGCCCCCAGGATATCCGCCGCCTCCTCGTACTGACCGTCGAGCTTCTCCAGCACAGGCTGTACCGAGCGGACCACAAAGGGGATCCCTATGAATATGAGCGCGACTGTGATCCCGACTCTCGTGTAAGCGATCTTCACGCCGAAGAGCCGGTCGAACAGACCGCCCACCCAGCCGTTCGTCGTCGTCAGATGGGTCAGCGAGATGCCGGCGACCGCCGTCGGAAGCGCGAACGGAAGCTCGATCACGCCGTTCATCAGCCTCTTGCCCGGAAACTCATAGCGCACCAGCACCCAGGCGATGAGCATTCCCATCACGGCATCGATGACCGCCGCCACCAGCGAGGTCTCAAAGCTCACCAGATAGCTCGACACGACTCTCGGGCGCGTGACCGTCTCCACGAAATCGGCAAACGACATCTCCGCCGAAAAAATCACCAGCGAGCAGAGGGGGATGAACACGATCAGTCCCAGCATCGTCACGGTAACGCCCAGAGATACTCCATACCCCGGTATGACCCTTTTTGCCTTCCTTTTTTTCTCCCTCATCTCTTCGTCCTCCCTGTGTGATCGTTTCGATATCATGGAGTATAAACCTACTTTTCATAGTTGTCAAGTATGTTTTAATAAACGGACCGCCGTATCCTGTGCCGGATACGGCGGTCCCTCCTTTCCCTCTCTTGTTTACTCCTCATATATGCTGTCGAACAGCGCCCCGTCGGCAAAATGCTTTTCCCCGGCCTCTGCCCATCCGCCAAAATGGTTGATATCCGTCAGCGTCATATTGTCGATGATCCACTTTCCGTCCGCCGGGATCTCCGCGATCGTATTGCTGCCGGACGCAGAGATGTATTGGCTCTTGATCTCCTCGTCGGACGGGCGGTAATAATTCTCCGCCTCCAGCTTCTGCGCCTCCTCCGAATACAGATACTCCAGATACTCCGTCGCGATCTCCCTCGTACCTCTGGAATCGACCACCTCATCCACGAGCGCCACAGTCGGCTGGCAGAGGATCGACACGGACGGCACCACGATCTCGTACTCGCCCGGAGCCTCCTCCAGGGAGAGGAACGCCTCATTCTCCCACGCGATCAGCACATCGCCCTGCCCGTTCTCCGTAAAGGTCGTCGTCGCGCCTCTCGCGCCGGAATCCAGCACGAGCACATTGGCATAGAGCTTTTTGATGCTCGCGATGATCTCCTCCTCGCTCTGCCCCTGCTGCTCAAAGTAATACCACGCCGCAAGGTAGTTCCAGCGCGCGCCGCCGGAGGTCTTGGGGTTCGGCGTGATCACGCCCACGCCGTCATTCAGCAGATCGTCCCAGTCCTCAATGCCCTTGGGGTTTCCCTTGCGCACCAGAAACACGATCGTGGAGGTGTAGGGCGAGCTGTCTAACGGAAATTCCTCCGTAAATCCCGGCTCGATCAGCCCCGCATCCGCCACAGTCTGGATATCACCCTCCAGGGCAAGCGTCACAACGTCAGCCTCCAGGCCATTCGCCACCTCGAGCGCCTGTTTTCCGGAGCCTCCGTTCGACTGCACGACTGTGACGGTCTGTCCCGTTTTCTCCTTCCAGTGCTCGGCGAACATCTCATTGTACGCCGCGTACAGCTCCCTGGTCGGATCATAGGAGACATTGGTGATCTCCACGGCGTCCCCTGACGCAGCGGAGCCTCCCGCCGTCTCCGCCGCGTCAGAGCCGGAACCGCAGCCTGCAAACGCACCTGCCGCCAGCGCCGACGCCAGCGTGAGCGATAGCACCTTTTTCCCAAACAACACGTTTTTCATCATACAATCCTCCCTCCTCGTACCCATACCTCTGAAGCATCCGGATTCCTGTATGAAATGCGCCCGCTCCCTTGCCAAAGCGCCCTGCTACGCCATCGCCCGGCTCCTCTCCTCCTCTGTGAGCGCATCGTTCATGCTCCCCATCCGATAACCGCCCAGGTCAAGCGTCACATAGGAAAACCCGATCTCCCGAAGCGTGCGGTCCGTCTCCGTGGCGAGCCCTTCCGCGAACAGTCTGGGAAATTCCTCGGGCAAGAGCTCGATGCGCGCCATCTGTCCATGGATGCGCACACGCACCTGATGAAATCCGCGGTCGAGCAGAAACTGCTCCGCGCGGTCCACCATGCCCAGCTTCTCCTCCGTGATCTCCTCCCCATACACAAAACGCGAGGAGAGGCATGCAAAGGATTGCTTGTTCCAGGTGGGAAGCCCCAGCTCCCTTGACAGCCTGCGGATCGTCTGCTTATCCATCCCGACCTCCCGCAGGGGACTTAAGACCGACAGCTCCCGGACTGCGACCAGTCCCGGCCGATAATCCCCGTTGTCGTCCAGATTGGACGCCTCAGCCACATAGGGAATCCCATGCTCCCGCGCGATGTCCCATATCCTGGTGAACAGCTCCTTTTTACAGAGATAACAGCGGTTCTTCGGATTGTGGGAAAACCCCTCGATCTTCAGCTCCTCCGACTCCACGATGATATGCCGGATCCGTTCTCTCTCGCAGAACGCTGTCGCCTCGGCAAGCTCCCTCCCCGGAAACGAGCAGGATTTTGCCGTCACCGCGATGACCTCATCGCCCAGCACATCATGCGCCACCTTGAGCAAAAAAGTCGAATCCACACCGCCGGAAAATGCGACGACCAGCCTTCCCTTCTCCCGCAGATATGTCCTTAACGCATCTAACCCTTCCATTCTTCCATCCCTCCATCTTTTCTCATTTTATTTGATTGGCCGGGATTCTGCAACCTTTTCCCAAACCTTCCAAAGTCGCTTTCGGGTTTTGCCTCGGTTTAATCCGCACTTAATTGGTATGAATACTATGTTTTATTGTCTCCATCAATATACACGCCATTTGGCATCTTGTCAATACCAAAATTTAAAAATTTTTCAACAAAAAAAGGACAGCACGTTTGCACGTGATATCCTTAAGAAAAAACCGCCGCCTTTCGGCAATCAAATATAATACATGCCCTCTCCTACCTCGTTGCGCTTTGTGAACTCATTCACAAGGTCGGACAGGCTAATGCTCTCCAGGATCTTCTCCGTCTCCTGATTGATCCGGTCCCACAAAAGCTCGTCCATCACGGCAGACACGGTCTCACAGAGCACATCGTCCCTCAGCGTCTCATGCTCGATCTGATAGCTGCCCTCCAGCGCGAGGATGATCCGGGAGACCGTAATGTTCTCAGGCTTATCCGCCAGCACGTACCCGCCCTGCGCCCCCTTGACGCTCTTTACAATGCCGCCGCGCTTCAGGCTGGAAAACACATGCTCCAGATAGTGGATGGAGATCTGGTTCCGATTCGCAATGTTCACCAGGGACACATGCCCGTTCTTCTCATATACGGCGAGATCGATCAGCGCCCGCAGACCGTATCTCCCCTTGGTCGAAATCTTCATGCATTCCTCTTTCCTGCGCAGAGAGCATGCACCCTGCGGGATGCCCTGCGCATATCAAAGTATACTTATATGAATACTATATTATCATGCGGCATGCGATTCGTCAATCTCCATTTTGCACGAGCGCGCGCTTTCCCTCCTTGATCTCGTCCAGGACCTCCGCCACAGCCTCGCGCTCGTCGAAGTGGTATTTGACCCCCTTGATCTCCTGATAATCCTCATGTCCCTTGCCGAGCAGGACGATCATATCCCCCGGTCTTGCATGCGTGATGCAGTAGGCGATCGCCTCCTTGCGGTCGTCGATCTCAAGGTATCTGCCGTTGCTCCTTGCCAGTCCGACCTTGATGTCATTGTTGATGTCGGCGATCTCCTCGCTCCGGGGGTTGTCGCAGGTCAGAACGCACAGATCCGCCAGCTCCCCCGTCACCTCGCCCATGTCGTACCGGCGCAGCTTCGAGCGATCCCCGCCGCCGCCGTACACGCAGATCAGGCGCTTCGGGTGATACTCGAGCAGCGTCGTGAGAACGCTTCGCGTACTCACCTCGTTGTGCGCGTAATCGATGATCAGAGAATACTCCTTTGACACGGGAAGCATCTCCACGCGCCCCTTGACCTGCACGCGGGAGATCCCCTCCAGGATCGCGGCATCCGAAATGCCCGCCAGATGGCAGACCAGCATCGTCACCAGGGAATTGTAGACAGAGAACCTTCCCGGGATATGGACCTTAGCCTCGCACATCATCTGCCCCTTCACGGAAAAATGCATGCCAAGCCGCCCGTTCTCGTTCAAAAATCCAATCTCCGATGCCACAAGGTCCGCATCCCTTCCCTCGGCGGAATAGGTCTTCAACCCACAGTCGTGTCCCGCGAGCACAGCTTCCCAGTGCGGGTCGTCCACGTTGACAACACCGACCCGGCACTGCCGAAACAGCAGGCTTTTGCACTCCAGATATTCCTCAAAGGACGCGTGCTCGGTCGGTCCGACATGGTCGGGAGAAAGGTTCGTAAACACTCCGTAGTCAAAACAGATGCCAGCCGTGCGGTCGAGCTTGAGCCCCTGGGAGGAGACCTCCATCACGGCATACTCACAGCCCGCCTCCACCATGGCAGCAAACATCCGATGCAGCTCGTAGGACTCCGGCGTCGTGTTTTTGGACGGGATGTGCTCGTCGCCGATGTACGCGCCTATCGTACCGATCAGCCCGACTTTTTTCCCCGCCTGTTCGAGCACGCTTTTGATCATGTAGGTCGTCGTCGTCTTTCCCTTTGTCCCTGTCAGCCCGATCGTCACAAGCTTCCGGTCCGGATAGCCGAACAGCGCTGCGGACATGAGCGCCAGCGCCCGCCTTGCGGAAGGCACGCAGAGCACCGTGATCTGCTCCGGGACATCCGCCGCCGCGTCCCTTTGCTCTACAACGACCACGGAAGCGCCCTTCTCCACGGCGTCCGGGATGTATTTATGCCCGTCCGTCACAGCGCCCACCATACAGACGAACATCGTCCCCGGCGCGAGCCTTCTCGAATCGTAGACGATATCCCGCACCTCCGTCTCCATGCTTCCCTGCAGACACTCATATTCCAATTCCTGACAGATCTGACTCAGTTTCATCCTTACACCATGCCTTTCTATCGCCCGTCGGCATCGACCGATATCTGCGACACATCGATCTCCGACTCAAATACCGTGTGGGACGGTCCTGTCATGAACAGATGACCGCTCCCTTCCTCCCACTCAATGAGCAGCGGTCCGCCGATCTGTTCGACCGTCACCCGCCGGTCCGTGCGCCCGGTCAGCACGCCTGCAACGACCGCCGTCGCACAGCCTGTCCCACAGCCGATCGTCTCTCCGGTCCCGCGCTCCCACTCACGGATCTTAATGCGGTCACGGCGCACAAATTCCGCAAACGTGACATTCGTCTTGTTGGGGAACAGGGACGTCATGTGCTCGATCTGCCTTCCGTAGCCCTCCACATCCAGATCCGCCACGGAATCCACGTACATCGCACAGTGCGGATTGCCCCAGGACACAGCCGTGATATGAAAGGTGCGCCCCGACACCTCCACGGGCTGTTCGATAAACCGCTCCGCCTCCACACATACAGGAATGATCCTGGCAGAGAGCCTCGGCTCTCCGATATCCGCCCGGATATTGGACACCAGACCGTCCGTGACGGTCAGCGTCAGATGCTGCATGCCCCCCAGCGTCTCAATGACGAGCTCCGTCTTGTCCGTAAGCCTGTGGTCATAGACATACTTTCCCACACTGCGCAGCGCATTGCCGCACATCTCCCCCTCGCTCCCATCCGGGTTGAACATCCGCATCCGAAAATCTCCCGTCTCGGACGGGCAGATCAGCACGATGCCGTCCGACCCGACCGC
>CANRBT010000077.1 GCA_947628935.1 uncultured Roseburia sp. | reverse complement strand
TAGCATTTTCTTTTATCACACAGACTCTTGATTTGTTCCATGATCCATGCCATAATCATACTATCATACAGGAAAGAGAGGTATCACTATGGCGGACAGACATCCGGAAAACGACGATACAGACATCCTTGTCACCCTCGATCTGGAGGACGGCAGTCAGGTCGAATGCGAGATCCTTACCATCTTTACCGTCGGGGAACAGGACTATATCGCACTGCTTCCGCAGGATGAGAACGGCGAGCCGAACGCGGACGGAGAGGTCTTTCTCTACCGCTATTTCGAGGACAAGGACGGCAATCCCTCCCTTGACAACATCGACAGCGACGAAGAATATGAGATCGCCTCCGACCGTTTTGACGAATGGCTCGATGAAAATGATTTCAACGCGATGGAGGATTGACGTTCTCCTGCGACTCCGCAAAAAAACGGGAAACTTCTGCATCCTTCCGGTTCATCTTCCGCACAGCGAAGAGATGCAGATTTTTTTTCGCCCTCGTGAGCCCCACATAGAACATCC
The DNA here is from genome assembly GCA_947628935.1 of uncultured Roseburia sp. Classification (GTDB taxonomy): domain Bacteria; phylum Bacillota; class Clostridia; order Lachnospirales; family Lachnospiraceae; genus Roseburia. Next base: position 9,582 of record CANRBT010000077.1, on the reverse strand, counting down.
GGCGCTCTTCCTCGATGTCAGGGTCTAAGACCGCTTTTTTATAGGGCATCACGCCCTCGTTCACATCGATGAGGTACACCTCCTCGTATTCCAGCCCCTTTGCGCTGTGAAGCGTCATGAGCGCCACGCCTTCCCTCTGCCCGCCCTGTCTGCCAGAAAGATCCTCCAGCTCCTTCGTATAGGACGCAATGCGTTCCATCCACTGTCCGAAGGTCTCAGAGCCCTTTGCGCTCTCCTGAAGCTCCTCGAGCACATCGAACAGCTCCTCCTCCCCGAGGCGCCGGTATTCGGCATACTCCTTCAGAAAATCGTCGTAACCGATGCCTTTGCGGATATAGTTGATCGCCGCGAACGGCGTCATCCGTTTCATACGCCCCAGGTCAGCCTCAAGCTTTCGGATGCGCTCCGCCACCCACGGCTGTTCTTCAAAAAAAGCCTCCCACACATCAAAGACAACCGTCTCCTCCTCCAGAGATTCCCGTGTAATGTATCGCTTGGGGCGATTCATGATCTGCAGCAGATCTCTTCTCGCCCTGCCTCCCGCCGCGAGACGGAGATACGCAAGAATGTCTTTTGCGATCCAGTGCTCATAGAGGTTCGGGATCCGGTCTCTCGTGCAGAACGGAACGTTGTATTCCAGCAGCAGCTCCATCAGAAGCCGCGGCTGCGTGTTCGTGCGAAAAAGTACCGCAACGTCGGTCAGATCGCCTCCCCGTTCCCTGCGCGCAGACAGATCCCGAATGATCCGGAGTCCCTCCTCCCGCTGATCCGCAAACAGCGCATACTCCACATCGCCATCCTCCTCCTGTCCCGCCCGGATGCGCTTTTGGTACCGCTTTGTATTGTGCGAGATGAGATTTTGCGCACTGGCGACGATCTTTGCCCCGGAACGATAGTTCACATCCAAAAGCACGATCTTTGCCTCGGGAAAATCGTCGGTAAAATGCAGCATCAGCTCCGGTCTCGACCCGCGGAACCGGTAAATGGACTGGTCATCATCCCCGACCACGAACAGATTCCGCCGTTCTCCCGCGAGAAGCTTCATCACCTCGAACTGAATGCCGTTGATATCCTGGAACTCGTCGATCAACAGGTACTGATACTTCTGCTGCCAGGCTGCCAGAATATCCTCTCGCTCCCGAAACAGCTCACAGGTATAGAGCAGCATATCCTCGAAATCGATCAGACGATGCGCATACAGGTATTCCTGATACTCACAGTAGACCCGTCGAAACGTTTCCTCCGCAAGGTTCCGGGAATAATAGTTCGCGATCGCAATGCCCGCATTTTTCACATATCCGATCTCTCCCAGCAAAGACCGGACCAATTCCGCTTCGTCGTCGTATTCCAGCTTATGCCTCGCTATGATCTCCTTCATGCAGGCGGTCCGCTGCTCCTCCCGGACGATATTCTGCGCTGTGTAATGATATGCGTGACGCAGAATGGAAAAAAAGACCGCATGAAACGTGCCAAACGTCACGGTTTGTCCCTGTCCTCCCATGCTCCTGTGAAAACGTTCCCGCATCTCTGCCGCGGCAGCCTTCGTGAAGGTGATCACCAGAATGTTCGACGGCGCAACGTGGCACTCCTGAATCAGATATTTTGTTCGTTCTGTGATCACAAGAGTCTTTCCCGAACCGGGACCCGCCAGAACCAGCATGGGACCATCCTGATGCCGGATGGCCTCACGCTGTGATGGATGAAGCTTCATAGATTACCTCTGTTCCTGTAACATAGAAATGCCTTTTTGGATGCGTGCGACGGATTCCTCCCTGCCGAGTACCTCCATCAGCTCCGTCGCCCCTCCCGGGGTCATCTGCTTTCCGGAGACCGCGGTGCGCAGCGGCCACATCACATAGCCGTTCTTTACCCCTTTCTCCTCCACATACCGCTGCAGCATCGCATAGAGCGCGTCGTTGCTGAAATCCTCCTGCGCCTGCAGACGCGGCAGGACCTCCGTCAGCACCTCAAGGGATGTGTCCGCGTTCGTCTTCATCTTCTTGTGGGTGTACATCGCCACATCGTATTCCGGCAGCGCTTCAAAGAAATCCACGTGCTCCGCAATGTCCGGGAACACCTCGATGCGCGTCTTGACCATCGCCGCGATTTTTTTCAGATCCAGCTCCCTGTGGATGACTGCCTTCAAGTACGGCTCGGCAAGCGCATAAAACCGGTCGAAATCCATCGCCTTGAGATACTCCCCGTTCATCCATTTGAGCTTCGTGTAATCAAAGACTGCCGGTGATTTGCTGATCCTGTGATAGTCAAACTGCTCGACCAGCTCCTCCAGTGAAAAGATCTCACGGTTGTCCTCCGGGCTCCAGCCCAGCAGCGCGATATAGTTGACGACCGCCTCCGCCAGAAAGCCCTGCTCCATCAGATCCTCAAAGGAAGAATGCCCGCTGCGCTTGGAGAGCTTTTTGTGGTTCTCATCCGTGATCAGCGGCAGATGAATGTAGACCGGCGACTCCCAGCCGAACGCATCATAGAGTCTCTGGTATTTCGGCGCCGAGGAGAGATATTCGTTTCCCCGGACCACATGCGTGATATGCATGGTATGATCGTCGACCACATTCGCAAAATTGTAGGTCGGATAGCCGTCCGACTTGATGAGGATCATATCGTCCAGCTCCGCATTTTCCACGGTGATATCTCCGTACAGCTCGTCATGGAAGGTGGTCGTGCCCTCCTGCGGGATGTTCTGCCGGATCACGAACGGTTTCCCCGCCGCAAGATTCGCCTCCACCTCCTCCTTCGTCAGATGAAGGCAGTGCTTGTCATAGAGCGTGATCTCCTTGCCCTCCACGACCTCTGTCTTCAGGGATGCGAGGCGCTCTTTGTCGCAGAAGCAGTAGTACGCCTCACCCTTTTCGACGAGCTGCTTTGCATACTTCATATAAATGCCTGTCTTCATACGCTCGCTCTGCACGTACGGTCCGAAGCCGCCATCCTTGTCCGGTCCCTCGTCGTGCGAGAGTCCCGCCTGCTCCATCGTCCGATAAATGATATCGACCGCGCCCTCCACATAGCGCTCCTGATCCGTGTCCTCGATGCGGAGCATAAACTCCCCGCCCGCATGCTTCGCGATCAGGTATTCGTACAGTGCCGAGCGCAGATTTCCCACATGCATCCTTCCGGTCGGGCTCGGCGCATATCTTGTCCTTATCTTTCCACTCATGTTTTCTTCCCTCTTTTCTGCCTGTCTCTACAGCCGTTTAAAGATCTCCGTCTCCTTGCGCAGGCTCGCGGCGATCGCCTGGTTGTCGTCCATATGATGTGTGATGCTCTCAATGTCGCCGACCAGCGTCTGCGTGCTGTTCGCCGCGCTCGCGACGCCGTTTGCGCCCTCGTCGATCGCGCTCGCGATCGTGTTGATCGAGTTCGCGATCTCCTCCATCGTATCGCGCAGCGTGTCCGTCTTTTCCATAAACTCGTTCATCACGCTCTCGATATACGCTGCCCGCTCCCGATACTCGCTTCCCGATTCCACAAAGGCTTCAAACTCCGGCACAATGGAATCGTTCATATACCGGATCAGTCCGTTCGCATGCTCCGCCAGATTGTGTACCGCCTCCGTGACGACACTGTTGATCTGCTGGATGCGGTTTGCCGCCTGCTGGCTCGCCGCGGCAAGCTGGCTGATCTCCGTCGCGACAACGGCAAAGCCCCTGCCCGCCTCTCCGGCGCGCGCCGCCTCGATCGACGCGTTGAGCGCCAGAAGGTTCGTCTGGCTCGCGATGCTTAAGATATCGTCGGTCAGGCTGTTGACCTGGTTGACGCTCTTGCTGTCCTCGATCGCCTGGTTGAGCACAGTCAGGATCTCACTGACCCGCACGCTCGTGGACTCCATGTTCGCGCGCGCCGCAGATTCCATCGAATCCGCATGCGCTTTCATCTCGCGGGTATACCGGTTGATCTCGCCCGTGCGCTCCGCGATCTGGTTGACTTCATTTTTGATGGAATCCGCATTCGTATTGATGACCGAGGCGTTTGCCGACATCTCCTCCATCGTCGCCGTCAGCTCCTCCGTCAGCGCGGACAGATCCGAGACGCTGTTGTTGGAGGTCATCACGCTGTCCATGACCTCGTTCACGACCTCCTCCATCTTCTGGGAATTGCTCGTGATCATCTTAAAGATGTCCTGCAGCTTTCCCATAAAGACGTTGATGCCGCTGCCGACCGCCGCGACCTCGCGATTCGCCAGGATCGACACGCGCCTTGTCAGGTCGCCCTCATGATTGTCGATATCTGTGATGATATCCGTGATCTCCCTCTCGGTCCTGGAGAGCGGGCTGATCACCAGCCGGAACACGCTCACCAGCGCCACGAGCAGCGCTACCACACTGATGACAATGGAGACGCCGCTCGCCACCAGCGCTGTGGTATACACGTTCCGAAGCTGCAGCTTCGCCTCCTCCGCGCTCTCACCGACGCTCGCCGCGATCGCGTCAATATGAGCCTGCATCCCCTCCGAATCGTCTGCGATCGCTCCGTTCGCCAGCGCATAGGCCGCCTCGTTGTCCGCATTCGCGCTGAAGGCGAGCAGATTTGCCAGCTCATACTTCATCCCCTCGTAGTCGGAGAGCAGCGCCTCATACTCCGCCTGCTCCTCCTCGGACTCGATATAACCGGAAAAGGTCTCCAGATAACCGTCCAGCACCTCCTGCTCCGCGCGGATATCCGCGACCAGATCGATCATTCCGTCCAGATCGGTCGAAACGATATGGGAAAGTCCCATCCTGTGGATCGCCTGCGTCTCCTTCTGGATATCCCCCAGATCTGCGATGCATGCCATATAATTGTTCGTGATCCGGGTCGCATCCGCATTGACCTTTCGCACATTGGATACGGCGATCATATTGGAAAAAACAGATACGATGCCCAGGATAAAGACCGGCACCAGAATTATCAGCTTTGTGCTGACACGTCCCTGCTTGTTCATTCCGCGCTCCTCCTATTTCGCTGCTCCGGCTACTGCGCCACAGAAGCGGTAATCCCTGCCACCAGCGCATCCATCGTCTCCTGCAGCCCCGTCCCGCTCGGATGTCCCGCCGCCATATCCAGCCCAAACTCCATCAGCGGCGTCCAATAGCTGTTGCCGACGCGCTGCAGCACGCCGTACTGGCTCTGCTCCAGTACCGCCGCGATCGCAGGCACCTGCCCCACCTCATCGGACGCTGCCGCATTCCTGTTGGACGGTCCCTGGCTCCGCTCCGCGAAGCGCAGCTTTTGATTCTCCTCGTTCGTCATCCAGTCTGCAAGCGCCAGCGCCCAGTCGACGTGCTCGGAATAGGCGTTGACCCCCAGCATCTTATATCCCACAAAGGAAGCCATCTGCACCTGCTGTCCCGCGACCGTGTAGGTCGGAAGCTTCACAGCGCCGTAATCGCCCCAGGCCTCCTTGATCTCCGTCACATTCCACACGCCGCTCACACCGGCGATCACGCTGCCGTCCTTGACTCCCTCCATGAATTCTGTGTCCGTGCGGTTCTCAAATCCCGGATTCTCCGCGATCGCGAGCATCGCCTCCGCGATGTCCACGCCCGTGATCGGTCCGTCCGCCGCATTCCAGTTGCAGTGATTCGTCACGCCGTCCTCGTTGATGCCGAACTCCAGACCGGTATTGCCGAAGAACGAATACAGATACCAGCCGGAATCCCATTCCATGGTAAATTTCTTTTCGTTCTCCGCGCAGACCTCGAGGATCCGGTCGAGCGTCTTCACGTCCTCGTCGGTAAAATATTCCTTATTATAATAGAGGAAATAGCCGTTGTCCGCCGACATCGGATAGGCGTAGAGCACGTCGTTCACAGTCGCCGCCTCCACAGCCTCCTCCAGATTTGCCGCCGCGATCTCGTCCGCATTCGGCACCGGCGCGAGCGCGCCGCCCGCGACCATGCTCTGCAGCTGGTCGTCCGCGAGCGGAAAGATATCCGCCCCATGATGCACATCTCCCAGAAGATGGTTTTTGGTTTCCGCGTCCGCCGCCTCCACGACCTGAATCTGGAACTGCGCCTCCCCGGCATGCTCCGCCTCAAAGCTCTCTACCATCTGCGTCACCACGCCGATGCTCGCCTTCTCCGACCACACGGTCAGATCGATAACGCCGTCATCCGTCCCGTCTTCGGAAAGCTCTGTCCCCTCTGCCGCTTCTCCCGAGGCTGCGCTCCCGTCCTCTCCGCCCGCACATGCCGTCAGAGAGAACGCGCTGACCGCACAGAGCATCCACGCGATCCATCTCTTTTTCATCTATGTATCTCCTCCCAACCTCTGCCTTCCCGGTCGATCGTACCTCTTTTTATTGTACAACGATTACAGGAAATTTACAATCACAAGGACTTTTTATTTTTTTGCATCTTTTCACAGCTGTCACACTGGTAGCCGCCCGCACATGCCCCGCAGCAGCCATTGCGCTTCCTCCCCTTCTGCCGGCGGAGCGCCATCGCCGCCCAGAGTGCAAGCCCTCCGAGAATCAAGATATCCCCCACGCTCATCCTACAGGAACAGACCTCCTATCCAATACACCAGGCATGCCGCGATCCACGCCACCAAACATTGCAGGAGCACGACGGCAAATGCACGCCTCCCGCCGCCAAGCTCCCTTCTAAGCGCCGCCACAGCCGCCACGCAGGGCGTATAGAGGAGCGTGAACACCAGAAAGCTTGCCGCCGAAACGCCGGAGAACATGCCGCCCAGCACACGGCTCAGATCCGCCGTCGCCGTTCCCGTCAGGACACTCAGGGTACTCACCACAGCCTCCTTTGCGGAAAAACCTGTGATCAGAGCGGTCGAGACCCGCCAGTCTGAAAATCCAAGCGGCACAAAAACGGGCGAGATCCACTGACCGATCAGGGCGAGCAGGCTTTCGCTGCTCTCCTCCACCACATTGAACCGCACATCGAACGTCTGCAAAAACCAGATCACAAGCGTCGCAAAGAAGATCACGGTAAACGCGCGCTCGACAAAATCCTTCGCCTTGTCCCACATCAGCCGCGCCACGCTTTTCACGGAGGGAAGGCGATAATTCGGAAGCTCCATCACGAACGGGATCGGGTTCCCGCGAAACGCCGTGTGGTTGAGTATCACGGCAGCAACGATCCCGACAAGAATACCGGTCCCGTAGAGCGCCAGCATGACGAGCGCCTCCCTCCCCGGGAAGAACGCCATCGCAAAGACCGAATAGATCGGGATCTTGGCGGAGCAGCTCATAAAGGGCGTGAGAAAGATCGTCATGCTCCGGTCCCTGTCGCTCGAAAGCGTCCGCGTCGCCATGACAGCCGGAACCGTGCAGCCGAATCCGATCAAAAGCGGCACAATGCTCCTGCCGGAGAGCCCTACCTTGCGCAGCGGCTTGTCCATCACGAACGCCACACGCGCCATATATCCGGAATCCTCCAGGATGGACAGGAAAAAGAACAGCACGACCACGATGGGCAGAAAACTCAAAACGCTCCCCACCCCGGCGAACACGCCGTCGATCAGCAGGCTGTGCACGACCGGATTGATCCCGTATGCCGTCAGTCCCCGGCTGCACAGCTTTGTAAACGCATCGATCGCCAGAGCCAGAAGATCGCTCAGCCACGCCCCGATCACATTGAAGGTCAGCCAGAAGATCACACACATCAGCAGCAGAAAGACCGGGATCGCCAGATACCTGTGCGTCAGCACGCTGTCGATCTTCACGCTCCGAACGTGCTCCCTGCTCTCCTGGCATTTCTTGACCGTCCTGCCGCACACCTTCTCGATGAAAGCATATCGCATATCCGCCAGCGCCGCATTGCGGTCCAGTCCGCAGTCCGTCTCCATCTCCTCGATGCTGTGCTGCATCATCTCGAACTCGTTGGCGGAGAGCGCCAGCTGCTCAATGATCTCCCGGTCATCCTCCACGATCTTCGTCGCGGCAAAACGCGGAGACATCCGGATCGCCGCCGCATGGTCCTCGACCTGGTGCGATACCGCATGGATGCAGCGGTGCACAGGTCCCTGCTCACAGAAATCCATCACACGGGGCAAAATTCTCTTCTGCGCCACCCGCACGGCCGCCGCGATCAGATCCTCGATCCCCTCATCCTTCGCTGCGCTGATCGGTATGACCGGAATCCCGAGCTCCTCCTCCATTTTCTGGAAATCAATGGATCCTCCGTTCCCGCGCACCTCATCCATCATATTCAGCGCAAGCACCATCGGCATATGCAGCTCCAAAAGCTGCAGCGTCAGATACAGATTGCGCTCAATGTTCGTCGCATCCACAATGTTGATGATGCCGTCGGGTCTCTCCTTTAAGAGGAAATCCCGCGTCACGATCTCCTCGCTCGTGTATGGACGCAGGGAATAGATACCCGGAAGATCCACAACCATGCAGTTTTTTGCCGAGCGCACTTCTCCCATCTTCTGGTCGACCGTCACACCCGGAAAATTCCCCACATGCTGATTGGCGCCCGTCAACTGATTGAAGAGCGTCGTCTTGCCGCAATTCTGATTTCCCGCCAGTGCAAGTATCATGACTTCTCCTCCATAATCTCGATCTTCGCCGCATCCTCCTTGCGAATCGTCAGCTCATATCCCCGCAGCCTGATCTCGATCGGATCCCCCATCGGCGCCACCTTGCACACCTCCACATGGGTGCGCGGGATCAGTCCCATATCCAAAAAGCGGCAACGAAGCGCACCCTCCCGCCCACGCAGGTGATGACTGCTTTCCTGCCGACTGCAAGCTCCTCCAATGTCATAACTTCCTCCCGTTTTCTCATTTGTCCAATCGCTCCGTCTCCCAGTATAGCACACTTTACCGTCCCACACCAGAGCAAAAAAGCACACAGGACAAAGGGACTGCATCACAGTCCCTTTGTCCGGATGTCCCTGCATCAGGAGCAGTTCCGCTTGTTGCCGCAGCCCGGATCAAACTCAGGGTTGCACGCATAGAAATTCTTGCTGTCAAGATCCTCCTGCACCATGCGGAGTCCTTCACCGAACCGCTGGAAGTGCACAATTTCACGCTGACGCAGGAAACGGATCGGGTCGCAGACCTCCGGGTCCTTGACGAGACGCAGGATATTGTCGTAAGTGCTTCGCGCCTTCTGCTCCGGGGCGATGGGAAACGCACAACCTAAAAGTTCCAATATATCTCGACCGGTACCTCCCTCGTTCCCGGCACCCGCCTGCCGACCGTGATATGGTCGATGAACAGATCGATCATCCCGCGGCTCAGATGCTCCGGGTGGAGATACGCATCCGTCCGCCGCCCGGAATCCGCCTTTTTAAGCATCTGTTCTTTCCATCTGCAGAGCCTCTGTCCTGCCTGCGCAGCCGCCTGCTCCAGCCGCTCCCGCTCCTTTGTAAACGCTTCGGAAAACGCTATATAATCCCGTTCCGTCACAATGCCTCTCACCTTGTCCCTGTATAGCTCCCTGAGCATCTTTTCGCATTCTTCCGCCTTTTTTTCATACCGGGCGATAGCAGCCTTCAGACGTTCTTCCTCCCTGCCGGCTTCCGTCTGTTTGAAAGAGACGCTGCTTTCCAGCGCGTCCCTGTCCAGATACCGCCCGGTCAGACGTTCGAGTTCCCCGAGGAGCGCCTGCTCCAG
>CANRBT010000076.1 GCA_947628935.1 uncultured Roseburia sp. | reverse complement strand
AACGCGGCGGCGCTCGGCTACTCCATGCAGTCGGGGATCCCGTACGGGACGGCGTTCGTCAAGAACGGCTATGTGGGACGGACATTTATCAAGCCCAAGCAGAGCAGCCGTGAGTCGAGCGTGCAGGTCAAGCTGAACGTGTTAAGGGAGGCTGTGGACGGAAAGCGGGTCATCATGATCGACGATTCGATCGTGCGCGGGACGACGTCGGACCGTATCGTCAGGATGCTGCGGGACGCCGGGGCGACCGAGGTGCATGTGCGCATCAGCTCGCCGCCGTTTCTGTGGCCCTGTTATTTCGGCACGGACATTCCGGAGCGGGAGCAGCTGATCGCCTATAACCGCAGTATTGAGGAAATCCGCGGCATCATCGGCGCGGACAGCCTGGGATATCTGGAGATCGCGCGTCTTGAGGAGATGGTGGACGGGCTGCCGATCTGCCGCGGCTGCTTCACGGGAGAGTACCCGATGGAGCCGCCCAGGGAGGATATCCGGGGAGAATACGAACGGTAGGTCAGAGCATGATTGATAAAAAAAGGAGAAGGATATGAGCACAGACAGATATACGAGTCCGTTGTCCGAGCGCTACGCGAGCCGGGAGATGCAGTATATTTTTTCCCAGGACATGAAATTTACGACCTGGCGGAGGCTGTGGATCGCTCTGGCGGAGACGGAGATGGAGCTGGGGCTGTCCGAGAATGGCAAGCCGGTCATTACGCAGGAACAGATCGACGAGATGAAGGCGCATGTCGATGACATCAACTACGAGGTCGCCAGGGAGCGCGAGAAGCAGGTGCGCCATGATGTGATGAGCCATGTGTATGCGTATGGGCAGCAGTGTCCGAAGGCGGCGGGCATCATCCATCTGGGGGCGACCTCCTGCTATGTGGGGGACAATACCGACATCATCGTGATGCGCGAGGCGCTTCGGCTCGTGCAAAAAAAGCTGGTCAACGTCATCGCGGAGCTGGCGGATTTTGCAAAGCGTTACAAGGATCTCCCGACGCTTGCCTTTACGCATTTCCAGCCGGCGCAGCCGACGACGGTCGGAAAAAGGGCGACGCTCTGGATGCAGGAATTTCTGATGGATCTGGAGGATCTGACCTATGTGGCGGACGGGCTGAAGCTTTTGGGCTCGAAGGGGACGACGGGCACGCAGGCGAGCTTTCTGGAGCTCTTTGACGGGGATCAGGAGACGATCGACCGGATCGACCCGATGATCGCGGCAAAGATGGGATTTTCGGAGTGCTATGCCGTGTCCGGGCAGACGTATTCCCGCAAGGTCGATACCCGTGTGGCGAACGTCCTTGCAGGCATTGCGGCAAGCGCGCACAAGATGTCGAACGACATCCGGCTGCTGCAGCATTTAAAGGAGGTCGAGGAGCCCTTTGAGAAGAGTCAGATCGGTTCCTCCGCCATGGCGTATAAGCGCAATCCGATGCGCTCGGAGCGCATTGCATCGCTGTCCCGCTATGTGATGATCGATGCGCTGAATCCGGCGGTCACCTCCGCGACGCAGTGGTTCGAGCGCACGCTGGACGACTCCGCGAACAAGCGCCTTTCCATCCCGGAGGGCTTCCTCGCGGTCGACGGCATTTTGGATCTCTGCCTGAATGTGGTGGACGGGCTTGTGGTGTACGATAAGGTCATCCGAAAACATATGATGGCGGAGCTTCCGTTCATGGCGACGGAGAACATCATGATGGACGCGGTCAAGAACGGCGGCAACCGGCAGGAGCTGCACGAGAAGATCCGCACGCTGTCGATGCAGGCAGGGCGCACGGTCAAGGAAGAGGGAAAAGAGAACGACCTGTTGGAACGGATCGCGGCGGACCCGGAATTCAATCTGACGCTCGAGGAGCTGGAGGCGGCGATGGAGCCGTCCCGCTATGTAGGGCGCGCGCCGATCCAGGTGGAGAAGTTCTTAAAGGAAGTGGCGGAACCGGTTCTGGAGGCGAACCGGGAGCTGCTTGGCGTGAAGGCGGAGATCAACGTGTGACAGAAAATGCAGTGACGGGAAAGCCCCGTATGATGCCTGTGGCGGTATCATACGGGGCTTTTTGCGATCAGTTCAGGATTTTTACCGCCGTGCCGTATGCGATGACCTCCGCTGCGCTCTGCATCGTAGAGGACGACGCGAAACGGATGTTGATGACGGCGTCCGCACCGAGCGCTGTCGCTTCATCCACCATTCGTTTGACGGCGATCTGTCTGGCGTCGTTCAGCATTTCGGTATACCCCTTGATCTCGCCGCCCACGATCGTTTTCATGCCCGCCATAAAATCCTTTCCAAAATTTTTGGACTGGACGATCGTGCCCTTGACGATGCCAAGCGCCTCGATCTCTTTTCCGGGAATGTAATCAATAGTTAGAAGCTTCATATTCTTCTCCTCCTTCAATTTCCTTTAAGCGCTGACAAAGCGCAAAGAACACGCCGATGATGATGACCGTCGGGACCGCGATGACAAAGAGCAGCAAGGGAAACGGGATGGGTTCTACTGTGTACGTCCAGTAGAACATGGCGATCAGGGCTGCCATCAGCGCGATCATGACAATGGCTGCGGTCGTGACCTCTATCTTTTTTCGTTTGCGGTCGTTTCGCTGAATATCCATAAAGCGGGTACCTCCTTCCTCAAGAAGTTTCATTTTTTCCAGATAGACCAGGGCGTCCAGCGTGTGGAGGCTTTCCTCTGACAGGATCATTTCTTCGCACATCTCCCGGGTGAGCGCGATGTTTTTTGCTTCGTGGTCGAGATGGATCGTATGGCGTCTCAGGCATTCCGCGAGGGAGAGGCGATGGGTCTGCAGCTTACGGATCTCCTCGATGGGGACCGCAAGCTTTCGCAGCAGCTTGATCTGCTGCAGCAGACGGATGTCGTCCTCCGTGTAATCGCGGTACCCGTTTTCCTGATTGCGGGTGGGATGCAAAAGCCCCTGCGATTCGTAAAAACGGATATTTTTTTTGGTGATGCCTACGATCTGTTCGACCTGGTTGATCTTCATGGCTGGTCGTCCGTCCCTTCTGCCTTTCTGTGCCTTGAGCTTACACCTTCCACAAGGGGGAAGGTCAAGGATTTTTTTGAAAAAAAGAACGGATGTCACGCATTGCGGGACACCCGTACCGGAAAAGGGGGACTTCAGCGATAGTCTCCCATATAGAACAGAGCGACCAGACCGGGACCTGTGTGCGCGCCGATGGTCGGACCGACATAGTTGATCAGAACGTTCTCGATCCCGAATCGCGCCTTGACCTGATCCGCGACATACTGGGCGTCCTCCAGGCAGTCTCCGTGCGAGAGAAACACTGTGTCGTTCTTGTCCCGCCAGGAGCCGACCTGCTTCTCCATCATGTCGACCAGGGTATTCAGCGCCTTCTTGCGTCCCCGGATCTTTGAGAGCGGGATCAGATGTCCCTCATCGTCCACGTGAAGGACCGGCTTTAGATTGATGACTGTGCCAACGAACGCCGCGGTTTTGGACACGCGTCCGCCGCGGTACAGATGAAACAGGTCGTCCACGGTAAAGGTGTGTACGACATGGTTCCGGTTGACGGAGAGCCAGGAGATGATCTCGTCGAGAGAACAGCCCTGCTCCTTCATCGTCACTGCCTTGTGGACGAACAGCCCTTCGCCGAGGGAGGCGCACAGGGAGTCGATGACGACGATGCGGTGGTCGGGATATTTGTCTGCGAGCTCGTCCGCCGCGATCCGGGCGCTGTTGTAGCTGCCGCTCAGCCCGGAGGAGAAGGAGATGTGCAGGATATCCGTATCCTGTTCGGTCAGGATCCGCTCAAACAGTGCAGCCGCCTCCGCCGGATTTGCCTGGGAGGTCGTCGGAAGGGAGCCGCCGCGCATGCTGTCAAAGAAATCCTTGACCGGCATCGGGTTCTCCCAGGAGTAGGTCGTGCCGTCCAGGGTATAGGTCAGGGACAGCATGCCGATGTGATGCTCCCTGATGTAATCTGCGGGAAGATCGCAGGTCGTGTCTGTGGTGATAACAAAATCCTTCATGAAAACCTCCTGACGGGTCGTGATGAATTACAGTTCATTGACATATATCGCATCCATGGAATGTTTGCGGAACGTACCCTTGAGCAGATATTTGCGCGAGGGCGTATCCGGCTTGTTGATCAGATAGATCATCTGCTGGACAGAGAGCTCTACCAGCTCCCGCAGCGGCTGTGTGATGACGTCGAAGCTCAAAATGGACGGGCGCTCGGAGTCCTTGTTCGCGAATCCGATGAGCCGGATGGGAGATTCCGCATAGTGGTTATAGACCAGCAGATGATCCCACAGCCGGCGGGTCAGTGTCTGCGTGCCGGCAAGGATCGTGTCGCAGCCCTGCGCCGACAGCATCTCTACGATCTGCTTGGGATTGTCGTACATCTGATCATGCGCATAGCAGATCCATTCCTCGTGGAAACCGACGGGAAGGGACTGCATCGCCTTCCGGTACGCGTCCACGATCGCGCGCGTGGTGGAAAAACGGGTATCGGAGCACACGAGCCCGATCCGCTCGCTGCCGTCTGCCGCGGCGGAGAGCACCGCCTGGAATACGGCGGAGTAATTGTTCTCCAGAATGCAGGTGTGCGGGCAACCCTCCGGCTTGCGGTTCAGGAATATGACGGGAACCTCCGGTATGACATCCGCCAGATCCTCATAGGAGGCGGCGTCCGAGATGATCAAAATACCGTCTGTCAGCTGCCCGAACCGGGAAAGCATCTCGCGCTCGGAGGAGATGCTGTGGTTGGTGATCGTGACGATCATCTGATAGCCACGTGCGGCAAACTGTTCCTCCATCCATTCGATCAGATAGCCGGAAAAGTCGTTGGTCACATTGGAAAGGATCAGTCCGATGGTGTGTTGTGGATCTTTTTTACTCATAGGATCACCTCTGAAAAAAGAATGATATACCTGATAAATATTATAAAACAAATAAATGGAAAAGAAAAGGTGGAGACGGATATTTTCTGGGTATAAATTTTCAAAAACAGTATTTACAAATGTGATCAAATGGTGTATGATATGCCTATCTTTTATCAGACAGGTGACGGATCGTCACATCTTTTTTCCAATCACAGGATGGTTCGCAGGGCGAGGCATCCGGTATTTGCCATATGGAGGCATGCCTGCGGGCAGATCATTCCATAGTTTCCGGTTCGTTTTTAGGAGATGAGGGGGAAATTTTTTGTATGAAGCTTGTATTTTGGGGCGAGGAGCATCAGTGCGGCACGACGGCGCATATGCTTGCCGTGATGGGAATGCTGTCTTCCTTTTACCCTGGAGAGCGGATTCGGGCAGACCGTCCCGGCAGGATGGGCGGGGATGGGTTCCGGTTCTGCGATTGCGGAGCGGAGCTGACCGTGCAGAGACGCCGGACCATGTATGCGGCGGATCTGGTGGTGGTCAGTCTCAGACAGGAAAAGGAATGCATGGAACGCTTTTTTTCCGAGCATTATCACATATCCGAGCGCTTGTTTTTCCTGTTGCGTGCGGATGCCCGCACTGTGGGAGCGAATGAGCGGTATCTGAGAAATGTCTATCGCGTAGAGCCGGAGCAGATGGGGATGATTCCATATAACAACGAGTTCTATTGTGCGATGCATCACAACAGGGGCATCGCGTTCATCAGGCGCGAGAGCGCCGCACCGACAAATTTTGAGAATGAACAATTCATACAGGCGCTTCGCGCCGTCACAGCGCGCATGCTACGGCTTGCGCAGAGTTCTATCAAATAGCACGTCAAAGGAGGATCTGTCTATGGAACAAGTAATGAAGCATTATGGAAACGCGATCTTGGCGGTCATTGTACTGCTTGCACTGGGCGCGATCATTGTCGCGGCGCTGTCTGCGGACGGGTATGTCGCGACGGAGTTTCGGAACGCCCTGACCGGATTTTTTGCGAGCATGAACGGATTATCATCATAGGAGGGTCGGATGGGAGAAGTCATGATCTTTGAGCCTTCGGCGGAACAGTTCGGAGTTTTCTGGAAGTATCTGCGCATGCCGGAGGTGACGGATGTGGATTACAACGGAAAGGATCTCTGGATCACGGATCTGAAGCGCGGGCGATATCTTGCGAAAGAAAAATTAGACGAACAGTTTATCAGCATGTTCACACATCACATCTCCAACTGCGTCAACAGACAGTTCAACAACGCAAATAAGGTGCTCGAGGCGGACACCAGAGAAATGCGCATCAGCGTGATCCATGAATCTGCCGCGGCGACAGGCATCAGCATTTGCATTCGCAAATCACCGTGTGTGGTCCGCAACAGCATTGCGAGGATCCTGAAGGAAAAATACTGCCCGGAGCGCATGCTGCATTTGCTGCTGAACTGTGTGGCAGGCGGCATGAATTTTGTGTTTGGCGGAGAGCCGGGGGCAGGAAAAACGGAGTGCGCAAAATTTTTTATGCAGTTTATCCCGAAGGAGGAACGCGTCATTACCATAGAGGATTCGTTGGAGATCCACTACGGAGAGATCAACCCGGGAGCCGATGCAGTGGAATTGCGCGTCGGACCGGGCTTCTCCTACACAGACGCGATCAAGGCGAGTCTGAGACAAAATCCCAAATGGCTCGTGCTCTCCGAGGCGCGCTCTGTGGAGGTGACGTCTCTGTTGGAGCAGTGGAGCACAGGGGTGAACGGATTTACGACGATCCACCTCGACGATGTGCGCAAGCTTCCTGACCGTATTCAAAATATGATGGGGGACAGCAGGGACATAGAGCGCATGGAGAATCGTATCTACCGGTATGTGAATGTGGGGATTTTGATCCGGCGTGTCCGCAGACCGGACGGGACGATCCATCGCTATATGGATCAGCTCTGCTTTTATGGCAGGGAGGACCGAAAGAACCGCATCTATATGCTGGTGGAGGACGGGGCGGCGGTCTCGGAAGAGCTTCCGCCGGAGGTGATCAGGAGGCTGCGGATGGCCGGCGTGGAGGATCCGTTTTTCTGTGAAGGATTTGAGACATACAAGAGGGAGGGAAAGTAGAATGAAGGCAGTCAAACGTCTGTGGCAGCGGCTTTTGCTGCTGCATCCCAGGAATCTGGAGAAGGAGGTGCATATCTACGGCTATGATTTTTCCTGGCGGTCGCATCTTGCGCTGATCGTCGGCGCATTGGCGGGAATCGGGGCGATCGGATTGCTGTTCCGGCTTACGCCGTTCCATTTTATCCTTGTCATCGGAGCCGTGATCTTAGTCCTGCCGATCCTGGTGCTGGATCTGTACAAGCGCATGTACGAGCAGAAGCGTTTCGCGGATGTGGCGGATTATATGGAGCAGATGCTTTATGCATTTCAGAAGACGGGAAAGATCGTAAGCGCCTGGAAAGAGTGCCGGGAGATCTTTGCAGACGGGCAGATGCGGCGCTGTCTGGACGCGGCGATCGTTCATGCGGAGGTCGGAAAGCCGCAGAGTGAGGAGGGAGTGCTGCGGGAGGGAATGACGGGCATTGAGCAGTGCTATGGATGTGCGAAGCTCTCCATGGTACACGGACTTTTGGAGGCGACGGAGGCTCATGGGGGCATGATCGGGGAATCCGTTGAGATCCTTCTGGCAGACATCGAGCGATGGAAAAAAAGAGGATATCAGCGTGAGGCGGAAAAAAAGAAGGCGCATGTGGACAACATGATCTCCATTGTGGTGGCGGTTCTGCTATGTGCTGTGGCATTGTATGTCCTTCAGGCGATGGGAGGTCTGTTTGGCGGTCCTGCAGAGCTGGATATTTTTGCGATCCCTTTGATACAGGCATCTTCTGTGATCTTTATTCTGTGTCTCCTTCATATCTATGTCAAAAGTGAGCGGAAGCTGACCGATGACTGGCTTCGCGAGCGGAAATTACATGAGCCGGAGTATCTTCTGAGATGCTATGCGCTTGTGGTAGATCAAAATGAGCAGAAGAAGCGCTCGTTTCCCTGGGCGCTCCTGCCGGCCGTTGCGGCGATCCTTTGTCTGGCTGCCGGATATCAGATCGGGGCGGTCCTTAGTCTTGCACTGATGATCGTCATGCTGCTGTGGCATACCATAGACAGGCGGCTGGCGAGGCGGGATGTGACGGAGGAGTTATATCTGAGCCTTCCGCAATGGCTGATGGAGCTGATGCTGCTGTTACAGAACAACAATGTGCAGGTGGCATTGACAAGATCCATGGAGCACGCGCCGGCGATCCTGGATCGCGAGCTCGCGGAATTGAACCGGCGTCTGGCAGAACAGCCTGACAGGCTTTCTTCCTACACGGCGTTTTGTCAGGCGTTCGATCTGCCGGAGGTGACGAGCTGTATGAAGATGCTGCACGCTTTTTCCGAGAGGGGAACGGGGAATCTCCAGATACAGATGAACCACCTGATCGAGCAGGTGGGACGGATGCAGGATATGGCGGATCAGATACAGAACGAAAAGATGACGTTTGGGATGCGGCTGATCTTTTCCTATCCTGTGCTCGCGGCAACGGCAAAGCTGCTGCTTGACCTCACGGCAGGTATGGTCGTCATGCTGCAGATGCTTGGAAGAATGGGAGGAATGTGATTGAAATATATTATTGAGGTATTTTCGGTACTGCTGTTGTTGGTATTGCAGCTGACTGTGTGCGTTGCCGTGGTGTCTGTGGGAGCGCAGGTGGCAGCGGCGAAGGAATACAAGGCACAGGTTGTGGCGGAGCTGGAGAACAGCAATTTTAATCCGGTCGTGATCGCAGGTTGTAAGGAGCAGGCAGAGGCTTTGGGGTATGAGCTTGAGATCGTCCCCTGCGTGTATGACGACACTTATGCCAGGCAGATCGCGGAGGTAAGGCTTACCTATCATTATCAGATCCCGCTGCTTGGAGTCTCTCAGGAGAGAGTGGCGCGGGGGATTGCGAGATAGGAGGGAAAAGATGAGTCTGGAATTTGTCGTTGCCGAACTGGGGATGGCGGGTCTGACGCTGCTTGGCGGCGCGCTTGCCGTTTCACAGGTGCTGGCATTGTTACAAGAGGTATCGTTTCTGCTCTCGTAGAGGGTACATTGGGAAAGGATGGTATCATGGAAGAAATCATAGAGCACTATGGAGAAGGATTGCTGCAGCTGATAGGCGGGGCCGGCATGCTGGCGCTTGCGCGCGGATTGCTGATGCCCCAGGGAGTGTGGCATCTTTGGATCGAAGCCTATCTGCAGGGGATTGCAGGATGATGTCAGGGGAGGTGTCGGATGGAACAGGTCATACGGACTTATGGAAGCTTTTTGCTGGGGGCAGTGGCGCTGGGATCCATTGTCTGGCTTCTTTTTCAGGGGATGACAGACGGAGAAGGACACGACGGTATTTTTGCGATGGTCGGCGCCTGGCAGGAGGATGAGCAGAGCATAGCGGGAGTGGATTTTGCAGGGTTTCAGACCGAGAGTGAAAAAGAAGATCCCACGTTGCGATATGTGTGGTCCGGAATGCTGTATACGGGAGAATACACCCTGGAGCAGCTTGTGACGGCGGAGGATTACAGGGGGAATCATCTGGCTGTCGTGCTGTGCGGAGTCTGTGACCCGGAGGGCAGAAGCTGGGAGAGGGAAAATCTGGAGGGTGACAGCATCCGTTTGGAACGGTCCGGCGTTTACCGGTTGACTGTGCGTGCCGTGGATGCGTGGAATCGAAGTACCGTCTGTGAGATTTGCGTACCGGTAAACGGAGGTGTGGTTTGAAGAACGTGAGCATGATGGTGGTAGGATTATTGATAGCAGGTTTGTCCTTGCTGATCGTGATGACAATAGGAGGGTATATGAACCGTAGGGTGGAGCTGCAGGAAGACCTGTCAACGGCGATGGAGCGCACGGCGGAACAGATGGCTGAAAAAGGACGATCCGGGATGGCGGAGGAGGCTGTGCGCAGAGAAGCGATGGCGGAGTGCATGGAAACGCTCTCCGAAAACACGCAGACGGATATGGGACTTGGCATCGCTGTGTATGGCATAGATGCCGGAAAGGGATTGCTGGCAATGAAAGCGGAAGAACGGTTTGATCATCCGAACGGACAGGAAGCGACTACAGAGTGGGAGCGGATGGTGATCTGCGACCCGACCGTTACAGAGGAAAGCAAAAGCCATCAGGTCCGGTTCTTCCGCTGTAAAGCGGATCTGATGGGAGACGGGAACTGTTACAAAAGCTATACCGTGCAGGAAGGCGCGCAGCCTTTGACGCCGGCGGCGCCAAAAGCCGAGGGAGCGGAGTTTGTCTGCTG
>CANRBT010000075.1 GCA_947628935.1 uncultured Roseburia sp. | reverse complement strand
TGCTACTCTTTTCGGAACTTTCAAGGTCTGTTCACTGTTCAGTTATCAATGTGCTCTGTCTTTCGCGACAGCTTATTCAATATAACATCATCGGCTCGCGTTGTCAACATCCTTTTTCCGGTTTTGAAAAAGAAAGTTTTTTGTCAAAATTTGTGTGAATTGCATACTCAATTTATCACAAAATCCATCGCGTCACGGACCGTGCGCACCCCCACCAGGCGGATCCCTTTCAGCTCGTTTTTGACGCCCTTGACCGCGTCCAGACAGACCGAGGGAAGGATGCAGGTGTCAAAACCAAGCTTCTTTGCCTCCAGCACGCGCTGCTCCGCCATGCTGACCGCCCGCACCTCACCGCTTAAGCCGACCTCCCCAAAGCACAACGTCTTCTCGTCGATGGCACGGTCCTTATAGCTTGAGATGACCGCGAGCACGATCCCCAGATCGATCGCCGGCTCGTTCATGCGGATGCCGCCCGCAATGTTGACGTAGGCGTCGCAGCTGCCCAGCGACAGCCCCAGCCGCTTCTCCAGCACAGCCATCAAAAGATTCACCCTGTTGTAGTCCGTCCCTGCCGCCGTCCGTCGGGGGACGCCGAGATTGCTGTGGCACACCAGCGCCTGTACCTCCAGCAGGATGGGACGGGTCCCCTCCATCGAACATGCCACGACGGAGCCGGACGCCCCCTCCGGCTTTCCGCTCAGCATATATTCCGAAGGATTTTCTACCTCTATGAGCCCTTCCTGCCGCATTTCAAACACGCCGATCTCGTTCGTGGAGCCGAAACGGTTCTTGACGCCCCGCAGGATGCGATATGCGGCGTGACGATCCCCCTCAAAGTAAAGCACAGTATCGACCATGTGCTCCAGCACGCGGGGACCGGCGACGACGCCCTCCTTGGTGACATGACCGACGATAAAGACCGTGATGCCTCCCCCCTTTGCGATCTGCATCAGGATCCCCGTGGACTCGCGTACCTGGGAAACGCTCCCCGGCGCGGACGAGACATGTTCACTGTACATGGTCTGGATCGAATCTATCATGACGATCTGAGGCTTTTCGCGGTCTATCACCTTCTGAATGGTCTCCAGATTCGTCTCGCACAGCAGCGTCAGACTTTCCGAAAAAACACCGATGCGTTCCGCACGGAGCTTGATCTGCTGCAGAGACTCCTCGCCCGATATGTAAAGTACCCGGATGTTCTGCATGGAAAGGTTTCTGCACACCTGCAGCAGCAGCGTGGATTTCCCGATGCCGGGATCGCCGCCCACCAGCACCAGAGACCCCCGCACGATACCGCCGCCCAACACGCGGTCCAGCTCCGCCAGGTCTGTCGTGAGCCGCTTTTCCTGCGTCATCTCGATCGCCGAGAGCGGGACTGCCTGTGCGGACGCACTGCCGGCGCTTTTTGCCTTCCCCACAGTCCTTTGATCGACCGGCTCCTCCACAAACGTGTTCCACTCTTTACAGCCCGGACATTGCCCCATCCACTTCGCAGACTCATAACCGCAGTTTTGACAGAAATAAACGCTCGCTTTTCCCTTCGCCATAACCCGTTCTCCTACCTCATACGAAAAAGCGGCGCCCAGAATCCTCTGAGCACCGCCCGGTCTCTTTTCCCTTAGCGCTTCTGAATGCTGACCGCCACAGGCTGTTCGCCCAGCTCAACGCTGACGCTCAGCTTACCGCCGAGATTCGTCTTCATCTTTCCCGCGCTCACACCGTCGATCATGATCTCATATTCCGTCTCGCTCTCAAGCTCCACGGTAAACTGCGCATCCTCCGGTCCCTCCACGAAAAACTGCAGTCCCGCATCCGTCACCTGAAGTCTGGTCACGGTCGTTCCCGGAACGGATTCGTATACGAACATGCCGTTCCGCTCCAGCTTGGTGATCTCCTGATAGGTCTTGACCTTGTAGAGATCGCCCTGATGCTCATAGTTGTCGAGCTTCGCCTTCGCCTGCAGCGAATAATCCCCGAAGCTGATCGTCCCGTCCGCTTCCGAACGGATCAACTCACTAATAACCGCCATCTTATCCTCCTGTGATACCGCGGCAGTGTCTCTCTGTCCTGTCCGCTTGTCCTGTCAATATGCTATTATCATTATATAATATCCGCCTGCCTATTTCCAGTCATTTCTCACTTTTCTTTGTCTCGAATACGATCTTTCCCTTCTTTAATGTGACGACGACGGAATCTCCTCTTTTGATCTGTCCGAACAAAAGCTCCTCCGCCATCTCGTCCTCGATCTCGTTCTGGATCTTCCTCCGAAGAGGTCTCGCGCCGTACTTGGGCTCATATGCCTGCTCTACAATGTAGGTCTTTACACTGTCGCGCACTGTGAGCGTGATATCGAGCTGTCTGCTGCACCGCCCCGCCACCTCCTTTGTCATCAGTCCGACGATCTGCTTCATATCGTCCTTGTTCAGGGAACGGAACACAATGGTCTCATCGATGCGGTTCAAAAATTCCGGCTTAAAGATCCGCCGCACCTCCTCCATCACGCTTCCCTTCATGCGTTCGTAGGTCTGCTTTTCATCGCTTCCGGACGCGAAGCCGAGCTTTTTGGGCTCGACGATCGCCTGCGCGCCCGCATTGGATGTCATAATGATGATCGTATTTTTAAAGTCCACCTTGCGTCCCTGGGAATCCGTGATATGCCCGTCGTCCAGGACCTGCAGCAGAATGTTGAACACATCCGGGTGCGCTTTCTCGATCTCGTCAAAGAGAATGACCGCATAGGGATTCCTGCGCACCTTTTCACTCAGCTGTCCGCCGTCCTCATGACCCACATAGCCCGGCGGCGAGCCGATCATTTTCGAGACGCTGTGCTTTTCCATGTATTCGGACATGTCCACCCGGATCATGGACTGCTCATCGCCGAACACGGCTTCCGCCAGGGCTTTGGATATTTCCGTCTTCCCCACGCCGGTCGGTCCCAAAAACAGAAACGAGCCGATCGGACGCTTCGGATCCTTTAACCCTACCCTTCCTCTGCGCACTGCCTTAGCCACCGCCGTGACCGCGTCTTCCTGCCCGATGACGCGCTTGTGCAGCGTTGCCTCCAGTCTGCGCAGCCGAACGGCTTCCCCCTCGGTCAGCCGCTTGACGGGGATCTTCGTCCAGCCCGATACCACGTCGGCGATCTCCTCTTCCCCCACGGACAGATGCTTGCGCGAAAGCTCCCTTTTCGCTTTTTTTGCCAGCTTTTTCTGCTTTTCCTCCAGCTGCTCTCTCCTTGCCTTCGCCTCGCGCGCGCCCTCCAGATCGCCCCCCGCGAGCAGATCCTCCAGCTCCTGTTCCTGCTCCATGATCTGTGACTTCAGCTCGGAAGCCGCCCCGGGATCCCCGCCTGCGGAAAGACGTACCTTCGCCGCCGCCTCATCCATCAGGTCGATCGCCTTGTCCGGCAGGAACCGGTCATTGATATAGCGCGCGGAAAGCCTCGCCGCCGCTTCCAACGCCTCATCCGTGATTTCCACCTGATGATGCGCCTCATACTGCGCCCGCAGCCCCTTTAAAATCTCAACGGTCTCCTCTTCCGTCGGCTCCTCCACCCGGACCGGCTGGAACCTCCGCTCGAGCGCCGCGTCCTTTTCCACGTATCTGCGGTACTCCTCGATCGTCGTCGCCCCTATGACCTGTACCTCTCCTCTTGCGAGCGCCGGCTTTAGAATGTTCGACGCATCGATCGCGCCCTCCGCTCCCCCGGCTCCGATGATCGTGTGGATCTCGTCGATGAACAACAGGACATTTCCGGCACGCTTCACCTCGCCGATCACCTTCTTGATGCGCTCCTCGAACTCACCGCGGTATTTAGAGCCCGCCACAATACCGGACAGATCCAGAGAGACCACGCGCTTCTCCAGAACTGTGTCCGGCACCATGCCGGTCACGATACGCGCGGCGATCCCCTCCACGATCGCCGTCTTTCCCACACCCGGCTCTCCGATCAGGCAGGGGTTGTTCTTGCTTCTCCGGCTCAGGATCTGGATGACGCGCTCGATCTCCTGGCGCCTTCCCACGACCGGATCCAAAAGTCCCTCCTGCGCCAGCCGCGTCAGATCCCTGGAATACTGATCCAACACGGGCGTCCCGTCGCTGCTCCTCCTTCGTCCCGGTCTTCCGTTCTGAAAGTCTTCCTTGTACAGGTTGGGATCCTCCCCCATGGCTACCAGCGTATCTACGTATATCTTTTGCACATTCGCGGAAAGTGTATTTAACAGCCGGGATGCCACACACTCCGTCTCTTTCATCATCGCAAGCAGCATGTGCTCCGTCCCGATCTGCTCCGAGTGAAACCGGACCGCCTCCCGCTGCGCCCCTTCGAGCACCCGGGTCGCCCGCGGAGAGTAGCCGCCGCTTTCCGCAAGCATCGTGTCGGAATTCGGCGCGATCAATTCCTCGATCAGCTCCATGACCTTGTCCGGCTCGATGCCGTTTTCCCTGAGCACCAGCGCTGCCACCCCGGTTCCTTCCTTTAACAGACCGAACAGGATATGCTCCGTTCCGATATAGTTATGGTGCATTGTTCTCGACATCCGCATTGCAATGTCTATGACCTTTTTTGCCTTCGCTGTATATGCGATCCGCATGTTTCCCTCCTATCGGCGCTGCCTGTCACAGATCGTTAAAATCAATGACGTCCAGACTGCCCTTCTCCTTCTTTTTCGGCTCCTCCTGCTTTGGCTCCTCACGCTTCGGCTCCTCACGCTTCGGCTTCTCCCGCTTTGGCTCCTCACGCTTCGGCTTCTCCCGCTTCGGCTTCTCCGGCTTCGATTCCTCAGGCTTTGGCTTCTCCCGCTTCGATCTCTCAGGCGTCCCGGAGCCCGCAGACGCCTCTTTCTTTGACGGCGTATCTGCCTCGATCTCATCTCCGCCCTTGCGGAAGCGCGCGATCAGCAGATTCACGATCACAAGGATGAGAACGGCTAAAAGAAATACCAAAAGCGCGATCGTATTCCGGGCAAAGACCCGCTCCCTGGAATACTGATCTGACAGTTCCGCATATTCCTTCTCCATCGCCGCCAGCTCCGCACCTGCATCAAATGTCTCATCCTCGACGATCGTGGTCTCCTGTTTGAGTTCCGGCACCGACGAGCGCTGATAGGTGCCCTCTTTTGCATCATACTGATACCAACCCTCGACTCCGTCATGATTCACGCCATAGAAGCGGTAAAAATCCGATGCGGTCTCGCTCCCTGCGGCTTCCTCCTGGTATGCAGTGATCGTTTTTTCCCCTGTGATCGGAAGAGACGTCTGCAAATAACCCTCCGGAGCTGCAAAATCCACAGGCGCCAGCAACGCGATCACGTAGCGCTCATCACTTCCGAGACGCACGAACGGGTAAACCGCATCTCTCAGCTCATCGAAAACAAAAAAACTGCCTTCCGCGCCCTCCCGCTCCATCCACAAAAGCTTCACGGAACCCTTATCAAAGCTTACGCCCTTGTATTCCGTTCCATGATAAGTTACGGAAGCCTCCGCAAAATCTTTCGGGATATCCTCCGCCGCAAATTTCTCCGAGATCCTGTGCGATACGCCGTTGACGCTTACGATGTTCTCCCCGTCGTCCGGCTCCTCCGGTTTCTCCGATGTCTCGCTCGCAGACGTTGGCGCGTCCGTTCCGGACTGCCTCGTGACATTCACAGTATAGGTCGCCGTCACGCCGTTTTCCGCCCGGACAACGATCCTGACCGCATTGCTCCCGACCTTCAAGTCGTTGCTGCCGGTCACGGATTCCACGACCGCCTTGCTGTTCGCCGGGACAGCCGTCACGGCAATGCTCGTCACATCGCCCGCCACCGTCGCGCTGTATTGGGTCGTTCTTCCCGAAAATGCCGGGGACAGCGTGCCCGGAGAGATCGTAAGGCTCTTCAGGGAGTTGTCCGCCGACAGGTTCTGACCTGCGCTGCCCGTCGCTCCGCCTGCATCGCCTGCGCCGCCCGTACCGACCGCTCCGCCACCGCCTGCCGCTGCCGCGTTGTTGACCGTCACCGAGGCGCTGCCGCCCGCCATGGATTCGAGCTCCTCATTGCTGGAAAAACTCACACCGTCCGTACCTGACGCGGAGATGGCGGAAGTCCCCGCCGCGATCGCCTGCAGACTGACCGTAAAGGTATCGCCGGTCGCGATGACGCTTCCTCCGCCTCCCCCGCTGGTCGTCGAGCAGCTGACGAATTGAAGGATATTTGCATCATAGGAGAGCGTCACCGTCGCGACCGCCTTTCCTCCCGCCTCATCCGTATTTGATACGGAGACCGTCACGGTATCTCCGATATTCACGTTTCCCGCGGACACGGAAACGGAGACCTTTCCGCTCGCCGCCCACACCTCATCCGGCACTCCCGCCAGGGCAAACGCCATACAGAATGCTATCCATAGTATACCCAATCTTTTTCTCATGTTTCTCTCCTAAGCCTCTATTGTGCGATATCCGCTATGCCCAGTATATGCTTCTGCAGGATCACCAGATCCTTGTTGGAGACTCCTCCGTCACGGCTGACGTTCGCCGCCTCCAGAAATGCTCCTGTCTGTGACGTGATGCCCAGGATCTGCTTCTGCATCAGCACCAGATCCACATTCGAGATCTTGCCGTCCCCGTTGATATCTCCGTACACGACGATCTCAAACTGCCTGACCGGCGCGCCGTTCACATAGACCGCCACCTGATTTCCCGTGCCGACCGTTCCGGTCTGCTCCGCCCCGGAGGAATCTAAGATCTTTACCGTACAACCGTTCCCCGCAATGTTTGCCAACACGGCCGCCGCGCTGCTGCCCGGTCCGATGCCTGTCACATAGTTTCCGACCGCATACGGCATGGTGACGGAGGCTCCGTCTGCAACGGCGATCGTACCGCCGCCGACCGCAGGCTGCTGCCTTGCCACAGTGACCGTATAGGTACGCGCAGCGCCATTCTGCGCGACACAGGTCACCTGGATCACGTTGTTCCCATACTGCAGCAGATAATCCCCGCTCCCCGATACCTGTGAGGTCGCCGCGACCGGTACCGCGTCCACATGAACCGTCCCGACGTCCGCGCCGACCACCAGAGAATACGATGTCGTCGCCCCGTGAAAGACCGGGGTCAGGCTATAGCCGTTTACCGCGAGCGAGGAGAGCCAGTTATTCGGATTCCCCGTGTCATGCAGCGCGGCTGCCGATGCCGGCATATTCTGATAGACGGGAATGCGGAAGACGAACGCCTGTCCCTTGTCCGTGTACGCCTTTCCCATACTGCTCCCTTCGCTCATCGCCCCCTGCACATTTGTCATATACTGGTGCGCATACAACTGCCCCTGATATACCACATTAAATTTCTCGAAGTAGATGGTGTTCTGTCCCTTTTTGACATAATTGTTCGCTATGACCGTCGATCCTCCCGCGATCGAACCGGCGATCGAATTCCAGCCCTGGCTCCTCGCATAGTTCAGTCCGTTCACAGTGGACGATGCATTCGCCGTGGTGTACGCTCCGACATTAAAATAGTTGTAATACCCTTCATACCCCGCGTACCTTCCCGAGATCAACGGACTCGTTCCCTTCGCGCCCTGCTCCTGCTTACAGCGCGACGCAAGGTGATAGGGACTGACCGCCAGGCTCTGCCCTGCCGAGACGAACGTGTCGGCATAGCTGTATGTCTGACCGTTCGTATCCAGATAATCGCCCGCCATGAACGTGTCTGCCAGAATGTTCGCTACCCCCGCCGCATTCTGGTACGGGGCATATTCCAGCGTCTCGAACTGGAAAATGTCATTCTCGTTGAGAAAATTTCTGGGATCCATGCAATATGCAATATATTCCCCGGAGGCGCTGACCCATCCGTTCCCGTCGAAACCGTACCACCGGTTGGACGACCAATCATATGCCGTGCTCTCCGTCGATTTTCGCGCATCATTCGCTGTGCTCTGTATCAGATTCCTGCCAACCACACTCTCCTGCGCAATGACCGTGTTCCAGTCAAGCCCGGTCTGTACCGGAACGAACTGCCAGTCCGGATACTTTGCATGCAGCTTCGCCAGCGCATCGCAATAGCTGTCCGGGAACCCCGCCGCCTTAAGCTCCGCCACGTACGGATCATCCGCGGGAACGCTGCCCGCCGCCTGCAGCGTGACAAAATCCGACCTCGTATAGCCTGTGACCGTTGTCCCGTTACAGGGCGCCTGTATCTGATACCACACATGTCCGTCCGAGCCGCTCACCTCATCCATGACCGTCACAGCCGTGCCGCGGTAGAGCAGCCCTATCTGTGTCCCGTTCACCGGCGCGCTCCGCACGCGCACAGGTCCGTCATTGATCGTTCCCGGTACCGGCGTATATGCGTATACTGCTGTGCTTCCGCAAAACAACACCGTCATAAGACAAAAAACCACAAAACAGCTCGCTGCCCTGCGGTATCTCGTCTTTTTTTCTCCTATGTTCCTCAAATGCCTTCCTCCAAAAACAAGGTAAGTCCCGTAATCCAGCTTCATTATAGGAGATTCTATGGTATGCGTCAACCTAAATATGGTATGACCCGGACATCGACATCCGGCTCATACGCCTTCCCCGTCAAACGCGGGGATAAAGCTCTCCTCCGCCGTGCCTCCCTCCTGGATAAACCCGCGCTCCACGCCGAGCGCGAGCGCATAGTCCACCACCTCCTCGTACTCCCGTTTCGTCACGCGGCGGTTCAGCTCCGGGTAGTCGGAAAGATCGCCGACCGGCGTAAACTGGTTCAGGAGGCTCAGATAGATCCGGTCGCCGTAGGTCTCATACAGATAACGGACGACTGCCTTTGCCTCCTCCTTCTGTCCCGGCAACAGCAGGTGCCGCACGATCGTTCCCCGCCGCAGCATCGCACCCGCCTCGATGGGATCTCCCTCATATGTACCGAAAAATTCCGGTTCCCCGGTCTGGCGCACCATCTCCGCGATCGCCGCATGCGCCACGTCACAGTAATCCGGCGCATGCGAATAGCGCTCTGCGAGTTCCCCGGACGCATACTTGAGATCCGGCAGATAGATGTCCACCAGCCCCGCAAAGCGCCGGAGCGTCTCCACCTTCTCATAGCCTCCCGTGTTGCAGACAACGGGAATGCGCAGTCCACGCGCCTTCGCATTGCCCAGCGCCTCCGCGATCTGCGGGGCGAACTGTCCCGGCGTCACCAGATTGATGTTATGCGCACCCTGCTCCTGCAGCTCCAGAAAGATCTCCGCAAGACGCTCCACGGAAACGATCTTCCCTGCTGCGCCATCCGAAATGCGGCGGTTCTGGCAAAACACACAGTGCAGCGCACAGCCGCAGAAAAAGACCGCGCCCGACCCGTGCGTGCCGGAAATACACGGCTCCTCCCAATAGTGAAGCGCCGCCCGCGCCACGCGAAGCTCTGCGGTCTGCCCGCAGATACCGCGCTCTCCCGTTTCCCGTTCCGCCCCGCATTCTCTGGGGCACAGTCTGCATCCTGTCATCTTTTCTCCTCCTTTGACAGCTTTCGACCTGTATTTCAAAATTCGACCTTGCGCTGCCTCTCTTTTTTGGATATGATAATCCTCGTGAAAGGAGTATTGGTATGAACAAAAAGAATTGTATGGTGGCACAGTCCGGCGGTCCGACTGCCGCGGTCAACGCGAGCCTCGCAGGCGTCATCTCCGGCGTTTTGGAATCCTCCGTCTACGAGACGGTCTACGGTTCCCCAAACGGCATCACAGGCATTCTGGACGGCGAATACATCAACCTGACGGAGCAGTTCGGCAAATCGCCTGCTCTGTTGACCCGTCTTTCCGTAACGCCCGCCATGTTTCTCGGCTCGTGCCGCTATAAGCTTCCGGACTACCTGGACGATGACTCTCCGTACGTCTTCCTTTTCAAGCGGTTTTCCGACCTTGACATCGAAGCATTCTTCTACATCGGCGGCAACGACTCGATGGACACGGTCGCGAAGCTGTCCGAATACGGCAGATGCATCGGCAGCCCTGTGCGCATCATCGGCATACCAAAGACCATCGACAACGACCTGTGCGCCACAGACCACACGCCGGGCTTTGGTTCCGCCGCAAAATATATCGCGACCTCTCTCCTAGAGATCTCGCACGATACCTTTATCTATGCCGTAAAAAGCGTGACGATCGTGGAGATCATGGGGCGTGACTCCGGCTGGCTGACCGCTGCCGCCGCACTTGCCAGGAACAGCCATAACACAGCGCCGCATCTGATCTATCTGCCCGAGGTCCCCTTCGACGCGGAGGATTTCCTCCTGGATGTCAA
>CANRBT010000074.1 GCA_947628935.1 uncultured Roseburia sp. | reverse complement strand
ACCTCGTCGGAAATGCCTGCGATCCCCAGACAGCGGTTCCCCGTACAATACAGATCATATCCGACCCATCGCTCAAAGTAGGATTCCGGCAGCCCGCTCTCGAAGTCCCCGCGATTGGTGGTCAAAATGCTTCCCTCCGCAGACTCCTGCACATCGAGCACCAGCAGAGGTTCCCTTGCGACGGACCGCTCCATATCGAGCAGGTCCAGGATCTGCTCATAGACGGCGGTCCACGTCTCCCTGGTGAGCTTCTGCTTTTCCTCGATCTCCGGCAGTGTCATGTAATCCCTGACGTTCAGCCGATCTATCAGCGCGGACAGCATCTCGCCGGTCAGGACATCCCCATGAAACGAGGAAAAGAACTCCTCCCAGTCCTCGTTGCCGTACACGCCAAAGGACAGCTCCTCTAGCACCTCCCCGAGGGAAACGTTGGCGTCCGCATCCGCCCCCTCCTTCGTCTCGCCAAACGGATGCAGGATGAGAAAGCCGACCGGTAACAGAAGAATGAGCGCACATACAAGCCATGGCAGTGTTTGTTCGTCCGTATGTTTTTTCCTCATGCCATTTTTGACATTTTTTACCAGCTTCATCTTAAAAAAATACGCTAACGGCGGACCGCCAGCGCCCATCTCCTGTTTTTTTTCATGAAATACGGAAGCTGCTTCATTGCAAAGCAGCTTCCTCCTTGGTATTTCCGTGTTCGTTTGTATTTCCCGTGAATCTTAGGTACTTCATGAAGCTCTTTGGTATGCGGCATCTTTTGTACTCCGTCGGTTCATCCTTCGTACCTTCCACATTCCTTTGTATCACCCAAAATGCCGGTTCCTACGTTTTTGACTCCTAGCCACAGCTAGGTGGGTAACCGCACGTCGGTTTCTGTCTTCCACTGCTCATGTGCCACAGGCACTGGTGGCCTGACATCTGCCTTCGAATATAGGAATCCCTTAAAAGTAAATGTAGGTTCAAAAATGTAGGGTGTCGAACATCCCAGGCTGTGTTTCCGTCTGTCCTTTGTTGCTTTTATTATACTTTAATATGCCCTGATTATCAACCAAAAATTAGTGGCAAATTCTGTCCGAATTTCTATATATTATCTTGTCTGTACAAAAAATCGGATCTCACGTTTCCGCAACACGCAAAAACAGCGGGCAGCTTTGTTCTGCCCACTGTTTTAAAAATCAAATCTAAATTTTATTTTTGCTTAAAGCTGCGGACCTGCGGAGACAAGCGCCTTTCCTGCCGGGTTGCCCTCATACTTCGCAAAGTTCTTCACGAATCTCTGCGCCAGATCCTTTGCCTTCGTCTCCCACTCGGAAGCGTTCGCATAGGTGTCGCGCGGATCCAGGATGTTCGTGTCGACGCCTGCAAGCTCGGTCGGAACCTCGAAGTTAAAGTACGGGATCTTCTTGGTCGGCGCGTTTAAGATATCGCCGTTTAAGATCGCGTCGATGATACCGCGGGTGTCACGGATCGAGATACGCTTTCCGGTCCCGTTCCATCCCGTGTTGACCAGATATGCCTTTGCGCCGCTCTTCTGCATCTTCTTGACCAGCTCCTCGGCGTACTTGGTCGGATGAAGCTCCAGGAACGCCTGACCGAAGCAAGCGGAGAAGGTCGGGGTCGGCTCCGTGATGCCGCGCTCCGTACCGGCAAGCTTTGCCGTAAATCCGGAAAGGAAATAGTACTGGGTCTGCTCCGGAGTCAAAATAGAAACCGGCGGCAGCACGCCGAAAGCGTCCGCGGACAGGAAGATCACGTTCTTCGCCGCCGGCGCGGAGGAAATCGGACGCACGATCTTCTCGATGTGGTTAATGGGATAGGAAACGCGGGTATTCTCCGTCACGCTCTTATCGTCGAAGTCGATCTTGCCGTTCGCATCCAGCGTCACGTTCTCCAGCAGCGCGTTGCGCTTGATCGCATTGTAGATATCCGGCTCGGACTCCTTGTCGAGGTTGATGACCTTTGCATAGCAGCCGCCCTCGAAGTTGAAGACGCCGTTGTCATCCCAGCCGTGCTCGTCGTCGCCGATCAGAAGGCGCTTCGGATCCGTGGAGAGCGTCGTCTTGCCCGTGCCGGAAAGCCCGAAGAAGATCGCCGTGTTCTCGCCGTTCATGTCCGTATTGGCAGAGCAGTGCATGGAAGCGATGCCCTTGAGCGGCAGATAGTAGTTCATCATAGAGAACATGCCCTTCTTCATCTCACCGCCGTACCAGGTGTTCAGGATGACCTGCTCACGGCTCGTGATGTTGAACACGACAGCTGTCTCGGAGTTCAGCCCCAGCTCCTTGTAGTTCTCCACCTTCGCCTTGGAGGCATTGTATACGATGAAGTCCGGCTCAAAATCCGCAAGCTCCGCCTCGGTCGGCTGGATGAACATATTCTTGACGAAATGCGCCTGCCATGCGACCTCCATGATGAAACGGATCGCCATGCGGGTGTCCTTGTTCGCGCCGCAGAATGCGTCCACGACGAACAGTCTCTTGTTGGAGAGCTCCCGGATCGCAAGCTCCTTGACCGCGTCCCAGGTCTCCTTGCTCGCCGGGTGGTTGTCGTTCTTGTATTCGTCGGATGTCCACCATACCGTGTCCTTGGAATTTTCATCCATCACGATGAACTTATCCTTAGGGGAACGTCCCGTGTAAATACCGGTCATAACGTTCACAGCGCCGAGTTCGCTCTCCTGTCCCTTCTCATAGCCGTCCAGACCGGGCTTCGTCTCCTCCTCGAACAACATCTCGTAGGAGGGATTGTACACCACCTCTGTGGCGCCTGTGATGCCATACTTGCTCAAATTGATCTCTGCCATCTTGCCTTCTACCTCATTTCTATTATAGTGTAGGGTAGCCGGGTAAAATTGCCCAACTTCTTCTTTATTATACATGATTGACCCATAAAATCAATAATAAACCGCCGTTTTTTTTCACATGGCGGGGCTGCGCCGGTTTGTCCATTTGTTAAGTTTTCATTAAATGATACGCAATTCCTTGTTTTTCCTGAAATATCTATGTTATGATAACCATGTCAGCGTCAAAAGAGCCTGTCCTTTTGGCGACAAAATAAGAAAAAAGGAGGGTCCCTGTGACTACGAATCAATTTTGCGAGATTACTCCTGAGCTGCTGCAGCTTTCCGGTCTGTGCGAACAATGCGCGCAGATCGACCCGGAGCTCTATACGACCTACGATGTCAAGCGCGGTCTCCGCGACCTCAACGGGAAGGGCGTCCTGGTCGGGCTTACGAACATATCCGAGGTCTCTTCCACAAAGGAGGTGGACGGCAAGCTGGTTCCTGCCGACGGAGAGCTCTACTATCGCGGCTACAACGTGAGAGACCTGATCTCCGGGATGGACAAAAACAGCCATTTCGGTTTTGAGGAGTGCACCTATCTGCTGCTCTTCGGCAAGCTTCCCAACCAGAAGGAGCTCTCGGATTTCGTCCGCCTGCTCAGCAACTATCGAACGCTTCCGACCAGCTTTGTGCGCGACATCATCATGAAGGCGCCGAGCAAGGATATGATGAATACGCTGGCAAGAAGTGTGCTCACGCTCTACTCCTACGACGAACTTGCGGACGACATCTCGCTTCCCAATGTTCTAAGACAGTGTTTACAGCTCATCAGCCTCTTTCCGCTGCTTTCGGTATACGGCTATCAGGCTTACAATCACTATCATGACGGCGCCAGCTTATACATCCATCCGCCGAAGGAGGAGTACTCTACAGCGGAGAACATCTTACATATCCTGCGGCCGGACAGCAGCTTTTCCCCGCTGGAGGCAAAGCTTTTGGACATCGCGCTGATCCTGCACATGGAGCACGGCGGAGGAAACAACTCCTCCTTCACGACGCATCTGGTATCTTCCTCCGGGACCGATACCTATTCCGTGATCGCGGCGTCGCTCGGCTCCCTGAAGGGACCGAAGCACGGCGGCGCGAACATCAAGGTCATGAAAATGTTCGAGGACATGAAGCGCAGCCTGACGGATTGGTCCGACGACGAGGAGATCAGCAGATACCTGACGGCGCTGCTTCACAAGGAGGCATTTGACCACGCCGGACTCATCTATGGCATGGGGCATGCCGTCTACTCGCTCTCCGACCCGCGCGCTCAGATCTTCCGCGGCTTTGTGGAACGGCTTTCCGCCGAGAAGGGCTGCGAAAAGGAATTTGCCCTCTACTCTGCGGTCGAGCGCCTTGCGCCGCAGATCATCGCAAAAGAGCGAAAGATCTACAAGGGCGTCAGCCCGAACGTGGACTTCTTCAGCGGCTTCGCGTACAGCATGCTCGATCTCCCGGTCGAGCTCTACACCCCGATCTTCGCCATTGCGCGCATTTCCGGCTGGAGCGCCCATCGGCTGGAGGAGGTGGCGGGAGGCGGCAAGATCATGCGTCCTGCCTACAAAAACATCGGTTGTCATCAGAGCTACGTCCCGATGGATGAGCGGTGATCCCCTCGCATCCGGTCGGAAACAAAAAAGGGCTGCCACGATAAGGCAGTCCTTTTTCCTGTCTCTATTTAAAAAACGTCTTTCTCGCCCGGTTCATCCCGTTTTGAAACCAGAGAAACGCCGCCAGCAGAACAGCCATCCTCACGTATTTGAACCATCCCGGAACCGTCAGCACGGAACAAAGGAGCCCGACCGCTCCAAGGAGCGCCATCAGCCCTCCAAACAGCGCCTCCTTCCCGTACACGGCAGCGATAAAGCCGTCCTTGTCCCTGCACAGCCTCATCTCCTCCTCCGTCACGAGCATCGTCCCGACCGAGCCTGTCCGCTTCATGTGAAGCGCCGCTGCCGCCATATAAACGCCTATTCCCAGTACCAACAGATCAAATACCGTCATGATCCACATTGTACCCTTCCTCCTCCCTCTGTTCCCTACATTATAGGAGGATTTTGTGTCCCTGGCAATGCTCCGCTGCCATTTTTTGAAAATTCCTTACAAGAAATTTGAAGATTCCGATTGAACAATCATTTTACTTAGTGTAAAATAGTGATAAATAATATTCTATCATGAAGGAGAAGGATAGCATGCTGAACGATATAAAGATTTTGATTGGTGATGACTCCATTCTGGCAAGAAAGCAGCTGAAGGACATCATATCCATGTCTGGTTCTCCGATCTTTTTTGATGCGTCCAATGGACAAGAGGCAATCGACATCTACAAAAAGGAGCATCCTGATCTCGTATTCCTTGATATCGTAATGCCGGTCAAGGACGGCAACGCGGCGATACGCGAGATCATCGAATTTGACAAGGATGCCGACATCATCATCGTTTCCTCCGTCGGAACACAGTCCCAGCTCAAGGCTGCTATTGAGACTGGCGCCAGGGATTTCATCCAGAAGCCGTTAAATGCAGACCAGGTCCGCCACATCATTACCTCAAGATTTGAAGGGAGATAAGTAGAGTTATGTATGCTCAGTTTTTTGGGAATTACCTTTTATCGCAGGAGGCGGTCACCAAAGACCAGTTGATCCAGGCCCTGCAAAAAATGTCCTCCACACAGATCAAGCTTGGCACGCTTGCGATCCATGCAGGATATATGACAGCGAGCGAGGTGGATCGAATCATCATCGAGCAGACACGCCAGAACCGGCGTTTTGGCGAGCTTGCCGTCAGTGAAGGATATCTGACGGAGGCGCAGGCCACAGAGCTGTTGAAATCGCAACAGCCGGATTTTCTTCTTTTGGGACAGGCACTGATCGAGGATGGCATCCTCTCCAACCAGCAGCTGCAGGATCTTATCATTGATTATCAGTCCATGAACGAGTTGGATGAAGGCAGTTATTCCGATGAGACGATGGATTCGATCAACCGCATGGTCGAGAATTTCTTCGTTGTCGCGGAGCGCCCTCTCTCTTCCTATGAGGTGTCTTTCTTCCAGCTCCTGCTCAACAACCTGCTGCGCTTTATCGGAGACGATTTTACACCTGTGAGCCCGAGTCAGGTGCGGGAATATCCGACCAACTACTGCGTCTCTCAGCGCATTGACGGTGATTTTTCCATCCGGGTCTATCTGGATATGCCCGAGGATGTCGGCATTGAATTTGCGTCCCGCTATGTCGGTGACACGTTCACGGAATTTGACGAATATGTACAGTCCTCGCTGGAGGATTTTCTCAACCTCCACAACGGTCTGTTCAACGTCAATATCTCCAACGAGTCCTCCGTGGAGCTCGCGCTCGAGCCGCCTCAGGTAGAGACGGAGGATCTTCTCACCTTTGACACAGAGACGTTCCTGCTTCCTATTGTGTTCTCCTTTGGAACCGTCTATCTCTTGTTTGAGATCTATCAGAGCAACGACTAACATACATAAAAGAACGCCCCGCAGCTGCGGGGCGTTTCTTTTTCTATCCTATCCCAAAGAAGCCTTTGACGACGGACTGCATCTCATCCACTTCACAGACGACATCGTGCAGCACCCTGGCATCCCGTATCTCCTCGATGGCATTGGGAACCTTTACCTTTCCGATACGGCTCAGCTCATCCACCAGCTCAAAATCTGTCCTGCTGTCATACGCGCCGTCAATGGCATTCATAACACTTCTGGTAAACTTGAACGGACTTGCAGTGGATGCAATGATCGTTTTTGTGTTCTCATCCCCTGTCTCCCTCCGATACTTTCGGTAGACGCCCGCCGCAACCGCAGTGTGCGTATCAATGATGTAGCCTGTGTCCTCATAGAGGCTTCGGATCACCTCCGCAGTCTCCTGCTCGCCAGTGTAATTGC
The DNA here is from genome assembly GCA_947628935.1 of uncultured Roseburia sp. Taxonomy (GTDB): domain Bacteria; phylum Bacillota; class Clostridia; order Lachnospirales; family Lachnospiraceae; genus Roseburia. The sequence goes on along the minus strand of CANRBT010000074.1, from coordinate 3,526 downwards.
CATAGAAACCGGAAAGACGCTGCCGCATTTCCTCTGTGATCGCATATCTTCCCTCTTCCGTCAATTGCCGCATCAGCGCTGCATTTTTTGCCGTGTCATCTCCGGCAATATGGTAGATCAGCCTTTCCAGATTGCTGGAGATCAAAATATCCATCGACGGAGAGCTCGTGAGCACAAACTCACGATTCCTGTCATAGATTCCCGTCGCAAAAAAATCGTACAACACCTTGTTCTCATTGGAAGCACAGATCAGCTTTGCGATCGGCAGACCCATATGTTTTGCATAGTACGCGGCAAGGATATTGCCAAAATTTCCGGTCGGAACGACTACATTGATCGGTTCGTCCTTCTGAATGGCTCCCCTCGCATAGAGCCTTGCATAGGCATAGACATAATACACGATCTGGGGAACCAGTCTTCCGATATTGATGGAATTAGCCGAGGAAAACTGAAAGCCCGCCTTCGCCATCTCCTCCGCAAACGCGCGGTCTGAGAAAATCTGCTTGACCCCTGTCTGTGCCTGGTCAAAATTGCCGTGGATGCCGACCACAAAGGTATTCGCCCCCTTTTGGGTCACCATCTGTTTTTCCTGGATCGGGCTGACTCCGTGCTTCGGGTAAAAGACGATAATTTTTGTGCCGGGGACGTCCGCAAAACCTGCCAGCGCCGCCTTGCCGGTATCTCCCGAGGTCGCTGTCAGGATCACGATGTCGTTTTTGATCCGATTCTTGCGCGCCGCTGTCGTCATAAGATACGGCAGAATGGAGAGCGCCATATCCTTGAAGGCGATCGTTGCACCGTGGAACAGCTCCAGATAATATGCACCGTCCGCCTCGACCAGCGGTACGATCTCGTCTGTATCAAACTTGCTGTCGTACGCCTGCCGGATGCAGTCCTTCAGCTCCTGCTCCGTAAAGTCCGTCAGGAATCTGCTCATAACCGCATATGCGGTCTCCTGATAGCTCATACCCGCCAATGTTTCCACGTCGATATCCAGTTTTGGGATGGCGGTCGGTACAAACAGCCCGCCGTTTCCCGCCAGCCCCTGCAGGATCGCCTGCGATGCCGTCACGCACTCTCTGTCATCCCTTGTGCTCTTATATCTGATCTCCATTGCTCCTGTCGTTCCTCTCATACATTTTTAAAGCGTTCCGCCTCTTCCTTCAGACGGTTACTGATGTTCTGGTTGGTCTCCATCTCAGAGTTGACGGTATCGATATGCGCCACAAGAACGCTCGTGCTGTCCGCCGCATTCCCCACGCTGTGCGCGCTGTCCTCGATCGCGGACGAGATATCGCGGATGGAGCTGACGGTCTTCTGCATGATCTCGCGCAGATTCAGCGCCTTGCTTGCAAAGGCATCCATCGTCTCGTTCACATATGCCGCATCGTCACGGTACTGCACGCCTGTCTCCACAAAGCTGTCGTAGTCCGGCATGATCGTCTCGTCGATATACTCTACGATCCTGTTGGAATTGTCCGCAAGCTTATTGACGGACTGTGTCACCAGCGCGTTGATGGACTGGATATTGTTTGCCGTCTCGCGCGTGGAATCCGCCAGCTTGCGGATCTCGTCCGCCACCACGGCAAAGCCTTTGCCCGCCTCACCGGCACGCGCGGCCTCGATGGACGCATTGAGCGCCAGCAGATTCGTCTGGCTGGAAACGCTTAAGATCTCGTCCGTCAGCTCATTGACACGCTCCACGCTCCGGCTCTCCTCGATCGCCGCCTTCAGCGTCGCCACAATATCCGCGATCATCCTGCCGGTATTCTCCTTATTGTCAACCGCCTTCTGCCGCATATCCTCCGCGCGGGTCTGCATCTCCGCCGCGTAGCTGTTCATCTCCTGCGTGGACGCCGTGATCGCGTTGACCTCGTCCCCGATCTCCTCCACATTGCCGTTGACCGTATTGACGGCGGACGCGACCTCCTCCATCGTGGCGGACAGCCCCTCCATCACGGAGGAGATATCGCACGCATTGGCATTTGCCGTGCCGACGCTGTCGGCAACGCTCGCAACGATCTCGCCCATCTCCTTGGAGTCGATGACGATATGTCCCATGATCCGCTGCAGCGTTTCCAGGAACACGTTCATACCGTTGGCAAGCTGTCCGATCTCATCCTTATTCCTGACACGGATGCGCTTTGTGAGGTCTCCGTTCCCCGACTGGATCTCCCCGATAATATCTCCCAGCTGCTTCGTCACATCCTTGATCGGACGAACCACGGCGCGCAGCGATACCAGGATCGCAACGACAAGCATGACCAGGATCGCGGCAAAGACGCCCGCACTCGCCATCACAGAAAGACGGTAGATCTGCTCCTGTGCCGCCACAGCCGTCGCCAGATCCTCATCCATATAAGCCTGCAGCGCCGTCAGAGACTCCTCCATGCGCCCGCGTGTCAGACTCAGCTCATCGTTGCAGATCTGGCGCGCCCTGTCCTTGTTCCCACGGTTTATGTAATCTGCGATCTTGTCATATACCGACGCATAAGACTCGTAATTCTCCCGCAGTTGCTGCACAGCCGCGCGTTCCTCATCGCTGTCCAGAGACGCCTCATAGCTTCCGATCGCCGTCTCGATCGCCGCGGTCAAACCCTCCGCCTCCACCAGCAGCCCCGCGCGCTCATCCCGGGAGGTCGAGACACACAGGTTGTATGCAATCGTGTTTAATTCCTTATAATCCCCGCTGATCTCGCTGATCAGATTCAGCTGATCCACCGTCGTCCCGCTGATATCCGTGCTGTACTGATGCAGTACCTGTGTATTTTCAATGCCCATTACAGCGGATATGAACGCGACAAGCGCCATGAGCAGCACCGGAATCATGACCTTACCTGTAATCCGTTTCATTCGAAGGCTCCCTTCCCTTTTCGTACTGCTCTTAGTATACCAAGTTCTCGCTGCATAGTCAACAAAACTCAGGCTGATTTCATCCTGTATTCCGCTCCTGCCACATGTTTCCTCTCCTGTGCCCGGCGCTTCGCTTGCATCTCTTTCCCCACTCTGCTATTCTATTAGATAACACATACGTGAAACGTCATCTTACAAAGGAGTCCATCATGCTGCCAGGAGTTTCCAGCGCACAAAAAAAAGACGGTACCGCCTACTATCGTTCCGGCATCACCTACCGCGGCAAACACATCAGTCTGGGGAGTTACGCCACAGAGCACGACGCCGCCCTTGCGTATCAGGATGCTCTGCGGCTGCTGGGCGATCGTTCCGTCGATCTTCTCTCTGTGTCGGCCGACGCCCCCGCCCTGCCGTTCGAGAAGGCGGTCATCCTGCTGAATGTCCGCGACAACGGACTCTATTTTAAGAATCCCATCTATCTGCGGAAGGGATATTTCAGCTATTTCCTGACACAGGCGATGGAGCTGAAATTTGACATTGACGACCTGTTCTACTACTCCAGCCATAAGATCCAGAGAAGACAGGGGCATCTGTTCGTCAGCGACTACGGAATGCAGTATTCCGTGCTTGCCCGCTACGGCATCCGTCCTTATGCCGTCGCCGGGCGGGACTA
>CANRBT010000073.1 GCA_947628935.1 uncultured Roseburia sp. | reverse complement strand
CCCGCAGCAAGCACACGCTCCAGCTCCTCGTCCAGCCGGTCAACGGAATACTGGCAGATCCCCGGCATGGCTTCGACCGGCTGCCGGATATCCTCCCCCTCCATCACGAAGATCGGATATACCAGATCCTCCGCAGCAAGACTCGTCTCCCGCACCATCGCGCGCATCGCATCGTTCACGCGCAGTCTTCTCAACCGATCCATCCTTTTCTCTCCTCCCTGTAAACGCGCTCCGCCAGACTCCGCACCGTCGGCTCGTCCGCCAGAACGACCCTGATCTCCTCCCCGTTGCCCGTCTCCTCCTGCAGCGCCTGCGCCGCCGACGTCCCCATGCAATAGCACACGCTTCCCGGGGACAGCCGCGTGCCGTCTGCCGCAAGCTCCGCAAAAAACGCCCTCACGCCGGATGCGCTGAAGAACACGAACTCGCGCTGCGTTCCGATCTGCGCAAACGCCTGCCGCCGCCTGCCGCGCACGTCGTACACGGACAATGCGCACACCTCCGCCCCCGCGCGCGCGAGCTCCTCGGCGAGCATCCCGTTCCCCTGCCTTGCGCGGGGAAACAGCACGCGCATCCGTTTTGCACGGAACCGTTCCGAAAGCTGCGCGGCAAAGGCTGCCGCATCCGCATGCTCCGGCATAAGATCCGCCCGGATGCCATGCGCGGCGAGGGCGCCGCCCGTCCCCGCCCCGATCACGCCGAACCTGCAGCCCGCCAGCGTCCGCACATCCTCCCCCGCGGAACGAAACGCCGCAAAAAAGCATTCCACGGCCTGCTTGCTCGTAAACAGCACCCAGTCATAGCTGCGGATGTGCGAGATCTCCTCCGAAAGCCGCGCGCCGTCCTCCGCATCACAGACCTCCATCTCTACGGGCACAGTCACCTCGCAGGGGATATGCTCCCCCCTTTCGCAGCGCCGCAGCGCTTCCCGAAACGCGCGCACTGTCTGCCGCGTACCGACCGCGCCGAGCGTGCGTTTCCCGGCTTCCCCCGCCTGCCGCTCTGCCGCGCCCTCCCTGCTCTCCTGGGGCATCAACGACAACCCCGCCGTCTCTCCGACCACGATGACCGCCGGCGAGGCAAGACCTTCCTCCGCCACCCGCTTTGCAATGTCAAAAAGCGTTCCCCGCACCACGCGCTGTCCCGGCGTGGTCCCCTCCGCGATGACCGCGGCAGGGGTCTTGGCATCCTTCCCGTTCCGCAGCAGCGCATCCGCGATATCGGAGAGCGCCGACAGCCCCATCAAAAAGACCAGCGTGCCGTGCAGCCTTGCGAGTGCGGCGTAGTCCTCCAGCTCCGCCACACGCTCCCCGAACGCCCCGTGTCCGGTAATGACATGAAAGCTGCGCGCCACACTGCGATGGGTCACGGGAATGCCCGCCAGCTCCGGGACAGCGACCGCGGAGGTCACGCCCGGAACGATCTCCCAGGGGATGCCCGCGGCGTCCAACGCCTGTATCTCCTCGCCGCCGCGCCCGAACACGAACGGATCCCCGCCCTTCAGCCGCACGACATTGCGATACCGTCCGCCATACTCCACAAGCAGACGGTTGATCTCCTCCTGTGCCACGGAATGTGCACCGGGCTGCTTCCCCACGTAAACCCGCACGCACTCCGGGCGCAGCTCCTTTAACAGCTCCTCCGAGGCAAGCCTGTCGTAGATCACAGCCTCGCAGCTGCGCAGGCATTCCAGACCCTTTCGGGTCATCAGTCCCGGATCGCCCGGTCCTGCTCCGACCAGTGTCACCATCTATCCTACCTCCGCCAGAAACTTCCGCACCAGCTCATCCGCACAGGGCTCCCAATCCCCTGCCGGAAGCTGCGCTGTCGTCCGGAACACCCGACCGTGCGCGCCCCGCATCAGCCGGACGCGCATCTTCCCCTCTCCGCCGGCATCCACGCTCCGCGCCAACACGCCCACAGCCTCATGACAGCCGGCGTCCATCCGTCTTAAGATGCCGCGCTCCACAGCAAGCTCCCGCATTGCCGAAGCATCCGAGAGAGGCGCAAAAAACGCCGCCTCATCCTCGCGCCCTTCCACGGCAATGATCGCCTGCCCTCCGGCGGGAACCATCTCTTCCTCGGAAAAATAGTGAAAGCGATATGCAGCCTCATCCAACAGATGCAGTCTCTTCAAGCCTGCCGCCGCAAGCACGAGCCCGTCGTACGCTCCGCATGAAAGCTTTTCCAGCCGTGTCGGCACATTCCCCCGCACGGAAACGCAGCGCCCCTCGATCCCGCAGCCGGCAAGCTGCGCCGAACGCCGCAGGCTCCCGGTCCCGATGACCGCAGCGGACGACCGCGGAAGCTCCTCCCCTGCGCGCCAGACGAGAACGTCCCTCACATCCTCCCGCGGCAGCGCGCAGACGATCGAAAGTCCCGCCGCAAGCTCCGTCGGCATATCCTTCGCCGAGTGGACGGCGCAGTCGATCTCCCCCGCGCGGATCGCGTCCTCGATCTCAGCGACAAACACAGCCTTGCCGCCGAACTCCCGCAGCGGCCGATCCGCAATGCGGTCTCCCTTCGTCCGTATCACGACCTTCTCACAGACAACGCCGGGATATCGCTCCCGCAGCCTTTCCAGGAACAGGTCCGTCTGCGCCTGTGCCAGAAGGCTTCCGCGCGTGCCGACCCTGATCGTCTTTTTGATCCACCTCCGGTTCATCCTGCTGTTCTCTCCTTTTTTTGCATACTTCCCCGATCACCTGATCCAGCCGTTCTCTGGAGAGCCGGCGCTCCCCCTTTCGGATCATCTGTCCCAGCAGCTCCTCAAATACCTGCTTTCTCTGCCCTGCATCCGCCACGCACGCATGGACATATTCCCTGCACGCTCCCAGCTCCTTTGCAAGACTTCCTGCATCCTCCGGCACCTTCTCCTCGAGCTCTCTGCGCAGATGCGCCGCAAGGGCAGGACTCTCTCCCCCGGTCGAAACCGCCACGACCACATCTCCCCGCTTTACGATAGCAGGGAAATAAAAGCTGCACAATTCCCGTTCGTCCGCCACATTGACCGGGATATGCCGCTCCCCGCAGAACCGGGACACGCACACATTCACCGCCGCGTCGTCCGTCGCCGCCACCACAAGCACGCTCCGCTCCAAAAGCTCCCGTAACGGCTTTGCCATGCAGCCTTGCCCCGGCTCTCCCTGCACCTGGACGCGCTCCCCAAAAAGCGTGATGCGTCCTGCCTCCGCCCACATGGCAAGCTCTCCTGTCACCTCCGGCGCAACGATCGTGACCGACGCGCCAAACTCCAACAGCCAGCGCGCCTTCCCCGCAGCGATCGTGCCTCCTCCGACGACTGTGCACGGCTTTCCCTCCAGATCAATATACATTGGAAAATACGCCATCGCTCCTATGCCTCCATTCCGGTCAGCGCCGCAAGGAGCTCCGAAAACCCGTCCTCTCCCATCGCATCCCGCAGCTGATAGAACACGGAGCCGAACGTGCGGCTCTTGAACCGCTCGAACGTCTCCCCATGCCCTTCCAGATAGCGGGAAAATGCTATGCCCTTCGCCGTCTCCGCAAGCTTCTCCTCCAGGATCAGCTCCGCTTTCTCCCGCTCTGCGAGCTTGCGCTCGCTGTTTTCCCGAGCCTCCCTCTGAAAATCATCCACATCCACCAGCGTACAGCCGGAAAGCTCTGCCACCCTCCGGTCGATATCCCTCGGCACGGCAAGATCGACGAACAGCCGCTCTCTTTCCTCCCGCACAGCCACCGCGACATCCTCCGCGAGCAGCGTGCAGTGCGGGCTCGCCGTCGCGCTGACGATGACGTCCGAGCCGTCCACATACCGGTAACGGTCCGCATAGGGAACGCCTCCGGCTTCCCTTCTGGTCGTTCCGACGATATCCGTGACGCCCTTTGCCTCCAGATTTTTGGCGAGAATGCCCCCTATTTTCCCTGTGATTCCCACGATCAATACCCGTCCCGTCGTCCCGTGCTCCCGCAGGAACGCCTCGATCCGATTTGCCGCCAGCGTGCCCACGGACACAGGCGTGCGCGACAGCTCCGTCCGGGTCTTCACGCTCTTTGCGCCGCTCATCGCCCCCTGAAACGCAAGGTTGATCTCGCTGCACGACATCCCCTGTGCCAGCGATTCCTGATACCCTTCCTTCACCTGGCGCAGGATCTCGTCCTCCCCCAGCGCCATGGAATCCAGCCCGCAGGCTACCCAAAAGAGATGCGCCAGCGCCTGCCTGCCCTGATACGCATAGATCTGGCGCAGCATAAGCCCCGGCTCCAGCCCCTTGGTCACGCACAGCAGGTCCTGCGCGCGCGCACAGAGCATATCCTCATTCTCCCCGCACGCGTAGATCTCGCTCCTGTTGCAGGTCGAGAGGATGACCGAGCCCCGGCTTTCGCACTCCTCTCGCAGCCGCCGCAGGAATACAGCCCTCTCCTCCCCGGAAAACGCATAGCGCTCCCGCACATCCAGCGGTACATTTTTATAACTGACGCCAATGCAGATCATCGCTCCTCTTCCTCCGCCCCGGGACTCGCATCCCTATAATCCCCGCTCCGCAAGCTCCCGCACGAGCTGCACATAAAATTCCCGCACATCGAACGCATCAAAATTCTCCCTGTTGAGATCGATCATGTCCCCGTGCGAAATGCCCCGCGTCCCCGCCACCTCGAGGAAGCGGTAGCGCTCGCCCCACGGGAAGGACTTCTCCCCCACCAGCCCGTCGTTCTTCCCGTCAAAATATCTGACGAGCTGATAGGTAAAGTTCAGCGGGAACCTGCCGCCGCGCGCCGCATTTAACCGCGAGCCGACGCTCTGGTAATAGACGCCCGGCACGTCCGGCGTCTGCTCATTGATGCGCCTGCAGCCCTCCGCCGTCAGATCGCGCACGGCAGAGAGGAAATCCGGAGCCGTATCGCCCAGCCGGCGGAGCACGCTGTTGTAGGTGCGCGCGACCGCTTCCTGCTGCCGCTGCGGGATCTTCGAGAGCAGATAATCCGCAAACTCGCAGCCGCGATGCGGCGTGTTGATCGTCGTCAGGGACGCCACCTGCTCCGCGACGCCTCCGTGCGTGATCGCCCAGCGGCAGTCGAGCCCGCCCTTGGAGTGGGCGATGAGATTGACCTTCTCACAGCCCGTCTCCTCCACGATCTGACGGATGCGCGCGGCAAGCTCCCCGCCGCAGTCCGCCACGGACGCCGCGGACTGGTGGCTGCCGTAATAGAGGACAGCGCCGTTCTCCGTGAGCGCCCCCGGGATCCTCCCCCAGTAGTTGAGATACCGGTAATCCCGGAAAAAGACGCCGTGCACAAGCAGGAGCGGGTAACGCGTCGCACAGATCCGCTCGTCGTGGCGCGACCGGTCGAGCAGCAGCTTCTCCTGCTCCACGCGCACCTCCTTCTCCGCGGTATGTATCAACAGGAGCAGCACGACCAGATGCGCGATCGGGATCCATCCGCAGACAATGCCCAGCACGCGCCAGCGGATGCCGAGCTGCACGGAGGTGAGATAGATGCGGATGATGCCGTTCCAGAACGCCACATTCTCGATCAGGAGGATCAAAAGCGTGTTCCAAAGCCAGAACAGCGGCTCCTCCGTCAGGGAGCCAAACGGCAGGACGCCGAACCACCCCAGCAGGGAATAGACCACGGATGCAGAGGTCGACAGCAAAAACAGCCGCAGCAGCTCACAGCCGTCCGCGCAGACGCGAAGCCGGCGCGCCAGCAGCTTTCCGGAGGAAAACGTCGGCACGATATTGACTGCGAGAAAACATACGATGCCGATCTGCCACGGGGCATGCCGCCAGGGCTCCGGCAGCTGCGGGCGCAGCGACAGCAACGAGAAGGCGTTCGCCAGAAAAAAGAACAGCGCGCCCTTCGCGGCATGGCACAACCAATACAACAAACGTTTCGGAAGCATCATAGCATACGTTCCTCCATGGGACAAGACTCCGTCGAGATCCGGTAGGAGCAGTCGCAGAGATCGGCAAAAAGCGTGGCGGAAACACCGTTGCGAAACCGGCGTATCACGATCCTGCTGCCCTCCGCCTCCATCGAAAAGCCGGCGTCCCAGCCGAACGCCTCGCAGCTGTTGCGGAACCGAAGCAGCGCGAGCTGTTTTTGCACGACCGGAAGCTTTAACCGTTCCTCCATCTGCTCCCGCGTCAGATTCGTCCGGTTGATCTCCTTGTGCCCTCCCTCGCCGGCCGCCTGCACAGCCGTATAGTCGTTCGTCCCCGCAAACAGATCCAGATACCACACCTGCGGCTTCCCCGGCAGAAACATCTGTATCGCGCGCGCCAGCAAAAGCTTTTTTTCATCCTCCCCCAGCGCGCTGAAATAGGCGGCGTTGACCTGATAGTACATGCCCTTCTGACCGTGAAGGTTCTTCACATACCCGCCGCGCGACACCAGAAGCTCTGTCAGCTCCCCGATCTCTTCCTCCGTCAGCAAGCCCTGTAAGTCCAGCAGCGGGATCCCGTCGTGGCTCCCGAGCATATTGACGGTACGGATCTTCTTTTCCGCGATCTCCTGCGCCCAGCGCTTGATATGCCTGCCGGACTTTTTCTCCAGCGCCTCGATGAGCAGTCCCGGAAGGAAGAAATCGTAGACCAGATAGCCCTTCTGCGCGAGCTTTTCATAGACCTTTTCCTCATAGCTTGCATGGATCTCCGGCAGGAGCTCAAACCCGTACCTGTCCGCAAGAGCGCGGATATCCGCCAGCAGCTCCCAGGTCCCCGGTTCATTCAGGAAATTTTTCGCCCCCGCCTCCTTGTGCGCGTAGGCGAACGCGTCCAGACGCACGATGCCCGCGCCGTAGCCCGCCAGCTTTTTCAGCGTGTCCCGGTAAAACTCCCGCACCAGCGGCGACCGGATATTCAGGTCCATCTGCCCGCGATAGCCCGTCACGCGTCCCTGCCCGTCGCGCACCTCCTCCTGATAAAAGGTGTTCCAGTACGGTACGCGGCTGCCGTCCGGGAACGGCACCAGAAGGAGCGGCAGCCCCGGCTTGCGGAAGAACATGTTGGAAAGATACTCTTCCCCCGGCAGGATATAGCCTTCCTCCGTCCGCTCCCCGCAGCCCTCCCAGAAGGCGTTCCAGTCGAGAAAGAAATCCCGGTATCGCGACTTCTCCCCGTGCTCCAGCAGGTCCTGAAACTGCGGCGACTGCACGGACGCATGGTTCAGCACAAAATCAAGCTTCAGCCCGATCCCGAGCGCCCGCAATGCCTGAAGATCCTCCGCGGACGCCAGCTCCTCATTCAGGTCATAGTCGATGACGGAAAAGCCCCGGTCCAGATCGGAGTGATACAGGCTGGGCAGAAGATAGAGATCCTGCACGGCTCCGTCCCATTCCTCCTGCCGCAAAAGCTCCACCATATCCGACAGCCTGCCTCCCATGCTGTCCGGGTACGCGTTGAGCATGACTCCCTGACCCACAGCGCTTTTCATCGCAATCCCTCCATCGCTCTGCAATACTCCTGATACGTCAGCCTCCTGCCATCTCTCGCGACGATCAGCCGCGCGCGGTGCGCCTGCGCGTCGATCTGCTTTTGCTCGATCTCCAGCACGAGCGCAGTGAACGGGCTGTCCGTATCGGCATCCCGGTTCCTCGCCTTTCGGTCGCTTTTTGTCTCCTCTGGCGTGCTCTGCAGCAGGATGGGATAATCCACGCCGCGGACATACGGGCTGTTCGCATGGGTCCACTCCAGGATCAGCACGAACACGCCGGAGACATCCGCCTGTTCCTCCCAGATCTCCGAGGGCTTTCGTCCCATTTTTTTGATGCAGAGCGTATCATCCCCCTGCAAAAACCGTTCCAGAACCGCATTGATCCCCGCAAAATCCAGCTCCCGCTCCGTCCCCAGATATTCCTCCAGTCCCTTTCTGCCGTCCTTCTCATAGCAAGCCCGCCGCTTTGCATCGTTTTCCTCCGGAACGCAGTGCGGATAATTGTCCCCCGCGACGACCAGGCAGCCGATCCCCTCCTCCTGAAAGCGCTCCGCCAGCAGCGCCGCGACGCTGCTCTTGCCCGCGCCGGAGCCTCCGCCCAGGGAGACCACGAGCCTGTGGTTTTCCCGCCGTTTTTGCAGGTCCGGCAGATCTCTTTTCAACGCATCGTAGATCCGCTCCGCTGCCTTCTGCGCATTTCCCCGCGCGGACCGCGTCCCCGCCGTCTCTGTCGTGCTCTTTTCCCCGGCAGGCTCCAGCTCGATGCAGTACGCGCCGTACTCCTCCGTCTTTTGTATAAACGGCAGACCGCCGTACATCAGCGCCGCACCCGAATAACATGCGCCCGTGGCAGCGTCCCGGTATCTCGCGTCCGGGATCAGCCCCTTCAGCCGCAGACAGACGACCGGCATATTCCCATGCACCTCCTGCATGACCCCGCACAGCAGCGCGCGGGTCCCGTCCGGCGACACAAATTCCCATGCCGCAAGCCCTCCCTCTGCCGGGTCGGACAGACGATAGTAGTCTCCCCACAGGATCAGCGGCGCCAGCCGTTTGTACTGCGCGATCTGCTGCCGGATCTCTGCGCGCTCCTCCTCGTCAAGCTTCGCCGGATCCAGCTCATAGCCGAACGCCCCCGCCATCGCCACGATGCCTCTGGTCCGCAGGCTCACGCTCCGCCCCGTCTGGTGGTTCGGGACCGCGGACACATGCGCTCCCATCGTGCTGGCGGGAAAGAAAAAGGATGTCCCGTACTGAATCCGCAGCCGGTCGATCGCATCCGTATTGTCACTGCACCAGATCTGCGGACAGTAATAGAGCATTCCGGCGTCGAACCTGCCCCCTCCCCCGCTGCAGCCCTCGAGCAGAAGCCCCGGATATCTTTGCAGCAGCCGCTCCAGGAACTCATACACCCCGAGCATGTAATCGTAGGCAACCCTTCCGTACGCCTTGTCCGCGGAATACAGTTCAAAAAGGCTCCGGTTCATGTCCCACTTCACGTACTCCACATTTCCCTGATCGAGCACCTCACAGATCTGTGCAAATATGTGGTCCCGCACCTCCTTCCGCGAGAAATCGAGCACGAGCTGATTCCTCGACCGCACGGGTTTCCGTCCCGGTATCGCAAGCGCCCAGTCCGGGTGCTCCCGGTAAAGCCTGCTGTCTTCCGACACCATCTCCGGTTCGATCCAGATACCGAAGCCGACGCCCTGCCCGTTCACCTGCCGGATCAGGCTGCCCAGCGAGCAGCCCAGCTTTTTCTCATTGACCTGCCAGTCTCCGAGCCCGCTGTTGTCATCCTCCCGCTTTCCGAACCAGCCGTCGTCCATCACGACCAGATCCATCCCGAGCGCCGCCGCTTCCCTGGCAAGCCCTGCGATCGTCTCGCCGGTAAAATCAAAATATGCAGCCTCCCAGCTGTTCAGCAGGACCGGACGGACCCTTTTTGCATAGCTCCCCCGGCAGAGATGGTCACGGATGCAGGCGTGATAACGCCTCGACAGTCCGCCAAGCCCCTCTCCGGAATAGCACAGGATCGTCTCCGGCACTGTCAGGCTCTCTCCACAGGACAGCGGATAACAGAACCGGTCGCTCTGCAGCCCCATCAGAAGCCTCGTCTGGTCGAACGGATCCCGCTCCGCCTCGCACAAAAACTCTCCGCTATAGACAAAGAGCATCCCATAACAGTCTCCGAACTCCTCCGTCGCGCCGCGCTCCGCAAGGATGACGCCCGGGCTGTACTGATGGCTGGACGTTCCGCGCCGGCTGCCGACGGATATCGTGCCGTGGGAAAGTCCCCGCCGCTCTACATTCCGCTCCATCGTATGGCGCCCGTGGAACGTCAGCAGCTCAAACTCCCCGTACGGGAAATCCAAACAGGCGGAAGCCGCCTTTCTGACCTTTATCACCCCTGTGCCGGGATTCGTGATCCTCACGCTCCGGGTGATGATGTCCTCCCGCTCCAGGACGCCGTAGAAAAGCTCCGCCCGCACGCCGCTCACAGGATCGGCAAGCTCGATCACCAGCGTCTCCGCCTCCGTTTCATCCGCGAACACGGCGGGGAGCCCTTTGAGGGCGTATTTCCCCCTTTCGAGCCGATGCGTCCGGTAGCGCAGGTCACAGCATGCGGTCCCGTCTGCATTCTCGACCACAAGCGCCGCATTGCGGTAATCCCCCGTCCCGAGCGTCGGATATTCCTGCGGCAGGACGTCGAGCGAGTAAGTGCGGTCCGCCCCCGCATCATACGGATTGCCCGAAAATCCCCGGTCAAGACAGGTCAGCAGATACTCCAGGGAATCCAAAGCCCCGGCGCATTCCACCTTGCGCCCATAATACAGGTGCAAAAGTACACTGTGCGCATCGACCTTCATCTGATAGCTTGCATGTGCCGTCTCCAATGTAAACAGGCGCTTTTGTTCATCGCAGCATATAGCCATCGTTCCGTCCCCCTGATTTTTA
>CANRBT010000072.1 GCA_947628935.1 uncultured Roseburia sp. | reverse complement strand
ACCTTTGCGCCGGAGGCGGGATCGCAGCGCCTCCGGGACGTCATCAACAAGGGATTGACGGAGGAGGATGTCTTAAACGGCGCCACGCTCGCGTTCGAGGGCGGCTGGAACAAGGTGAAGTTTTACTTTATGCTCGGGCTTCCGACCGAGATCGAGGAGGACATGCGCGCGATCGCGGAGCTCGCGAACGAGACGGCGGCGCGCTACTATGACACGGTTCCCAGGGACAAGCGTGCCGGCAGGTGTCAGATCACGATCAGCACATCCTTTTTCGTGCCAAAGCCGTTTACGCCGTTCCAGTGGGCGCGGATGTATGAGCCGAAGGAGTATATCCGCCGGGCGCATATCGTGAACGAGACGGTCAAGGCGCAGCTCAACCGCAAGAGCATCCGGTATAACTGGCACGAGGCGGACGTGACTGTGCTGGAGGGCGTGCTCGCGCGGGGAGACCGCCGCATTGCGCCGGTCATCCGGCGGGTCTATGAGAAGGGCGGCATCTTTGACGCGTGGTCGGAGTTCTTTGACTACGGAAGATGGCAGGAGGCGTTCCGGGAGTGCGGGGTGGATCCGGATTTCTACACGATGCGGGAGCGCGGGGAGGACGAGCTCTTTCCCTGGGATTTTATCGACACGGGGGTCTCCAGGGAGTTTCTGCTGCGCGAGTGGCATCGCGCGATGGCGGGGGAGGTCACGCCGAACTGCCGCGCGCGCTGCTCCGGCTGCGGGGTGAAAAAATTTGGCGGGGGTGTCTGCTATGAAGATCAGGATTAAGTTTCAGAAGGACGGCGTGATGAAGTTCATCGGACATCTCGACGTCATGCGCTATTTTCAGAAGGCGATCCGCCGGGCGGACCTCGACATCTGTTATTCGGAGGGGTTTTCGCCGCATCAGATCATGTCGTTCGCAGCGCCGCTCGGCGTGGGGATCACGAGCGAGGGGGAATATCTGGACATTGAGGTCCGCACCTCGCCCGCCAGCAGGGATGCCGTCCGGTCGTTGAACCGGGAGATGGTGGAGGGCGTCCGCGTGGTCGGCTACCGGAGGCTGCCGGACGATGCGAAGACGGCGATGTCGATCGTGGCGGCGGCGGATTACGAGCTTTTTTTCAAGGACGGGTATGAGATCCCAGCAACGGCGGCAGAGCTTGCCGCAGTGGTAAAGAGCCGTTTCACGGACCAGGAGGAGCTTCTTATCACAAAGCAGACGAAGAAGGGAGAGCGGGTGGTGGACCTGAAGCGGCTCGTCTATCACCTTCAGGTAGAGGAGCGGGAGGGAAAGCCGTGCTTTCGGATGCGTCTGTCCGCCGGAAGTACGGAAAACGTCAAGCCGGAGCTGGTATGGGAGGAGCTCTTTCCGCCCATGGCGTTTGTCTGCGACAGGAATGCCATTCAGATTCACAGGAGGGATCTCTACACGACATCGGAGGACGGATTCCTCTCTCTGGGCGAGATGGGGGAGGAGATCGGAGCATGAACCGCTATGTCATCACGCGTCAGGCGTGGAGGGGAAGGGAATATGAGATCGCTGCGCTCTTCGACGAGGACCGGAGGCTGGTGGAGGTGCTGCCGGAGCCGGCAGATCAGGAGTCGCTCCTGGGAAACATCTACATCGGGCGTGTGGAGCGCATTGCGAAAAATCTGGACGCCGCGTTCGTCTCGATCGCGCCGGGGCAGAAGTGTTACCTGCCGATGGAGGATGTGAGGGAGCCTGTCTTTACGCGGCGGCTTTCCGGGAAGAAAGCGCTGGCGGAAGGGGACGAGCTTCTGGTACAGGTGAACCGGGAAGCGTTAAAGTCCAAGGATCCTTCCGTGACGACCAATCTGACGTTGACGGGAACGTATGCAGTGGTCTCCTCCGGAAACCGGAAGCTGTCCGTCTCTGCAAAGCTCGGGCGGGAGCAGCGATCCTATTATCTGGAGCTACTTGCCGGGGAGCGGGAGCAGTGGGAGAGCCGGGGATGGCAGCTCGGGGCGATCGTCCGGACGAACGCCCCGTCTGTCCCGGATGATGTGGTGCGCGGAGAGCTTGCGGCGCTGGCGGAGCGGCTGCACTCCCTGATCGAGAAGGCGCATCAGAGAACCTGCCACAGCTGCCTGTACCGGGAGCTGCGGGCATATCTTCGGCATCTGAGCGATCTGCGGCGGGATGAGCTCGAGGAGGTCCTCACGGATGACCGCGGGATCTTCGAGGAGCTGTGCGGGTACTACGGCATCGGGAGGGAGCGGCTGGTGACGCAGGGGAGCGTTCCCGTTTCGGTGGACTGCGTGGAGACCTCCAGTGAGCCTGCGCTGCGGATCCGGCATTATACGGACCGGGCGCTTTCCCTGTCGGCGCTCTATGGCATCCAAAGCGGGATGGAGGACGCCTTAAAGGAGCGCGTCTGGCTGAGATCGGGCGCTTATCTTGTCATCCAGCCGACCGAGGCGCTGACGGTCATTGACGTCAATACCGGGAAAAACATTGCAAAGCGGGCTGTGCAGGAGAATTTCCTCGCTGTGGACAAGGAGGCTGCGCGCGAGATCGCAAGGCAGCTGCGGCTCCGCAATATCTCCGGCATGATCCTTGTGGATTTCATCAACCTGACGTCAAGGGAGGCGGAGGAGGAGCTGTTGTCCGTGTTCCGCACGGCGTTGAAGCGGGATCCCGTGCCGGCGCAGGTCGTAGACATGACAAAGCTGGGGCTGGTCGAGGTGACGCGCAGGAAGGTACGGCGTTCGCTGCGGGAGATGCTGGATTTAAGACCGGTTCGGTAAAGAACGCACAGAGGAGAATGACACATGAGAAAGCAGGGAACATTACTTGCGGTGCTGCTGATCCTGTTTTTGGCGTGCACGGGCGCAGGCATGGCAGTCGGCCATATCGGATTTCAAACGAAAAGCAGAGAGGAAACGACGGAAGAACGTATGGAGACGGAGCTGCCGGTCACAGCGGGGGAAGACAGTACAAGTACGGAAATGGAAGACAGTATGAGTACGGAAGAGGCAGACAGCTTTGCTCCGTCAGGCTTTGTTGTCTGCATTGATCCGGGACACTATAAGGGGGCGTCTTACCTGACAGGCGATCATCTGTACGGCTATGAGGAGGGCATATTTACCTTGCAGCTTTCCTTGGCTTTGCAGGAAGAACTGGTCTATTATGGGATAGATTCCTACCTCACGAGAGAGACGGACAGCATTACCATAAACGGATATACGAACGGAGAGCTGGACCATACCAGGATCAGCCTGAGAGGCGAGTGCGCAAGAGATGCGGATTTATTCGTGTCGATACATACAAATGCGAATCAGGAGAATGCGAACGGGTATCAGACCTTCCAGCAGCCGATGGAGATCAATAAAACGATCGTGATTGTAAATGAGATCGCAGCAGAGTCTGACTGGGCGATACATATGGCAAATGAGATCGGTCTGGCGGTAACAAAGGTCAGTTATGAGAAAGGCCTTTCATTTACGGGCGGCTTTGAGACAGTAGATAAGGAAACGCTGAGAGAGTGGACGGACAGTTATAACGATAAGCTTCAGGCGCTGGGAACGGTTTGTTACAGAAAGAGGTCAAAGGGAGATGATTATTACGGAGTCCTGCGGGGAGCGACAAACGTAGGCGTTGCGGGAATGATCATTGAACATGGATTTCACTCGGTCGAGGATATGCGGCGTCAGGCGATGAACGGGGATCTCGCCGATGCATGGGCAAAGGCGGACGCTTATGCGATAGCCAGGGGATTTGGGATCATTGATGAAATGTGAAAATGGATGGAGTTAGGGATTGACTTGCCCGCCCGAATGTGCTATCATACATGAGTATGCCGCACAGTGAGGTTTCAAAGTCCGCCGTAAGGCGGCGCCGCAACTGGCGAGTAATGATAATAGGAGGTGCCATATGTACGCGATCATAGCAACAGGCGGTAAACAGTACAAAGTATCCGAAGGCGATATCATTACCATTGAAAAGCTTGGAAAAGAAGCTGGTGAGAAGGTGACGTTCGATCAGGTGTTGGCAGTGTCTGACAACGGGATCAAAGTTGGAAATGATGTTGCGAATGCTTCTGTGGAGGCTTCTGTCGTAAAAGAGGGCAGAGGCAAAAAGGTGATTGTTTACAAGTACAAGAGAAAGACCGGCTATCATAAGAAAAACGGTCACAGACAGCCGTACACGCAGGTCAAGATCGAGAAGATCAACGCCTGACGGATGAGGGCATTCCTTCCAGTGTGGATTGACGGGATGAGGCGGATGCATAAAAGGAAAGTGAGAGAACAGAAGGGCACGCAGGTCACGATTTTTCGAAATCGGGAAAATGCGTATCTGGGCTTTGCCTGTACCGGACATGCCGGGTATGACGTGTACGGGAAGGACATTGTCTGCGCAGGGATCTCTGCGCTGGTACTCACGACGATCGAGTCTCTTGACCGTCTGACCGGGGACGCGTGTCGGTATGATATGGATGCGGAGTCCGGGGATATCGAGTTCCGGTTCGCGGAACCGGCGGGACATGACGCGGCGCTTTTGATGCAGTCGATGATCCTGGGATTGGAAGGAATACAGGCTTCTTACGGAAAGGAATTTTTAGATCTCGCATACGAGGAGGTGTAAGAGATGTTTGAACTTAATTTACAGTTTTTTGCTCACAAAAAGGGAGTTGGTTCGACAAAGAACGGACGTGATTCCGAGTCCAAGCGTTTGGGCGCGAAGAGAGCGGACGGACAGTTTGTGAAGGCTGGCAATATTTTATACAGACAGCGCGGCACGAGGATCCATCCGGGCGTGAACGTAGGCATTGGCGGCGACGATACCCTGTACGCCCTGACAGACGGCATTTTGCGATTCGAGCGCAAGGGCAGGGATAAGAAGCAGGCTTCCGTCTATCCGGCAGCTGAATAAGGAAGAAGGATTTGGACCCGGTTACTGACCGTACAGAAGGAACGGTCGTTAGCCGGGTCTGTTTCACATTTACAGGGCTTTTGATCAGATAGGGGGACATTATGTTTGCAGACAGAGCGACGATCATCCTGAAGTCCGGCAAGGGTGGCGACGGCCACGTGAGCTTCCGCAGAGAAAAATATGTACCGGATGGCGGACCGGACGGCGGCGACGGCGGCAAGGGCGGCGATGTCGTCTTTGAGATCGACGACGGGCAGAACACCCTGGCGGACTACAGGCATCGAAGAAAATTCGCTGCACAGCCGGGCGAGGAGGGCGGAAAGCGGAACTGTCACGGCAGGAACGGAGCGGATCTTGTGCTCAAGGTTCCGGCAGGCACTGTCATTATGGATGCGGCATCCGGCAAGGTGATCGCGGATATGTCCGGCGACAACCGCAGGCAGGTCATTCTCCCGGGAGGGCGGGGCGGTCTTGGAAATCAGCATTTTGCGACGTCCACGATGCAGGCGCCGAAATATGCGCAGCCCGGCGGGGAGGCGATCGAGCTTGAGGTCAGGCTGGAGCTGAAGGTGATCGCGGATGTCGGATTGGTCGGGTTTCCCAATGTCGGGAAATCGACCCTGCTCTCCCGTGTGACGAACGCTCAGCCCAAGATCGCGAATTATCATTTTACGACGCTGCAGCCGAATCTGGGCGTTGTGGACTTAGAAGACGCGCCGGGCTTTGTGATCGCAGACATCCCGGGACTCATCGAGGGAGCCTCGGAGGGAGTCGGGCTTGGACTGGAATTCCTGCGCCACATCGAGCGGACAAAGGTCATGATCCATGTGGTGGACGCGGCGGGCACGGAGGGAAGAGATCCCATTGCGGATATCCGTGCGATCGAGAAGGAGCTTCGCGCGTATGATCCAAAGCTTTTGGAAAAGCCGCAGGTCATTGCCGCAAACAAGATCGATGCGATCTACAGCGATGAGAATGAGGTCATCGAGGCTCTCCGTGCAGAATTTGAGGCGGACGGGATCCAGGTGTTCCCGGTCTCCGCTGTGAGCGGGAAGGGGCTAAGGGAACTGCTCTATCATGTGAGTGGTCTTTTGGCTTCGTGCAGCAAGGAGCCTGTCGTCTATGAGCAGGAATTTGATCCGGCGGTCCGTTTCCTCCGGGATGAGCCTTACACGATCGTGCGGTCGGATGATGCCGCGTTCGTGGTGGAGGGACCGAAGATCGAAAAGATGCTTGGTTACACGAACATGGATTCCGAAAAGGGCTTTCTGTTCTTCCAGAAATTCCTGAAGGAACAGGGCATCTTAAAGGAGCTGGAAGCGAGAGGCATCCAGGACGGCGATACGGTACGCATGTACGGGCATGAATTTGATTATTATAAATAAACAGAGAGGATAAGAGGTATGGCATTGACAAGCAAGCAGCGAGCCTATCTTGGAGGACAGGCGAGCACGCTGGACGCGATTTTTCAGATCGGCAAAGCGAGCCTGACACCGGAGCTGGTAGCAGCGTTGGATGAGGCGTTAGAGAAGCGGGAACTGATCAAGGTCTCCGTGTTAAAAAACTGTGCGGACGATCCCCGGGAGCTTGCGGCGATCACTGCGGAGCGCACACGCTCGGAAGTCGTGAAGGTGATCGGGAAAAAAATTATCTTGTTTCGACAGGCAAGGAAGAACTCAAGGTTTGAGCTGCCGGGATGACAGAACGATGGAAGGGAAGACCGTCTTTTATGGCACAGAATCTGAGCGGAAAAAAAATAGGGATCTTTGGCGGCTCTTTTGATCCGATCCACCAGGGGCATCTGGCGATTGCTGAGCGCGCGATGGCGGAATATGCGCTGGACGCCGTGTGGTTCATGCCTTCGGGACATGCGCCTCACAAGAATGAGGGTGCAATGACTCCTGCGGCACAGCGTGCGGAGATGACGGAGCGTGCGATCGCGCCTTATCCGGGCTTTTGTCTTTCCAGACTCGAGGTGGAGGCGGAGGAAACGAGCTATACCTACCGCACGTTGTCAAAGTTAAAGGAACAATATCCCGACACAGCCTTTTATTTTATCATGGGAGCAGACTCGCTGGATTATTTTGAACAGTGGGTGCATCCGGAGGTCATCTGTGAAAAGGCGACCCTTCTGGTGGCTGCGCGGGACGAGATGGATGAGAAGAAGATCGAACAAAAGAGTGCCTATATCAGGACGCTGCTCTGTCCGGCATGCATTGAACCGATCCACGGAGGATGCATGGATGTATCGTCTACCAGGCTTCGGCGGGAGCTGGCGGAGGGAGTGCACCCCCAAATGCTTCCCGATGCGGCATGGGACTATATCCGGGAGCATGGATTATATGGATGCGGCGGAACAAAATGAGGGGAGACAGAGGGCATGGAGCAGAATGAGATTCGCAAGAAGCTGAAAAAGACGTTGGACAAGGGACGCTATGTGCACACCAAGGGCGTCATGTACACTGCAGGCTGTCTGGCCATGGCATACGGGTATTCCGTGGAGAAAGCCATGTTGGCAGGATTGCTGCATGACTGTGCAAAATGCATCCCCAACGAGGAAAAATTAGAGATGTGTGAGAAAAATGACATCGCGATCAATGAGGTGGAGGCGCAAAGTCCCTTTCTGCTGCACGCAAAGCTTGGCGCGTTCCTTGCGGAGGAAGAATATGGCGTGAAGGATCCCGATGTGCTTCATGCGATCAAGGTACACACGACAGGGGCTCCCGATATGAGCCTGTTGGACAAGATCGTATTCATTGCGGATTATATAGAGCCGGGACGCTGCAAGGCCGCTCATCTGGATCAGATCCGCCAGCTGGCGTTTCGGGATCTGGATGCCTGTCTTCTGATGATCCTTCGGGACACCCTGCAGTTCGAGCGCGGAAGGGGAAGCATGATCGACCCTGCGACGCAGATCGCATATGAATATTACAGACAATATCAAAAGGGAAAGGAGGAGGTATAGGATGATGGAAGAGTATTGTAAGGTGGCTGTGGCTGCCCTGGAGGACCGAAAGGCGGAGGATGTCAGGGTGATCGACATCCGGGAGGTATCTACCGTGGCGGATTATTTTATTCTGGCGACCGGAAGCAATCAGAATCAGATACAGGCGATGCGGGATGCGTGCGATGAGGCACTGTATCGGGCAGGGATGACGGTCAGACAGGTGGAAGGAAATTCCAATTCAACCTGGATCCTCATGGACTATGGAGATATCATCGTTCATATTTTTTCAAGAGAGGATCGTCTGTTTTACGACCTGGAACGAATCTGGAGAGACGGAAAGGAAGTAAATATCAGCGAAATATAAGAAAATATATCATGATTTAATATTTTATTTACCTAAAATATTAAAACAAAGATTAATATAGATGGATCATACAGATATTAAATGTAGATAAAAGATTTTAAAAAGCCGGATGTGTCTCACCAGGACACATCCGGCTTTTTATGGTCAGGAGAACAGCCGAAACACACCGAAGACCTTCCCGAGGATCGCGCAGTCCTCCACGATGATCGGCTCCATCGTATCATTCTCTGGCTGCAGACGGATATGACCATCCTCCTTATAGAAGGTCTTGACCGTGGCGGAGTCATCGACCAGCGCTACGACAATGTCCCCGTTGCGCGCCGTGGACTGCTGCTGTACCAGGATCTGATCCCCGTCAAAAATCCCGGCATTCACCATGCTCTCCCCCTTGACGCGCAGCATAAAGGTCTCCGTGTTCGGCATGAACTCTGCGGGGATCGGAAAATAATTCTCGATGTTCTCGACGGCGAGGATCGGCTGACCTGCCGCCACGCTTCCGAGGATCGGAACATTCACGACCTCGCGCCTCGTGAGGTTAAAGCTGTCATCGATGATCTCGATGGCGCGCGGCTTCGTCGGGTCCCGTCGGATATAGCCGTTCTTCTCCAGAGTTTCCAGATGAGAGTGCACGGACGAGGTGGATTTCAGATCGACAGCCTCGCAGATCTCCCGCACAGCGGGCGGATAGCCCCTGTTGAGGATCTCCTGCTTGATATATTCAAGGATCTCCC
Organism: uncultured Roseburia sp.; assembly: GCA_947628935.1. Classification (GTDB taxonomy): domain Bacteria; phylum Bacillota; class Clostridia; order Lachnospirales; family Lachnospiraceae; genus Roseburia. The sequence continues at coordinate 1,630 of CANRBT010000072.1, read as the reverse complement.
GCTGCTTCTTGCTGATCTTACCATATGACATGAGAATACCTCCATTTACTGTACTATAGCCAGTGTAGCACAACCGTCTTTAAAATGCAAACATATATTCCGAAAATTTGTTCGATTTTCTTATTGACAAACATGCGTTCTGGTATTATGATACTCTATAACAAACAAGTGTTCGCAACAGATGTTCGGTTTTCTCGGGACACGGGATGCAGCACAGCGCATAAGAGGGAGGATGGTTTTATGAGCAGGAGAATCTATATGGAGAGAGAGAGGACGATCTTATGTGTCGTTTTGATGTTTGCGGCTGCGTTTACGGCGGCGATCCTGACGCTTGCGCTGCTCGGTTCCATTAAGACGCAGGCAGCGCCTGCAGAGCCGTCCTTTAAATATTATACCAGCATTCAGCTCATGGAGGGCGATACGCTCTGGAGCATTGCGGACACCTATCGGACAGGAGAGTATGAGAGTGTGCAGGCATATATTGACGAGGTATGCAGCCTGAATCATATTGATGCGAATGAGATCCATGCCGGACAGTATTTGACGATCCCCTATTACTCGAGTACCTATCTTCCGTGAATAGCTGCGGGTTTTTGGAACCGTCGTTAGTTGTCTTTTTTCAAAAAATAGGCTATAATGAGAAAAGCATGTGACGGAGGTTCTTTCTGTTCGATGATAAAGTTTATCTATGTAATCCTTATGAATCTGTTCCGCGCCCCTTATATCATCCCCAAGATGCGCAGGGAGGCGGATAATCCGGAAAAATATTCAATAGAGGAGCGCTATCAGCTGGCAAGACATGTCATCCGCCTGATGAAGGTCACAGGAGCGATACGCACCAAAGCTTACGGAACAGAGAATCTTCCGGCGGAGGGCGGTTATATGATGTATCCAAACCATCAGGGAAAATATGATGCGCTCGGTATTATCCACACGCACGCAGAACCGTGCTCACTTGTGATGGACAAGGCAAAGTCCAACACGATCCTTGTGCGGGAATTCGTGGATCTGGTACAGGGCAAGCGGCTGGACAAGAAGGATGTCCGGCAGGCGCTTACGATCATCAATGAGGTTTCCGAGGAGGTTCGATCCGGAAAGCGCTATATCCTCTTTCCGGAAGGGGGTTATGACTTTAATAACCGCAACCGCGTGTGCGACTTTAAGGCAGGCAGCTTTAAGATCGCCCTCAAATCCAAAGCCCCGATCGTTCCGATCGCCCTGATCGATTCCTATAAGGTGTTCAACAGCTTCACGTTAGGTCCCGTCACGACGCAGGTGCATTACCTGAAGCCGATTTTGTATGAGGAGTACGGCAGCCTGAAAACGCAGGAGATCGCGGCGCTGGTGCGGGATCGTATTCAGGAAAAGATCGATGAGGTGCTGAACAATGTTTGATTTACTCCGCACATCCATCGGTCTTTTCGATGTCACTGACATTCAACACTCCGGGAATACGGACTTCGCCCACCATCTTCCATTTATTCAAAGCGCACATACGCTCCATCGGAATGCGGACGCTGTCCATAACAGACATATAGCGATCAATGGGGAAAGCACAAACAACATAGTAATGAGTGACGACATTGCGCCGTATAGTACAGGGAAAGCAATTGCCAGATGTAATGATTTT
>CANRBT010000071.1 GCA_947628935.1 uncultured Roseburia sp. | reverse complement strand
AGGTTTCCAAATGGCTGAAGACGATCACGATCCTGACCGGGATCGCAGGGCTGGTCTTTTTTCTTGTGGTGATGCCGGTTCTGGCGCACGACGTGGCGGCGATGTACCCCGAGGCGGCGTATCTGATGTGGCCCGGGATGATCTACGGATGGGGCATCGGCGTGCTCTGTTACGCGATCCTGTATCAGTTCTGGGGGGTCTGTGTGGAGATCGGGCGCGACAATTCCTTTTCCAGGGAGAATGCCGCAGCCTTTCGCAGGATCAGCCGCCTGGCGGTCGCGCTTGCCGAGCTCTGGTTCGGCGGTGTGGTGTTCCTCGCATTCGTGCGCTGTCTGGGACCGGCATTTGCGATCTTTATGGTGTTGATCGCATTGATCTGCCTCGTGGTCGCTGTGCTCGCGGCAGCCCTGTCGCATCTGGTCTATAAGGCATATGAGATGCGCAGGGAGAACGAGCTGACGATATAGGAGGGCGGGGCGATGGCGATACGGATCAATGTGGACGTGATGATCGCGAAGCGCAAGATGAGCGTGACGGAGCTCTCCGAGCGGGTAGGCATCACGATGGCGAATATTTCGATCTTAAAGAACGGCAAGGCAAAGGCGATCCGTCTTGATACCCTGAACCGCATCTGCAAGGTACTCGGCTGCCAGCCGGGGGATCTCTTGGAATACGTGCCGGACGGGGAGCAGGAAGGGATAAAAGAAACGGAACAGCAGGAGGGTAAGTGATATGGATGGGAATCTGATGCAGAACTGGGCGGTACAGCAGCAACAGGCGCTGATCAGGCAGCAGCAGGAACGGCAGAAGAGCGCGGCGGTCTTCAAACCGCTGGCGTCGGCGAGCGGTCTCTACGCGCTGGTCTATGTGGTCTGTCTCTACCGCAATCCGTCCGGCATTCTCTCGCCGGTATGGACGGTCGCGGCGATCGCATATGTGGCGTGTGTCTGCAGGATCTTTGGGGCAGAGCCAAAGCGGGACGGACGGTTCGCGGCATCCGTCATGGTGCTGCTGGGCGTCTCCAATTTCCTCACAGGGAACAGGACCATGATCTTCTGGAACGATGCGGCGATCTTTTTGCTTTTGGTGGCGTTGCTGATGCACAATTTTGCACAGGATCGGCAATGGGATGTCGGAACGTATCTGGCGCAGATCATCGTGTCGGTCTGCGGAGCCGTCTCCTGTATCGCAAAGCCGTTTTCGGACGGAATGGCGTTTCGCAGGACCGGGCAACGGAATGGCAGAGGCCGTGCGGGGTACATTGCCGTCGGCATCCTGATCGCGGTCCCGTCTGTGCTGCTTGTGGGAGCGCTTCTTGTGACGGCGGATCTGGTGTTTGCGGATCTGGTGGAACAGGCGTTCTCTGCGATCAGGATCCCGTCCAGAGTCTTCGGCGTCTTCTTGATGTTCGCCTTTGGATTTTTCTCCTCGTATTGCGGAGTGCGTTACGTGCAAGAGCATGCGCCGGCAGTCGTTGTGCCGGACAGGAGAAAGGGAGAGCCGCTCATCGCGATCACGGCGACCGGGTCGGTCGCTCTGCTCTACCTGGCATTCTGCATGGTCCAGATCGGGTATCTGTTTTTGGGGAACCTTGCGCTTCCGCATGGCGTGACTTATGCGGAGTATGCGAGGCAGGGGTTTTTCCAGCTGTTGTTCGTGTGCGTGCTGAATTTGATCGTCGTGCTGGCGGTCCGGAAATATTTCCGGGAGAGCAGGCTGTTGAATGTCATCCTGCTGGTGATCTGCGGCTGCACGTTCATCATGACGGCGTCGAGCGCCTTTCGGATGCTGCTCTACATCCGTGCGTACCAGCTGACCTTTTTGCGGGTGTCCGTGCTGGTGGCGCTTGCGGCGATCGCGCTCTGGATGGCGGGAGTCGTTGTGATGATCGTGCGGCCCGGCTTTCCGCTGTTCCGGTACGGGCTTGGCGTGGCGTGCGTCGTGTACCTTCTGTTCTCGTTTTCCCATGTGGACTATTTCATTGCTTCCTATAATCTGAACCATGCAAGGCTTGGAGAGGCGTCGTCGGCGGAAGCGCGGGGCACGGCTGTGGATTACGGCTATATCTACCGGCTGTCCACGGATGCGGCGCCGGCGATCGCGGGGTATCTCAGGGAACACCCGGGGGCTGTGCCGGATTACACAGGCTGGGAGGAACGTTTTGCCGAGGGAAGCGCGGAGTGGAGCGTGGAGAGCTGGGTGGAGGAGTACCTTGTGCGCAATTACCGGGATATGACGAAGATCGGTCTGCGGGATTTCAACGTATCGCATTACGCTGCATACCGGCTGTTTTCCCGATAAGGGATGGACTGTGATCTTGTATCGGAAAAAAACACTCGTTGCTCTTTTCATTCCTGCCGGAATCAGATATAATAGGGCTGCTGATATGGGACAGAAGGAAAAGCAGGAATGAGAGGGAAATGCGATGTATGCAGATGAGAATGTGATTCAGATCAAACACGATGTGCTCTATGAGGTCGCAAAGCTCGCCTTTGCGGGGGAGCTGGACGAGAAGCGCGACCATGTTGCGCTGCAGCTGATCCCGGGACCGACGCCGCGGTTCCGCTGCTGTATCTACAAGGAGCGCGAGATCATACGCCAGAGGGTGCGGCTGGCGGAGGGGAAGGCGCCGGGACCGGAGGATGACGGCAATGTCATCCAGGTCATCAGCTCGGCGTGCGAGGACTGCCCGATCTCCAGCTACACGGTCACGGAGAACTGCCAGAACTGTATCGGGAAGGCATGTATCAACGCCTGCCAGTTCGGCGCGATCGAGGCGGGGCGCCACCGTTCCCACATTGACGCCTCCAAGTGCAAGGAGTGCGGCAAGTGCGCGCAGGCGTGTCCGTACAACGCGATCGCGCATCTGAAGCGTCCGTGCAAGTATGCATGCCCTGTGGACGCGATTACATACGATGAACACGGGATCTCCGTCATCGACAAGGACAAGTGCATCCGCTGCGGCAAGTGCATCCACAGCTGTCCGTTCGGCGCGATCGGCTCGAAAACCTTCATTGTCGATGTGGTCAACGCGCTGCGCTCCGGCAGACATGTCTACGCGATGGCAGCTCCCGCGACGGAGGGACAGTTTGGACCGGACATCACGATGGCGAGCTGGAAGAACGCGATGAAGGAGGTCGGATTTACGGATTTCTATGATGTCGGGCTTGGCGGCGATATGACGGCAGCCTATGAGGCGGAGGAGTGGGCGGATGCATACCACGAGGGCAAAAAGAAGGTCACTTCCTGCTGTCCGGCGTTTGTCAACATGGTGCGCATGCATTACCCGGAGCTGGCGGAGTGCGTGTCCACGACGGTTTCCCCGATGTGCGCGGTCTCCCGCCTGATCAAGGCGCAGAATCCCGATGCCGTGACCGTGTTCATCGGACCGTGCCTCGCGAAGAAGTCGGAGGTCGTGGATCAGAAGATACCGGGAAATGCGGACTATGTGCTGACCTACAGCGAGATACGCGCGATCATGAAGGCGAAGGATGTCGTCCTGAAGCCTGCGGCGAACGATGACCAGATCGCTTCCACCTTCGGCAAGCGCTTTGCCAATTCCGGCGGCGTGACCGCGGCTGTGCTCCAGAGCCTGAAGGAGACCGATGCGGAGATCGGCGCGAAGGTGTGCAGGGCGAACGGCGCCGCGGATTGCAAGAAGGCGCTGATCCTGCTCAAGGCGGCGCGGCTGCCGGAGGATTTCATCGAGGGAATGGTCTGCGAGGGGGGCTGTGTCGGCGGACCGAGCGCCTTCAACAATCAGATCGCTTCCCGAAAGGACCGCGATGCTCTGATCGCGCAGGCGGACGGGCGCGGCATCCACGAGAACCTGAAGAACTATCCTATGGAAAGCATGTCCATGCACAGGGAGTAGACGGATGAAAAAAGCGGTTTTTTTTGATATTGACGGTACGCTGTGGGACGAGCGGATGCAGATCCCGCCAAGCGCGATCCCTGCCATCCGCGAGCTGCGGAAAAACGGAACGTATGCCTTTCTCTGCAGCGGCCGCAGCCGTGCGGCGATCTGTAACCGGAGACTGCTGGACATCGGCTTTGACGGGGTGGTCGCCGCTTGCGGCGCCCATGTCGATTGCGGGGGCGAGGTGCTCTACGAGCAGCTTCTTCCGGACGAGCTGACATCCTATGCGATCTCGGTCATCAAAAAGCACCACATGCTCGCTGTGCTGGAGGGACCGCGCTACGTCTACATCGACCGGGAATTCAGCGACGATCCCTATGTGATCTATCTGAGGGAGGAGCTGGGGGAGAACGTCAGACCGATCGAGGAGACCGGGAGTTTTGAGATCAACAAGTTCAGCATCGACTTAAAGGGGGCGGACACGGAGCAGGTCATACAGGATCTGGAGGGAAAGTTCGACCTCGTTGTCCACAACAGCTGGCTGATCGAGAGCCTGCCCAGGGAACACTCCAAGGCGACGGGGATCGCGCGCGTCTGCGAGAAGCTCGGGATCGCGCAGGAGGACACCTACGCGTTCGGGGACAGCCCGAACGATCTGGACATGCTCGGATTCGTCTCGCACGGGATCGCGATGGGAAACGGGACCAGGGAGGCAAAGCAGGCGGCGGAGTATGTGACGACGGATATCATGGACGACGGCATACGAAACGGTCTGAGGCATTACGGATTGATCTGAGGGGAACGGGATGGCGAATATGATGGATTACCTGGACTGGCGCGGGGATCTTTCCTTTGCGGCGGACGGGTTCAACGAGGTGGATAATTTATTGCTGTCACAGCTTGTCTATGTGGATTTTGAGGGTATCGTGCCGCCGCCGGGGAGCGGGACGGACATCCGGCTGGACGAGGCGTCCGCGCGGTTCTGGGAGAAAAACAGCGAGGAGGAGATCCTCGCGCATGTATCCATGACGAAATCCGCGCCGTTTGTGATGAAAAAGATGGCGGAGAGCGTGCGCTTTCGGGATGCGCGGCTCTCCGGTTATATCAACGATATCAGCGACGAGGAGCAGTCCCAGTTCTCCGTCGTGAGCGTCCGGCTCTCCGACGGCAGCCTGTTCGTCGCTTTTTCCGGGACGGACAACACGATCGTGGGCTGGCATGAAAATTTTAATATGGGCTATCTGACGACGACGCCGGGACAGCGAAAGGCGGTGGCGTATCTGGAGCAGGCGGCGGCGCGCGAGACTGCGCCGATCCGTGTCGGCGGACATTCCAAGGGTGGAAATCTTTCCGTGTATGCGGCTGTGAACTGTGAGCCTGCTGTGCAGGAGAAGCTTGTGGAGATCTACAGCAACGACGGACCGGGTTTTCGCGCGCAGGTGGTGGCGAGCGACGCCTATCAGCGTGTGATGCCTCGGATCCGTACCATCCTGCCGGAGTCGTCCATTGTCGGAATGCTTCTGGAGCACCAGGAGAACTATGAGGTCGTGCAAAGCTCCGAGAGCGGGATCCAGCAGCATGACGCGATGTCCTGGGAGGTGCTGGGGCGTTCGTTCTGCTATGTGGATGCCGTGGCGGCGCAGAGCGTTCTGCTCGACGAGACCGTGAAGACCTGGCTGGGTCAGCTCGATATGGATCAGCGCCAGCAGATCGTCGATACGGTCTTTTCCATGCTGGAGGAGGCAAATATCCGCACTGTGGATGATTTCTACCACAGCAGATGGAAGAAGATCCAGGAGCTGATGAAGGCGAAGAGCGAGCTCGCTCCGGAGACACAGAAGCTGTTTTCCCAGGCGTTAAAGCTCCTCTGGAAGACGGGCAACGAGATGGTGCGCCGGAACGTCAGGCATGCGGTACAGGAGCACAGAGGGATGGGCAGGAGCGAAATCTAAAAAAACGATAAAAACAAAGAAAATAGAAGAAAATGAGAAAATAAAAGAAAACAGAAGAAAATACCGCATAAAATTGCTATAAATGGAAATAAATAGAAATATATTTGCTTGCAGATTGCAGACCAAATATCTATTATATCACTATCGGTTAGCACTCGAATTAAGTGAGTGCTAATAAGAAAAAGGTATCACAGATTTTAAATGGAAGTAGGAGGCGTGAAAAAATGAAATTAGTACCGTTGAGCGACAGAGTTGTTTTGAAGCAGTGCGAGGCGGAGGAGACGACCAAATCCGGTATCATCCTTACCAGCAGCGCCCAGGAGAAGCCGCAGGAGGCGGAGGTCATCGCAGTGGGACCGGGCGGCATGGTGGACGGCAAGGAGATCACCATGCAGGTAAAGGCAGGACAGAAGGTCATTTATTCCAAGTATGCGGGGACCGAGGTCAAGCTGGACGGCGAGGAGTATATCATCGTAAAGCAGAATGACATCCTGGCAGTGGTAGAGTAAAAAGAAAATATTGATAAGAAAGAGGGAAAAAGGATCATGGCAAAGGAAATCAAATTTGGAACAGAGGCTAGAACCGCTCTTGGAACCGGTGTGGATAAGCTGGCGAACACTGTGCGCGTGACGCTGGGACCGAAGGGCAGAAACGTGGTACTGGATAAATCCTACGGCGCGCCGCTCATCACCAACGACGGCGTGACGATCGCAAAGGAGATCGAGCTGGAGGACGCGTTTGAGAACATGGGCGCACAGCTCGTCAAGGAGGTTGCGACAAAGACGAACGATGTGGCAGGCGACGGCACGACGACCGCGACCGTGCTGGCACAGGCAATGATCCAGGAGGGGATGAAGAACCTGGAGGCAGGTGCAAACCCGATCATCCTGCGCCGCGGCATGAAGAAGGCGACGGAGAAGGCGGTAGAGTCCATTCTTGCCATGTCCTCCAAGGTCAAGGGCAAGGATCAGATCGCAAAGGTGGCAGCGATCTCCGCAGGTGACGAGGAAGTCGGGAACATGGTTGCAGACGCGATGGAGAAGGTGTCGAACGACGGTGTCATCACGATCGAGGAGTCCAAGACGATGCAGACCGAACTGGATCTGGTAGAAGGTATGCAGTTCGACCGCGGCTATGTATCTGCTTACATGTGCACGGATATGGATAAGATGGAAGCTGTCCTGGACGATCCGTACATCCTTATTACCGATAAGAAGATCAGCAATATCCAGGAGATCCTTCCGCTGCTGGAGCAGGTGGTGCAGAGCGGCGCAAGACTTCTGATCATCGCGGAGGACATCGAGGGCGAGGCGCTGACGACCCTGATCGTCAACAAGCTGCGCGGCACGTTCAATGTTGTGGCGGTCAAGGCTCCGGGCTACGGCGACAGAAGAAAGGCAATGCTTGAGGACATCGCGATCCTGACAGGTGGTCAGGTCATCAGCTCCGATCTTGGACTGGAGCTTAAAGATACGACGCTGGATCAGCTGGGACGTGCAAAGTCCGTCAAGGTGCAGAAGGAGAACACTGTGATCGTGGACGGCGCCGGCGACAAGGCAGCCATCACGAGCCGTATCGGACAGATCAGAAGCCAGATCGAGGATACGACCTCCGAGTTTGACAAGGAGAAGCTGCAGGAGCGCCTTGCAAAGCTGGCGGGCGGCGTTGCAGTCATCCGTGTCGGCGCTGCGACCGAGACGGAGATGAAGGAGGCAAAGCTTCGCATGGAGGATGCCCTGAACGCGACGAGAGCGGCCGTTGAGGAGGGCATCATTGCAGGAGGCGGTTCCGCCTATATCCATGCGGCGAAGCAGGTCGCAGAGCTGGCGGAGACGCTTGAGGGCGACGAGAAGACCGGTGCGAAGGTGATTTTAAAGGCACTGGAGGCTCCGCTTTACTACATCTCCGCAAACGCAGGGCTTGAGGGCGCTGTCATCATCAATAAGGTGAAGGAGTCCGCGGCAGGGATCGGCTTTAATGCGACGACGGAGGAATATGTCGATATGGTGGAGCAGGGCATCCTGGATCCGGTCAAGGTGACGAGAACGGCACTGCAGAATGCAACATCCGTTGCATCCACGTTCCTGACAACGGAGTCTGTGGTCGCGAACATCAAGGAGGATGTTCCGCCGATGCCGGCAGGCGGCGCAGGCGGCATGGGAATGATGTAATTTCATATCAGCGTGGTCTGGTCAGAGAGGGCTGTTGCCGAAAGGCGGCAGCCCTTTTTCTGTGCAGGAGGGAAATAAGCCGCTGCCAGAAAAAAGGAATTGAGAAAACCGTGCGGAGATGATATAATCCCGAGTTTGACAGTGTTTTGAAGAAAAAAGTCCTGAACCCCGCTCTGACAGCGGCTTCCAGGACTTTTTTATATTTTACGGATGCACGTTACATCTCCGGTTTTTTCGTTCGGGAGCAGATATTTCTCATTTTCGCTATGGGGATGATCTGCTTTGAGGTACAGAAGCCGAAAGCTTCATGCAGTGCATCTGTCAGTTCCGTTCTTGTGTACACCGGCTGGTACCCTTTTCCCTCGTATTTCAGGAAATCCATTTCCCGCAGAGTGGTCAGGATCTGGTCAATGGTATATTTGTCTTCCAGTTTTTTCTCCAGATATCTGTAAACAATCAAAGCGATAAAACAGGTGATGAAATGAGCCAGTATGCGGTCCTGCCGCTTTACATAGACGGGCCGCGCTTCAAAATCTGTCTTCATGATGCGGAAACATTCCTCGATCTCCCAGCGTCTGCGGTTGACCTTCACGATCTCTTCCGGTCCGTCTTCCAGGTTGGTGCAGACCGCATAGAAGCCATCGTATTGTTCCTCTGCCTCTATCACGCTCTGGTCGATATAGCTGACAGACTGCTGTGCCGCCTCGCCGTCGGCTGTGGCATGGTCCGTTTTTATGAACCGTTTCGGATCGTTCTGGCGTTTCCTGCCGGCAGCGGTTTCTCCGTCTGCCACCATCTTTTCCGCCCGTGCAATCTGCCCGCTGCGTATGGCCCGCTGGTAATCCCGGTACTTGATGGAGTAGGATACGATGAGCTGCTGCTCCAGGATCCCTTTCTTTGTTGTTCCGTCTGCCCGGGTGATCTGTACAGGCTCTTTGATCCAGCGGCTCTTATAAAACATCTTGTCCCTGTCTGTTTCTGCATCCAGCAGACGGATGTCATATTTTTTGGAAGACCGGTCACCGGAAAGGAGCCAGCCCTCCGGTGCCAGGGTCCATTCCTTCAGATGCCCTTTGAGTTTTTTTAAGGACTGGGTCGTGATGAAGGAACGCTGTCCGTCCTCTTTGTCATAATCGTTAAAGCAGCGGTTTGTACCAGAAGAAAGCCCAGCATCCGTGCAGACAACAAACTTTGAGAGGTCAAATTTCTCCATCATCTTTTTTTCAAGAGGGATCAGGGTATTCTGCTCATTGCCGTTTCCAGGAGATATATCAAAAGCAATGGGGATGCCTTCCCAGTCCATGAACAGCCCCATCTCTACGATGGGGAGGGGACGGTTCTCCTTGCTGGCCCCGTACTGTTTGTCGTCTTCGGCCTGTTCGATTTCAAAATAGAAGTTGGTACAGTCGTAATAAATGATGCCGGTCTTCCTTTTGGAAATTTCGGAACTGTTCTGAAAGAGACGGCTCTGGATGTAGTCGGATTCTTCTGCCAGAACAGAGAGGGCACGGTAGATGTCATGGAGCTGGAAGGAGGGCTGTTCGATGAAACGTTTTGAGTCCTCAAAGCTGCTCTTTTTGGAAGACGGGAAAAGGATCCTGGTGTAAATCAGACGGGAGAGCACATCATTCAGGTCATACTGGAAAGAGCGGCGTGCAGCGACAGCCCGGCAGATCTTATGGAGACCGAGCTGGTAATAGATATCCTGGAGGAAGAGATATCCGCCATTGAAGCGCCGCTGTTCGTTCCTGGCAAGGTCGGTTCCTGCGCAGAGCTCGATGTGAAACTTTGCGGAATCTTCCTTTTCAGCCTCATTCATGAGCCGGACCTGTTCTTTTGCCCAGGCTTTGGCATCGGTGACGCCGTAGGTCTGGCAGATGAACCGCTCAGATCCAAAATTTTTGATAAGAAGGGTCTTGTTCTTTCCGTTGACCCGGATTGTTTTTACCGCCCTGTAGGTTATGGAGTTTTTATTGACTGTCCATCCGAGACGCATTTTAGGCATCCTCCTAAAAGAAAGGAAACGGGTTCATTTGATTCAGGTCATTAAAGGCTTCACAGTCGGCCTGCCAGAGATCCAGTTCGTCATGTATCTCAGCGCATAAGGAAGCGTAGTCCTCTTTTCTTATCTTCCCATGAGCAAGCATACATTTATAGAATTTCTTAATACTGGCAGCGGTGCTTTTTATGGTTCCAGGCGTTGACCACATACATTTGCGGATGAAGAAATTTCCCAGAAACAGGCCAATCATATCCAGCCCGTCTTCCATAGGATGGATATCTTCCCTGAGAAGAAATTCGTTGAGATAGAAATCAACATTAGAAAGATGTCTGTGGATGGTTGTATCAGACAGCCCGCTTTCTGTCATGTCTTTTTGAAAAAGTTCCAGCAGATCGTCATTGATCTGTCTGATCCTGGTGCATTCGTTTTCGTAATCAGTATAATCCATTCTGTAACCCGTCCTTTCAGATATAATTTTTGAGAATCCTCTGTTTTTATTATACAGTATCTGACAGTAACGTGCAATACAAAATTGAAAAATTGACAAAAAAATACAGGCTTTATGCGGCCTACAGATAATTTTTATTTTATTTAACTGTCAAACGCCCGA
>CANRBT010000070.1 GCA_947628935.1 uncultured Roseburia sp. | reverse complement strand
GGACTCATCTTCATCGTGCTCTCCCTGACAAACGTACGTGAAGCGATCTTCAATGCGATCCCGGTCAACCTGAAAAAGGGTGTGAGCGTCGGTATCGGTCTGTTTGTTGCTTTTATCGGTCTTCAGAACGGACATATCGTAGTCGCAAGCGGCTCCACGCTGGTCAGCTATGTGGACTTTGCCGGAAACTTTTCCACGGAGGGCATCTGCGCGCTGCTGGCGCTGATCGGACTTATGATCACGGCGATCCTCTACATCCGCCACATCAAGGGAGCCATGCTCATCGGCATCGTGGCGACCTGGATCCTTGGCATGCTCTGCCAGGCGGTCGGCATTTATGTCCCGAACGCGGAGACCGGCTACTATTCCCTTTACCCGGCATGGGGACTCACGGATCTGACGGCTCTGGGAAGTACCTTCGGCGCATGCTTTACCGCGGACTTCTCCTCCGTGCGGATCTTTGACTTTATCGTGATCCTGCTGTCCTTCCTGTTTGTGGATATGTTTGACACGCTCGGAACCCTGATCGGTGTCGCGAACAAGGCGAACATGCTGGATGCGAACGGACGCCTGCCCCGCATCAAGCAGGCACTCCTGTCCGACGCGATCGCAACCTCCGCAGGAGCCGTGTTCGGTACCTCGACGACCACGACGTTCGTGGAGAGCTCCTCGGGCGTGGCGGAAGGCGCACGGACCGGACTTGCCTCGGTCGTCACAGGTCTTCTGTTTCTGGCGTCGATCATCCTCTCCCCGATCTTCTGCTCGATCCCTGGCTTTGCCACAGCTCCGGCACTGATCTTCGTGGGATTTCTGATGATCTCGACGGTTGTGAGCATCGACTTCTCCGATCTGACGGAGGCGGTTCCCGCATACCTTTGCCTTCTCGCAATGCCGCTCATGTACAGCATCTCCGAGGGTATCGCCATCGGCGTCATCTCCTATGTCATCATCAACCTGGTCTGCGGAAAGGCAAAGAAGATCACGCCTCTGATGTATGTGCTTGCCGTGCTGTTCGTATGTAAATATATTTTCCTGTAAAACTGTGGGAGGAAGACATGAAGGAGATATCCAATTTAATGAATTACCGCTCCTGTGTCAGGGTCGTCGATGCGACCCTGCGCGACGGGGGGCTCGTCAATGATTTTTATTTTACCGATGAATTTGTCACAGAGCTGTACCGCACGAACCAGAAGGCGGGCGTGGACTACATGGAATTCGGCTATAAGGCGTCACGCGAGATGTTCGACGAGAGCAAATTCGGCAAATGGAAATTCTGTAAGGATGAGGACATCCGCGCCATTGTCGGCGACAACAACAGCGACGTAAAGATCGCCGTCATGGCGGATGTCGGCCGCTGCGACTACAAGACGGACATCCTGCCGCGGTCCGAGAGCCCCATCGATCTGATCCGCGTCGCCACCTATCTCAACACGATACCTGCCGCCGTGGACATGATCGAGGATGCCAAGGCGAAGGGCTATGAGGTCAGCTGCAATATCATGGCGATCTCCAACGCCCAGGAGGGCGACCTCAAGGTGGCGCTCGACATGCTGGGGCAGTCCTCCGTTGACGTTCTCTACATCGTGGACAGCTTCGGCTCGCTCTACCCGGAGCAGATCGCCCGCATCGCGGACACTTATCAGGAATTTGGAGCAAAATACGGCAAAAAGCTTGGCATCCACGCGCACAATAACCAGCAGCTCGCGTTTGCGAACACGATTGAGGCGGTCGGCGACGGCGTCGACTATCTGGACGCGACCTACGCGGCGATGGGACGCGGCGCCGGCAACTGCGCAATGGAGCTTTTGCTGGGCTTCCTGCGCAACCCGAAATACAATGTATATCCTGTGATCAAATTCATTGAAAGATACATGCGGGGGCTCCAGGCGGAGGGCGTTGTCTGGGGATATGACCTGCAATACCTGATGACGGGTCTGCTCAACCAGCATCCCCGCTCCGCGATCCAGTTTACCAAGGAACACCGCACGGATTACACGGAATTTTATAAAGAAGTCGTAGCGCAGGACTAATTTTCAAGAAAGGCGGAATAGGAACTATGACGTTATATGACGAGCTGGTCGCCAGAGGGCTGATCGCACAGGTCACAGACGAAGCGGAGATCAAAAATCTGATCAACAACGGCAAGGCGACCTTCTATATCGGCTTCGACCCGACCGCGGACAGCCTTCATGTCGGTCACTTTATGGCGCTCTGTCTCATGAAGCGTCTGCAGATGGCCGGCAACAAGCCGATCGCGCTGATCGGCGGCGGCACTGCCATGATCGGGGATCCCTCGGGTCGCACCGACATGCGGCAGATGATGACGCCTGAGACCATTCAACACAACTGCGACTGCTTTCAAAAGCAGATGAGCCGGTTCATCGACTTTTCCGATGACAAGGCGCTGATCGTCAACAATGCGGACTGGCTGATGGACTTGAACTACATCGATGTGCTGCGGGAGGTCGGCGCGCACTTTTCCGTGAACCGTATGCTCACCGCGGAATGCTACCGACAGCGCATGGAAAAGGGCTTAAGCTTTCTGGAGTTCAACTACATGATCATGCAGAGTTATGACTTTTACACGCTGTTTCAGAAATATGGCTGCAACATGCAGTTTGGCGGCGACGACCAGTGGAGTAACATGCTCGGCGGCACGGAGCTGATCCGCCGAAAGCTCGGGAAGGATGCGTACGCCATGACGATCAATCTGCTGCTCAACTCGGAAGGGAAGAAAATGGGCAAAACGCAGTCCGGCGCTGTGTGGCTGGACCCCAACAGGACCTCGCCGTTTGATTTCTTCCAGTACTGGAGGAATGTCGCGGATGCCGACGTCTTAAAGTGCATCCGCATGCTGACGTTCCTGCCGCTTGAGGAGATCGACGCGATGGCATCCTGGGAGGGCGCGCAGCTCAACGAGGCAAAGGAGATCCTCGCCTTCGAGCTGACAAAGCTTGTGCACGGCGAGGAGGAGGCGCAAAAGGCAAAAGCTGCCTCCCACGCGCTATTCGCCGGCGGCGGCGATGCGGCAAGCATGCCGACCACAGAGCTCACCGATGCGGACTTCACAGAGGGCGAACTCGATATCCTCGCCCTTCTGGTAAAAACGGGACTCTGTACCTCCCGCTCCGACGCAAGGCGCGCCGTCGAGCAGGGCGGCGTCTCCGTCGCAGACGCAAAGATCGCCGACATCAAAACGATGTACGGCAGGGCTTCCTTCGGTACTGACGGTCTGATCGTGCGACGCGGCAAGAAAAAGTTCGTAAAGGTAGTCGTAAAATAAAAACAGGCATACGAAAAGCAGGCGGAGGATTCCGCCTGCTCTGTTTTTTTCATATCGTCATCGCCAGATCGTCAGATCATATCTTCAAAACGGTTGACTCCCTGTAAGCTATATGTCCCTTCCGACGTATAGTTGTTGGAGGAATTAGCCTGGGTCGTCATATAATAATCTACCAGCGATGCATTCGTGGCGATCGAAGAACCATAATCCTTAAAGAATTTGCGCAGCTGCGACATATCCGATTTCTTAAAGGTGTCCTCATTGATCTCCAATTTGCCGTTCTTATCCACGCTGATCCCGAACTGCGCAAGCGCTTCCTTATTCTGTGCCGTTTTTTCTCTGATACGCGCTAAATTTGCGACCACGCCGGAGTTCGTGCTGGTTTTTGCCGCATCGAACATCTTATTGTAATTGTTTACAAAGCTCTTTGCCGTGGCAAAAATTTTATCGATATCATACTGATCCGTGCCGTCCTCGCCCTTGATCATCTCGTATAACGCATCGGATGCAAGCGTCTCGCTGTCCTGCTTCAGACCCGCCGCGCCGGAAGCCGCCGCAGTCTCATTCTCCGTATTGTCTGTCTCCGTCTTCTCCGCAGCGCCGGCTGCAGCAGATGCAAACGTCAGGCGGGATAACACAGATGAGCCATAGCTCATGATATCCTCGCTGGAAAACATCTCCTGCACCTTGGAAATATCGGTCGACTTTAGCTTACCCTCATTCAGCATGAGCGTGCCGTTTCGATTGATGGTAATACCGACCTCCGCAAGCTTCTCTGCATTTTCATTGGAAAGCCTCATCATCGCACCCACATGAGAGGTCTTCCCTGTCAGCGTGGACTTCTTCGCAGCGTTCACAACATCGTTGTACTGGGACACGAAATTTTTCATGGCAGATACCACTTTATCCTGTGCGGTCGTCTTGCCATCGTCCGAATCGGTATAGGTGTTCTCATTCTGCAGCGCCTGTACGGAATTCTTCAGGGGCGCTATCCCTGCCGTCAGACTGGAATTTGCCTTCTGCACCTCTTCGGAAACCTGCGGATTTTTTCTCTCCTCGAGAATCCTGTCAAGAACGTTGCTTGTGCTGGTCGTTGTTCCGGAGACGGACGAACCGGAACCGCCAATATTGCCGTAATAGGATTTCATAAGCCTTCTGTAGCTGCCGTTCCTAAGACTGCTCCAATCGGAAAACCAATTCGAATTGCCCCCTGAAACACCCTGAAATAAATTTGAATAACTCTGACTCATAATCTGCATCTCCTTCCCTGGAAAAAAACACAAAACTCCATTTCTCTTTTACTGCTTATATCCCTGCTTCTTATTATACTGTATCGTCACATTTTTTTCCATAGTTAACAACACTTTCCCGGAATTTTTTTTGACAGATTCATTCCGCCAGGTTTTTGTGATACGCCTTTACCTCTGCCGTTCCGTCCCCATTCTCCGTCAAGATCAGCATATCGAGCCCTGTGAACCGCGCAAGCTCCTCGTCGTAGTCTGTATAAGCAAATTGAATGCTTTGCCCGTCCTTCACATCATCCTCATAAAAGTACCAGATACCGTCCATAAACTCATATTCGTATCGTCCGTCCGCCTTCTGCACAGTCTTCGTCTCGTCTTCCAGCGCCTGCATTTCGTCAAGCGCCTCATCCTCCCGACCGTTTTCCATCTTCTCGCGAATTTCTTCCATAAGCGCCTTGACATCCCCGACGCTCTCGTCTGCGGCGTCCGACGTCTCCGCATGCTTCTCCTCCTCCAGCCGCTCCAGATACGCCGCAGCTGCCTGCGGATCCGCAAGCGACGGGTCGACGGGCAGAGAAAACAACGCATTCATCCCACGATACTCCTCGTTCCTCGTGATCACCCCCGTTGCCTCATCATAGTGATATGCCTCGTTGTCATAAAACGTCGTGTCCGTTGCGCAGACATACAGCTCGCGGTCCGCAAATGCCAGAATATTGTCACATTCCACTACGCGGTAAGCGACACCCTGCTCCGTGAACTGCGAAAAGCTGCCCGAAAAGTATACCGCATTGTACTCCCACGGACGCAAGCCCTGCACCAGCGGTGAAACAAAAAAGGACATCTCCTTCTCCCCGTACTCACTGGCATCCGCCATCGGCGTGCCGTCTGCATTTTCGATCGCAACCACGATATACATGCCGCCATTCGATACATTGTCCACGCCCTGTTCCGTCAGCGCCTCCCCCGGCGCAATGCCGAGCAGCGTCACCAGGTAATCGCCCGTCTCCTGCTTTTCGTCAATCCAGATGGCATCCCCGTCGGAAAATGCCGCCGCGATCGATCCGTCCGCATCTACCTCCCCGGCGATCTCATCCATCGTCAGATACCGGACGGCTGCTCCCGCAGACACAGTGACCAGTAAGGCTGCGCATGCGACGGCTGTCGCATAGATTCTTTTTGTCATATTCCTTTTCATATCGGTCCTCTCCTTCCATTGCCGGAGGATGAGCCGGTTGAGCTCCTCATCCGGTCTCTCATCAGAAGCAAGGGCGCGCCTCATGATCTCATCCAGCCTTTTTTCATGATCTCTCATAGCCATGTTCCTCCATTCTCTTTCCTATTAGGGTTCTGGCTGTGTGCAGCCTGCTCTTGACCGTACCCTTCGGAAGATGTAACGACACGGCGATCTCCTCGATCGACAATCCGGCAGAATAATACAGATAGACCGGAATCCGATATTTTTCCTTTAGCTCTGCGATTTCCATTCTCACAAGCCTGCACAGCTCCCGGGATATGTACGCCTCCTCCGGGGAGGGAGCCCCATCTGCAAGCTCCCAAAAGATACCCTCGTCGTCCACATACTCCTTTGGTGCGATCCTCTGCCTGCGCGCATACATTCGTTTTCGGCTTTTCCAGGTCTTTGCCGCAATGCCCATCAAAAAGCTCTTTGGATTGCCAAGCTCGTCATCGATCCTCTCATGGCATTCCATTGCCTTCAGCATCGTCTCCTGGTAGAGATCGTCAGCCTCATCCCTGCTGCCCGTCATCTGGCGGCAGAATGCATAAACGGCTCCGCCATCCCTTTCTATCAGCTCTGCAAATTCCCGGCGTGTCACAACATGCTCCTCCTGTACGGTTCTTAACAGGTCCTTTGCCCTACACTGTACTATTGTCCCAATCCTGAAAAGGGTTCATTTTTTATAATGCGATCTCCTCCAATTTTTGGTACTCCTGCGTGCGGTCGTAGGATGTGATTCCGTTTTCATTGACCAGATAAAACCGGTCGCCAGCGTACAGCCCGCGGGAATCCCCCGTAACAAGCTCCTCCGGCAGCTCCTCCGTCAAAAGCTCCCGGAACCTGCCGTCCTCCCAGGAAAACAGCAGATAGCTGTCATGCGAGCCGGACCGGTACGACGTCACGCCAAAGCCCAGCAGATTTTCTCCGGCATCTGCCAGCACCTCCTTATAATTATAAAACGCCGAACTGCCGTCGACATTCTCGATCACACAGCTTCCCAGCACTTTCAGCTCCTCCGGCTCGGACAAGTCGAACATTGTCAGCTTGATACCTTTCTGAATGCCGGTCTCTGGATCCGTCTCATAACCGATTCCCACCAGACGGTTCATCCCCCAAAAATGCAGGTATTCCGAAAATCCTGTAATGGACAGCTCCGACACGACCTTCGGCGCTGTCTCGTCGGACAGGTCGACCGCAAACAGCGGATCGGTATTGCGGTATGTCACAAAATAGACCATATCCCCCAGGTACCGCGCCGCATAAATGTCCTCTCCTTTTGCGATCCCGGTCAGACTCCCGGTCAGGTTCATCTGTTCGTCGTACAGGTAGAGGTTGTTCTCCTCCTCGGATCCACTCCGGTCCGTTGTCAGAATACGAAGCTTTCCCTCGTGCTCATTGACGGCAAACGTGTCATAGACCTCTCCCTCCACAGACGCCGCCCCGATTCCATAAATGATCCCGTCATCCAGCGCAAACTTTGCGATATCCGTGTAAATGCCCCCGTCCATGTAACGGCTCCCGTAGAGATAGAGAGCGTCCGCACTTACATATGGTTCCACGTTGTTGTTGACGATCATCATACTGTCCGCTGCCACGTCCGGCTGTCCGGCGCTGACGGACGAGATAATGAGCCCCTGCGAGCCCTGCTCCGCCGGCAGATAAATACAATCCGCTGCGATCGCGCTTCCGTTCACGATCGGGATCCATCCCCCTGCCTGATCTGTGATCGTCACTTCCTCGCGCGTCATACCTGGCGCAGACAACCGCTGGTTTGTGAACAGATAGGTGATCGACCCGATCTTACGGGACGTCAGATATGCCCCATCCTGCTCCACACTGCCCACAAGCTTTACATTTTCCCGATCACGGATATCGTAGGTCAAAAGCTCTGTCTGAATACTTGTGTCCATCGCATAGACATCCTCTATGCGGTCAGCCGCGGCATCCTCTGCTTCCGCGGCATCCTGATACATCGCGTTTTGATACGCTCCGTCCGTGCTCCTGCTCAAGGTCGTATGTTCCCCCTGCAGGATCACCTGCATAAGATCTCCGTCGATATACAGCTCCATAATCCGGTCGGATGCACTGTCAGACGGGAGACCGACCGTAGCTGCCTCCCGCATGCGATCCCGGCGGATGTCCACAATTTTGATCTCATTCTTTTTTATCACATAAATATACGAGCCGTCCGTCTTTATGATATCGCTTTCGTCTACGCCGTACGTCTGGATATTTGTCTCCGAATGCGAAACGGCGGCTGTCTCCTCCTGCATAGCGCCCGCGCCTGCTGTGCTATTTTGGACAATCGCATCTGCATTGCTTTTTATAGCTACCTCTCCCGTTCTATACGAAAAATCTTCCACATAGCTCGTATCGTTTTTTGCCAGAGCATCGTAGACCTCCCCGTAGTCCTCCGCCACAGTATACAACGCTCCGGCGTCCTTCCGCTCGACCGCCTCCCCGGCTGTCCGTACATCCTCCGCAACGCTTACGTTCTCCTGAACGGCTTCCTCCTCCTGCTCCGAAGCAGTCGTCTGTGCCGTCTCCTCCTGCCCCGCCGGCGGCGTAAAGATCCGATAACCCGCAATTGCGCCCACACTGCAAACAAGAAGCATTACCGCTGCGATCGCCTGCTTTTCTGCCCGCACGGTACGACGGTGCTTCAATCCCTTTTGGATGTTTTCCGGTAAGATGCGCTCCGGTACTTCTATGCTTTCCGCCGATTTCCTGATCCTTTCCATACATTCCTGCTCTGTCATCACAAACCTCCTTCTTTTCTTTTCTCTGCTCTGACACTGCCTCTCCCCTGCGGGCACTGCTTATGCCTGCAGCTTTCCGCCCAGCTTTCTTAACCCGCGGCTTTCCTTTGAGCGCACCGTGTTCTCGTTCATATGTAGGATCTCCGCTATCTCCCTGCTCTTATATCCGCAGAACAGATGCATCCCAATGATCAGCCTCTCCTCGTCTGCAAGCTCAAAAAACAGCTTCCTCACGATGACGTCCTCCTCCGGTCCCCTGGTTCCGGTTCTCTCCGTCAATGCATCGTCTGAAATGACCGGATGTCTCGCATATTCCCGCAGCCTGTCCCTGCATTTGTTGGAAAGGATTCGGAAGATCCATCCCCGGAACGCTTCCTCCCTGCGCAGCTTGCGGATCGACGCAAAGGCATCCACAACCGTTTCGCTCACTGCATCCTCCGCGTCCGCGGTATTCCGCATGGTATACAGAGCGAACCGGAACATATTTTCATATATCTCTGCATAGAGTGTGGCAAACGCTTCCGCATCTCCGCGCTTTGCCCTTTTTACCAACAGCAGTTCCTCTTCCATATGAGCTTCCTTTCTTTGTTTCCTGTTTTCCCGTGAGTTCTGTTGTGTTTATCCTATATGACGAAAAACGACCGCGTTTTGTTGCATCTCTTTTCGAAATTTCTTTCCGATACTATATGGACAATCTGTCCTGTCATTTTTATAATAGTTTTAGTACAAAGATTGCTTATTTTCAGGAGGAAATTCATGGAACAAGAAATGATCCGTTATACAAGAAAGCATTTTTCCAAGCTGGGTCTGATGTACGTCCTCGGCTCTCTGATCATCACGGCGGGACAGATCATAAGTACTTTGATCGTCAGATTCCTGCAGCCGGCTCTGTTGGATAATTACAACTATGTGACATTGATCCAAATGCTGCCGATGTACGCCGTCACCATGCCGTTGATGGCGCTCCTCATCCGCACTGTCCCCGCAGAACGACCGATCATGCAAAAAAAGATGCGCATTTCACACTGGTTTCTTGCATTTTTCATGTGTTACGGCGCCACGTATCTCAGCAATCTGTTAGGGAACATCCTGACACAGCTGATCGGCGCTATCAAAGGTGATCCGGTAGAAAATGCGATCCTCGGCGTGATGCAAGGGCTCAACCCCATCCTGTCGATCGTCATTGTAGGCATTCTCGCGCCTGTGATGGAGGAGTTCCTGTTCCGCAAGCTGCTGATCGACCGCACGATCGCCTATGGGGAGGGGACCTCCGTCGTCTTTTCCGGTCTGATCTTCGGATTGTTCCACGGAAACCTGAATCAGTTCGCTTACGCTTTCGTCATCGGTATGTTTTTTGGTTTTCTGTATGTAAAAACCGGAAAGCTGCGCTACACGATCCTGATGCACATGGCAATCAACAACATCAGCAATATATCCATGATCCTTTTAAAGGCTGCCGGTTTGGACAAGCTGATATCATCCGGTTCTTATGAACCGGAGCAGATCATCCCTATTATGATGGATCACATGCTGCCGGTTTGTCTGTTTGTATGTCATATCCTTTTGATCTTAGGGATCGCCCTTACGGGTTTGATTCTGTGGATCGTTTTTTCCAAAAAGTTTTCCCTTCTTCCCGGGGAGATCGTCGTTCCAAAGGGGAAACGGTTTTCCGCTTATATCTGCAACGTGGGAATGATCCTGTTTTGTCTCTTCTGGATCGTTCAGATCATCTGGCAGCTCTTTTCATAACTCCGGTCAAACGAACAACGGACGGCACGCAAGCGTGCCGTCCATACATGAAAAATCCTCCCGGATCCTATTCCTGTCCGGGAGGTCATAAAGGCGACTGACGGATTTGAACCGACGATCAGGGAGTTGCAGTCCCACGCCTTACCACTTGGCTAAGTCGCCCTGCATTATGCTTAGCTCCCCGAGTAGGACTCGAACCTACGACAGCGCGGTTAACAGCCGCGTGCTCTACCAACTGAGCTATCGAGGAATAAAAGTTATCTTGTACCTTCAAAACTTCATACAGGTCCGAGCTAAGACGTTTCTCTCTTCTGGTCAAGCCCTCGATCGATTAG
>CANRBT010000069.1 GCA_947628935.1 uncultured Roseburia sp. | reverse complement strand
TCGTTCTCATACTCGACCAGCGTACCCTCCGCCGGGATCCGGCTTTCCTTCTGAAACCTTGCAAAAAGGATCACACCGCACACCAGCGCGACCGCGATCACACCCGCCAGACATGCCCTGTATTTTCTGTAATCCATCCCTTTTTCCCTCCTTTGTTTTTTGTCGTTTCATGCATTATTGTCCCTGTTTCCACAAATATTATGTATCAGATTGCATTTTGACAGAAAAAGTGGTAACGTTGAAAAAATGGAAATCGGATCTGAACCAGATTTGGGAGGAAGCTATGCCAACAACAAAGGAAGCCCTTTCCCTCGCGGTCGAGACGGGCGATCTTCTGCTCCGCAACGGCGCGGAGGTGTACCGCGTGGAGGACACGGTCATGCATATTCTCGACGCGTACCAGGTGGAAAATTATGACGTATATGTACTCTCGAACGGCATCTTCGCGAGCGCCAACGAGGACCGCGACGACGCCTGCAGCATGGTCCGGCATGTCCCTCTCGGCACGACGCATTTAGGGCGGATCGCCGCGCTCAACCAGCTCTCCCGCGAGATCTGCGCAGGCGATCTCCCGATCTCCGAGGCGTGGGAGCGGCTGGAGGCGTGCCGCTCCCTCCCATATGGCAAAAACCGGGTCAACGTGCTTTTCTGCGGTATCGGCTGCTCCTGCTTCGCCTATCTGTTCGGCGGCGGAGCGCTCGACGCGGCTGTGGCGTTTTTGACCGGCATGGCGCTGCAGTGGCTCCTGATCCGGCAGAGACGGCGAAAAAGCTCCAAATTCCTGAAGAATATCCTGGGAAGCGCGCTTGTGACGCTGCTCGCCCTGCTCGCGCTATCCGCCGGGCTTCCTGTGCACTATGACAAGATCATCATCGGTTCGATCATGCCGCTCGTGCCCGGAATGGCATTTACGACCTCCATCCGGGACTTTTTCAACGGAGATTATCTCTCCGGCGCGATCCATATGATCGACGCCGTACTCACAGCCTTTTGCATCGCTGTGGGGGTCGATACGGTCATCACACTCTACCGGTTTCTGATGGGAGGTGTCCTGCTATGATCGCTCTGCAGTTTTTTGTATCTATGATCGCCTCGCTCTCCTTCGCCGTGCTGTTCGCCGCACCGAAAAAGGAGCTGCTTTTGTGCGGCTTTACCGGCGCCGTCACCTGGCTGGTGTACGTCATTTTTACGGACCTGAATACAGGAACCATCGTCGCCAACCTGCTCGCGACCTTCGCCCTCACGGTCTTCGCCCGGACGGCTGCCGCCATCCGGAAGAATCCTGTCACCGTCTATCTGATCTCCGGCATCTTCCCGCTGGTGCCGGGCGCCGGGATCTACTATACGTCCTACTATTTCATCATGAATGAAACGGCGCTGTCCGGTCACTATGGCATGGAGACCGTCAAGGTCGCGGGCGCGATCGTGCTCGGCATCATCTTCGGCTTTGCCCTGCCTCAGAGCTGGTTCTCCGCGTTAAGCCACACCTTCACCAGAGGAAGCCAGCTCTGACATTCCTTTTGCACGCAGGATCCGTCCCCCTTCGCGGACTGTTCATCGCACGTCGACAAGCCGTGCCCGCCGACCGGGTACATGTGAAATTCCACCGGGATCCCATATCTGCGCATCGAAGCGATCAATGACAGCGAATTCTCGACCGGAACGGACGCGTCGGTATAGGTATGCCACAAAAACACAGGCGGCATCTGCGCCGTCACCTGTTTTTCCAGGGAAACGCGCTCCAGGAGCTCCTCCGTGCCGCTTCCGCCCAGCAGGTTCTCGATCGAGCCACGGTGCGCATACTCGCCGGACGTGATGACCGGATAGCAGAGGATCAGACCTGCCGGCCGCAGCGCTTCGCTCTCCACCCCCGTCCTTTCGGCAAGCCACGGCTCCTGCCAGAATACGCCAAGGCTTGCAGCCAGATGTCCTCCGGCGGAACACCCCTGTACAAAAATATGATCCGTCTGCACACGCCACGCATCGGCATGCGCATGGATCAGCTTCATCGCCCATGCAAGCTCCAGCAGCGCGGTCGGATAGACCGCAGGGGCACAGGAATAGCGCAGGATCGCCACATGATATCCCATTGCGAGAAACCGCATCGCGAGAGGCTCCGCCTCCCGGTCGGAAGTATAGCTGTACGCGCCTCCCGGGCAGAGCAGCACCAGCGGGCGGGACTTGATATAGAATTCGTCGCTCGTATCTAAAATATAGGTGCACAGTCTTGCATACGGCTGCGAACCCTCCGCCTGAATTGCAATCGTTTCCGTCAACATGTCGGAACTCCCTCCTGTTCTATTTTCCTTCTCTAGGCTCACTCCCCCGTCTGCGCGCCAAACTGACGGATGTAACGCAGGACCTCACCCTCCGGCATCGGCCGCCCGTAGTAATATCCCTGGATGAAATCCACGCCCAGCTCCTCCATCCGCTTCGCCTGCTCCTTCGTCTCGATCCCCTCCACGATGATCGGGACCCCGATCTCCTGCATCGTGCGCACCTCGTTCTCCAAAATAATGCGCGCCGCATCCTTCTCGAACGAAGCCCAGACGATATCCTTATCCACCTTGACCTCCTCGAAGGGGAACTTGATCAGATAGGAACAGTTGGAATTGCCGCTTCCATAATCGTCCATCGCAAAAGACACGCCGAGCTCTCCAAGCTGCTTCATATGCTTTCGCATCTGCTCCGGCGTGCTGATCGCCGTCCGTTCCGTAATTTCCAGCGTGATCATGGAAGGCGGGATATGGTGCTCCTCCAGCACGCTGCGGATCATCTCGGGCAGATTCTGCCGCAGGCACTGCGCCATCGAAATATTGACATGGATCGTCTCTATTCCCATCGACGCGTTTGAGAGCACATGCCGCTCCAAAAAGCTGCAGCACTCCTCCAGCACCTGCGCGCCGATATGGATGATATTCCCGTCCCGCTCCGCAAGCGGAATGAACTCGTCGGGCGGAATGAATCCCAGCTCCTCATCGCGCAGGCGCACGAGCGCCTCCAGGGATGCGATGCGCTTTTCCCTGACCAGATAAATGGGCTGATAGTAGACCTCGAACGACTGCTCCTTGATCGCACGTGCGACCGCCATCTCCACCTTGGAACGCCGCAGGTACTGTGCGGCGGTATCGTCGTCCACGCGCAGCACGGCGCTGCTTCCCGCCTCCTCCGCGCTCTCCAGCAAAAACTGCCGCATGCCTGCAAACTCGCCCGAGGTCTGGAAATCCTTTGGATAGCGCTGCTCGATCAGATTCGTCTCCAATGCAACATGATTTTCCCGGAGCGTCCAGTCCTGCCCGAAGCGCTCCAAAATCCTCTGCTCGATCTCCTCCGCGCGCTCCTCGCTGTCCACCAGCACGGTAAAGGTGTCCCCATAGGTGCGGAACACATGAAATTTTCCGCAGAGCCGATACAGAAAGCTGCCGATCTCCCCCAGGATCTCGTTGCTGTTGCCAAGACCGAGCATCATCTGGATGTGCCGGAACTTGCACAGATGAACCGTGATGATCACCTTTTTTGCCTTGTGGTTCTGCATATTTCTTAACTGCAAAAAAAACGCCTGCTCATTGCCGATCTGCGTGACGGGATCAAGCATCTCGCTCGGATTCTGCATGGCAAGATAGAGCATCAGGAGCACCGTCGCGTTCCCGACGCTGGTGAGCAGCACGCCGCGCACATGGAACTGCGCCCACACCATACTCACAGCGACCACAGTATAAAGCGCGATGATGAGCTTTGTCCGCAGACTCACCACCCGGCGGCGCTTGGCAATGATCAGGATGTTCAGAACGAAAAAATAGATGATATACGCATAGCCAAGATCAGCGCCAAACCCCTGATAGTACACATTGTCGATAAAATAATAGAAAAACCCGATGAACGGAGTCAAAAGCGCAAACGCCAGAAACAGCAGGAACGGAATGCCGCCCAGGCACCAGACCTGCTTCGCGCGCCTTCCCCGGAGCTCGCACACCTCCATGAAATACCGGAAGAGCAGATAGGAGGAAAGTCCCTCAAGCACAAAAAAAGCAAACGCCAAAGCCTCATTCACCCACTGGGGAACGAGTGCGGCGTTTGCCAGTCCGACGCAGGATAAGATATTGGCGGCACACTCCCCGATGCACGCGATCAGGAACTGCCCAAACAGACGGGTCTTATCCATCGGAAATTGCCGGATGCACACGAAATGCAGCCCTATGATACACATGATGAGCAGCGATGCAATTTCAAAATCATAGTTATACTGCACTTTTGTCTTCCTCCTGTGCCGCTCCCGCCTCAACGATCGCCTCGTTGAGCTGAAGCATCTTTGCATCCAGCATCGACACGATCCCGGAGCATTCCCGCAGATCCCTGCTGATGTACTCCGGCGCATTTCCCTCAAACTTATAGTAAATCTTATGCTCCAGGCTCGCCCAGAAATCCATCGCCATCGTGCGGATCTGGATCTCCACCTTCGTGTCAATGGTACGGTCGGAGAGGAAGATCGGAACCGTCACCAGCATGTGATAGCTCTTGTAGCCGCTGTCCTTGGGATGCTTGATGTAGTCCTTCACAGAAATCACGGTCAGATCGTTCTGCCTGCCGATCATCTCCGCAAGCTTGTAGATATCGGATGTAAACGAGCACACGATACGGATGCCCGCCATGTCATTGACATAGTTGATCATATTGTCGATCGAGCTCTCATAGCCGCGCCGACGCAGCTTTTTGACAATGCTCTCCGGCGCCTTGAGCCGCGCCTTGATGTATTCGATGGGATTGTACTGATGCACCTGCTGGAATTCATCGTTCAGGATCTCGACCTTGGTCTGCACTTCCTTCAACGCTGACTTATACAAAAAGGTGATCGTGTTCCAGCTGTCTACTCCCTCGCCCAGCCGGAAATCCCCCAACGCAAAATCCTTTCCCATAGCCTTCCTCCAACTACACGCTTAACCTGTCTTTAGTGTAACACATTTTCCCCGCTTCTTCAATCTTCTTCGAGAACTTGCACCTCCAGATAATCAAACTCGATGTCCTCGATAAAGCTGTCCTGCCGGAACTTTGTCTTTGCATGCCGCCGGAACTCTGAAATGTTCGCATCCAGCCAGATCGGCTGCGCCAGATCAAACGCGTAACATGCCTCCTCGAGCGCCGCCAGGACCTTGTGCGTCCTCGTCTCCTCCGACACATCCTCCACAGTGCGGTCCTGCAGCATGTGATTGTGTTTCATGAGCTTGAACCAGATCTTCATCTGCTCTTCCTTTCCCTTCTCTGCCGCGCCGCCTCGTACATAAAGATCGCTGCGGACACAGCCGCGTTCAGCGACTCCACCTCTCCCTCCATCGGAATGCGGACTCGCGCGTCCGCGCATGCCGCTGCCCGACGCGACAGTCCGTTCCCCTCGTTTCCGATCAGAAAGGCGCACGCGTCCCTGTAGGAGAGCTCGTCATAGGCAGCGCTGCCGTCCAGATGCGCCGCATACACCCTCACCCCATGGTTCTTGATCTCCTGTATGGTTTCGCACAGATCCTCCGCGATCATATATGGCACGCGGTAAATACTACCCATCGTGGCGCGCACGGTCTTGGGGTTAAACAGATCCACGGTATCACGGCTCATGACCACCCCTGTGATACCGGCTCCCTCCCCCGTGCGCAGCATCGTTCCCAGATTTCCCGGATCCTGAATGCCCTCCAATATCAGAAGATGCGTGCGCTCTCCCTGCAGCAGCTCCCCGAGCGCATACCGGGGCATCCTTGCAAGCGCAAGGATGCCCTGCGGCGTCTGAGTGTCCGAGAGCTCCCGGAACACGCCGTCCGCCACTGCCTCATAGGAACGCCCCGCAAGCAGGCGCTCCGCCTCCTCCTGCTCTAGAAAGCGCTCTGCCACATAGGTTTTCTCCAGCCATGCTTCGGGAAGCTCTCCGTACATTTTTGCCCCCTCCACGACGAACAGCCCCTCCTCGCGCCGCGTCTTCGCTTTCTTTTGCAGGGATGCCACATATTTTAACTGTCGGTTGCCGCTGCCTGTGATCATGCCGCGCTCCTTTCGCATGGGAATGTCAAAAGGGGAACCCGCTCACCGGATCCCCCCGTCTTCTTCGACTCTTCCCGATCATATGGAAAAATTCTTGCTGATCTGATACTGATACTCCGAGATCTCCTTCGTCATCGAGAGCGCCTCGTCAATATCAAAATCTACGAAATCCCCGTGCCGGTACCCGACGACGCGGTTCGTCTTGCCCTCGCAGAGCAGATCCACAGCCAGCGCTCCCATCGTGGAGGCATACACACGGTCCTTACAGGTCGGGCTTCCGCCGCGCTGCATGTGACCCAGGATCGTCGCCCTCGTCTCGACGCCCGTCGCCGCCTCGATACGCTTCGCCATGCTTGCCGAGTGCCCGATGCCCTCCGCATTCACGATGATGAAATGCTTCTTGCCGCGCTTACGGCTCTCAATGATATGGTTCACAAGCTTCTGCTCGTCATAATCGTATTTCTCCGGCAGCAGGATATCCTCCGCGCCGTTCGCGATCCCGCACCAGAGAGCGATATAGCCTGCTCCGCGACCCATGACCTCAATGATGCTGCAGCGCTCGTGGGAGGTGGAAGTATCGCGCACCTTATCGATCGCCTCCATCGCCGTGTTGACCGCCGTGTCAAATCCGATCGTATATTCGGTACAAGCGATATCGAGATCGATCGTTCCCGGAAGCCCGATCGTGTTGATGCCGAGCGCCGCAAGCTTCTGCGCGCCCCGGAAGGAACCGTCGCCGCCGATCACGATGATCCCGTCGATCCCGTGCTTCCGGCAGATGTCCGCACCCTTCTGCTGTCCCTCCGGCGTCGTAAATTCCATACAACGCGCGGTCTGCAGGATCGTACCGCCCTTCTGGATCGTATCGGAGACATCCTTTGCCTGCATATCAATGATCTCCTCCTGGAGGAGTCCCGCATATCCTCTCTTGATCCCCTTGATCTTCTTTCCCTTCACGATCGCCTCACGCACCACAGCGCGGATCGCTGCGTTCATTCCCGGTGCATCCCCGCCGCTGGTGAGCACACCGATGGTATTAATCTCTTTTGCCATTGAAAACTTCCCTCCTACCGATATACCCATAATATCGAATCTATCTTATTTTAATCTCTTTAGGCGTTCTTTTCAATGCCCTTTTCTACAACTTTTACATTATTTTTCCCCAAAAAGTTAGTTAAATTGTTCACAATCTCCTCGTCCACCCGGACGCTCCGGCTCCTGCCCAGCCGCTTGATCTTCCTCTCCTTTGCCAGGTAGATGACGACCTCATCCCTGCCGTCCGATTCCCCGAGCATCGCAAGGAGCCTCTCCTCCTTTTCCAAAAATGCCTGCTGCGTCTCGAATTGCAGCCAGAGCTCCCTGCGCACATCGTCAAAGGAGCAGATGGCATCGCAGATCAGCTTTCCGTCCTTCTCCTCCTCGATGCTCGCATGCCCATAGACAAACACCTTGGCGTCCTCCTCGAGGAAGCGCTGGTATTTTTCATACTGTCTGGGGAACACCAGCACCTCCACGGACCCCAGCAGATCCTCCAGGGTAAAGAACGCCATCGTCTGGTTTTTCTTGGTATACTTGACCGACTTGTCCGTGATCATACCGCCGACGATGACCTTCTCCCCGTTCTGAAGCTTCGGTTCGCCGTTCTCCTCCTCGATCGCAAAATCCGTCGTGACCGCCGTGATATTTCTCCGCCAGCGCTCCTCATAATCCTCGAGCGGATGTCCGCTCAGATAGATGCTGAGCACCTCCTTCTCAAAGCCCAGCTTGACCTCCTTGCTGTACTCGCCGACATTCGGATAGTGCGTCTGATACGCTTCCCTCTCCTCCTCGGACACCAGCTCGAACAGGCTCATCTGCCCCTCCATCGACGTCTTCCGCTCCTGGTTCTGCCGGTCCAGGATCAGTCCGTAGGTCATCATCATCTGCTGCCGGTTGCCGTCCAGCCCGTCACACGCTCCCGCCTTGATCAGATTTTCGATGACCCGCTTGGTAAAGTCCCGTCCCGCCATGCGCCCGATCAGCCCCTGCAGCGTCGTGAACCTTCCGTTCCCGCTGCGCTCCGCAAGGATGTGATCGACCACGGGACGCCCGATGCTCCGAATGGCATACAGCCCGTATCGTATCTTCCCGTCTACCACGGAAAAGCCCGCCTCCGCCTCGTTGATATCCGGCGGGAGCACCTCGATGCCCATCTCCCGGCACACATAGATATACTCTGCGACCTTGCGCGGATTTTCGATCACGGACGTCAGCAGCGCCGCCATAAACTCCACAGGATAATAGCATTTCAGATATGCCGTCTGGTAAGCCACGACCGCGTACGCCGCCGCGTGGGATTTGTTGAACGCGTATTTTGCAAAATCCACCATCGAGTCATAGATCTCGTTCGCCGACTTCTCGCTGATGCCGTTCGCGATGCAGCCCCTGATCCCCAGCTCCTCGTTGCCGTAGATAAAATTCTGTCGCTCCGCGTCGATGACATACTGTTTTTTCTTGCTCATGGCGCGCCGGATATTGTCCGCCTGCCCCATCGTATAGCCCGCAAGATCCTGCACGATCTGCATGACCTGCTCCTGGTAGACGATACATCCGTAAGTCGGCTCCAGGATCGGGATCAGCTCCTGACAGACATAGGTCACGCTCTCCGGCTCGTTCTTTCCCTTGATATACTTCGGGATAAAATCCATCGGACCCGGACGGTAGAGCGAGATCCCGGCAATGATATCCTCCAGGCTCTTTGGCTTCAGCTCCTTCATGAAACTGCGCATGCCCGAGCTCTCTAACTGGAAGATCCCCTCGCACCTTCCTGTGCCGATGGACTCCAGGGTCTTCGCATCGTTATAGTCGATCGCATCGATGTCAATATGCACCCCGCGGCTCTGTTCGACCAGCGTGACGGCATCCCGGATGACCGTCAGCGTCCGCAGACCCAGGAAATCCATCTTCAAAAGCCCCAGCTCCTCGATGGTCGTCGCGACGAACTGCGTGGTGATCGTGCCGTCCGAGGCGCGGGAGAGCGGCACATACTCGTCCATCGCCTGCTGCGAGATCACGACGCCCGCCGCGTGCATCGACGTATGGCGCGGCAGCCCCTCCAGGCGCTTTGCCATATCGATGAGCATGCGCACATTTTCGTCCGTCTCATAGAGCGCGCGCAGCTCGGAATTGATCGCCATCGCCTTATCGATCGTAATGTTCAGCTCATTCGGAATGTGCCGCGCGATCGTATTGCAAAACGCATAGGGCATATCCAGCACACGCCCGACATCGCGGATGACGCCGCGCGCCGCCAGCGTACCGAACGTGATGATCTGGGTCACGCAGTCCTTGCCGTATTTTTCTACGACATAGTCTATGACCTCACCGCGCCGCTCAAAGCAGAAGTCGATGTCGATATCCGGCATCGTCACGCGCTCCGGATTCAGGAAACGCTCGAACAGCAGGCTGTAACGGATCGGATCGATGTTTGTGATGCCGGTCGTATAGGACACAAGGCTGCCTGCCGCACTGCCGCGCCCCGGTCCGACCGGAATGTCATGCATCCTCGCATAGTTGATGAAATCCCAGACGATCAGAAAGTAATCGACATAGCCCATCTTTTGGATCACGGAAAGCTCATAGTCGAGCTTTGGCAGGAGCTCCGCATGGTTTTGGGGGTAGCGCCGCTTCAGCCCCTCATGGCAGAGCTTGTTCAGATAGGTCCAGGAATCATAGCCCTCCGGCACGTCGAAATGCGGCAGCTTCGTCACGCCGAACTCGATCTCCACCTGGCAGCGGTCGGCGATCTTCTGCGTGTTGTCGATCGCCTGCTGCGCGTAGGGGAACAGCTCCCGCATCTCCTCCTCCGACTTGACGTAATACTGCCCGCCCTCGTAGCGCATCCGGTTCTCATCCGACAGCTTTTTCCCCGTCTGGATGCACAGAAGGATATCGTGCGCCTCCCAATCCGTGTCGTAGGTGTAATGCACATCGTTCGTCGCGACCAGCTCGATACCGGTCTCCTGGCTCATGCGCAGAAGCTGCGTGTTGACCGTCCTCTGCTCCGGTATGCCGTGATCCTGCAGCTCCAGGAAAAAATTCCCCTTTCCAAAGCAGCTCTCATAGCGCAGGGCAACCTCCTTCGCGTCCTCGTACATCCCGCGCGCCAGATAGCGCTGTACCTCCCCCGCGAGGCAGGCGCTCAGGGCGATGATACCCTCGTGGTATTCCTCCAGCACCTCCATATCCACGCGCGGCCGGTAGTAGTAGCCCTCCACAAATCCCTTGGAGACGATCTTCATCAGATTCTGATACCCCGTATTATTCTCCGCGAGCAGCACCAGATGATAATAGCGGTCCTCCCCATGCGACAACTCCCTGTCGAAGCGCGAGCCCGGCGCCACATACACCTCGCAGCCCAGCACGGGACGGATCCCCGCCTCCTTCGCCGCCTTGTAAAAATCGATGACCCCGTACATCACGCCGTGATCCGTGATCGCCGCCGCCGTCATGCCGAGCTCACTGACCCTCTTCACGTATTCCCTGATCTTGTTTGAACCGTCCAAAAGGCTGTATTCCGTGTGAACATGCAGATGTGCAAATGCCATGACCTCATCCCCGCTTTCCGTACTCTTGCGATAATCCCTATTATAACACAAAAAAAG
>CANRBT010000068.1 GCA_947628935.1 uncultured Roseburia sp. | reverse complement strand
TTTTTGGAGTCCTATTACATGTGGCACAAGGAGGACGTCCTGGTCGACAGCTTTCATGTCATCGACGAGGCGTGCGCCGAGGGGCGTCTGGAGCAGGATTCCTTTGACGTGACCTTCGAGAATCTGTGCGCGAACAACAATATCACAGTGCTGGTCATCAGCGCCGACCGCACAGTCGTGCGGGCAACGAACAGCGATACCCGGTGGATCATGGGAGAGTTTTTGGACATCCTTTTTACCGACTGGCAGAGGGAGCCGGACGTGCTGCTGAACACGGAGGATTACACCATTCTCAAAAAGACGGATTCCAGACTGGAGTCCGAGTACCTGGTGCTCTCCGGCACGCTCTCGAATGGCAACATGATCCTGATGCGATCCGCCCTGGAGAGCATCCGAGAGAGCGTGAAGCTGTCCAACCAGTTCCTCGTCTATATCGCTGTGGTCGCGACCACTGTGAGCATGATCGTCGGCGTGTTCATGTCGCGCTGGGTCACGCAGCCGATCCGGCGCCTGACGGATATTTCCAGGCGGATGGCGGAGTTTGACTTCGAGGCAAAATTCAGCGCACATGGCAAAAGACACAACGAGATCGACGAGCTGGGCGAGCACATGAACGCGTTGTCGGAGACGCTCGAGCGCACGATTTCCGAGCTGAAGAATGCCAACAACCAGCTGCTGCGGGACATCGAGGAGCAGGCAAAGACAGACGAGATGCGCAAGGAATTTCTGGCAAACGCATCCCATGAGCTGAAAACGCCGCTCGCGCTGATCCAGGGATATGCGGAGGGGCTGCTGGACGCCGTCAACAAGGACGAGGAGAGCCGCAACTTTTACTGCGAGGTCATCGTGGACGAGGCGGAGAAAATGAGCGCGCTGGTGCGCAAGATCATGGCGCTCAGCCAGCTGGAATCCGGCGAGGAGAGCGTGAAGATCGACCGGTTCGACCTCACGGAGCTGATCCATCACCTGCTTCGCTCCTGGGAGCTGGTCTTAAAGCAGAAGGAGATCCGGGTCACGGCATACCCGAAGGAGCCGATGTATGTGTGGGCGGATGCATTCTGGATCGATCAGGTGCTGGACAACTATTTCAGCAATGCGGTCCACCATGTGAAGGCGCCCTACGAGATCTCCGTCCGCTATGAGTTGCGGGGGGATCTGTTGCGCGTCAGTGTGTTCAATTCGGGAGACGCGATCCCGGACGCGGAGCTGGAGAAGATCTGGATGAAATTCTATAAGGTCGATAAGGCGCATACCAGGGAATACGGGGGCAGCGGGATCGGATTGTCCGTCGTCCGCGCGGTCATGGAATCCCTGCATCGGGAGTGCGGAGTGGAGAACCGGCAGGACGGAGTGGAGTTCTGGTTCGAGCTGGATCGAAAATGTTACAGATAAAATGACAGAAAATAATTTTTGTAGTTGCGATATTGTCAGGAAAATGCTAACATAAATATGATAACCAATCATATGTGAGGATTCTTCTATGAAAAAGACAAGAGTACATATGGCGGCGCTGGCGCTCCTGCTGTCCGCGCTGCTTGGAGGCTGTGGAGACGTGCCGTACGAGCTGACCGAGACGGAGGAAGCCGTGATCGTCAATTATTCGGCGCACATTGTGGCAAAGTACAACGCGTATCAGGCGGAGGGACTTGCCTATGTGTACCCCGAGGAGGAGACAGAGACCGAGGAGCCTGCGGCGGAAGATGTGCAGGACGGAGAGGACACGGAGGCGGCGGAGGACGCGGAGATCACGCCGCAGGCGCCGGATGTGCAGTACCCCGAATCGACGCTGGCGGATCTGTTCGGACAGGCTGGGATCGAGCTGGACTATGTGGGAGCGAGGCTCGCGTCGAGCTATACGCAGGACGATTATTACCTGCTCGAGCCGGATGCGGGCAAGCAATACCTGGTCCTGGGGATCGACGTGACGAATGTCAGCACTGTGCCTGCGAGGATCGATTATCTGTCCATGGCGCCGAAGTTCGAGGCGTACCTGGGCGGGGGCGTGGAGGCGAAAAGCATGAACACGCTGCTCACGAACGATTTTACCGTCCTCGAGGCGACGCTTGCGCCGGGTGAGACGCGGGAGACCGTGATCCTGTTCCAGGTGCCGGCGGAGACGGCTTCGCTGGATATGCTGGTGCTGGCGGCGAACAACGGAACGGGCGATTATCGGATTAATTTAGAAAATGAATGAAAAAGAATGCATTTTTTGTGCGATTGTGCTATAATGGGGGCAAGCATTTGGGGATTTGCGTTGGAATGACACGCGGGAGGAGAGAAAGTCATGGACACGAATATTCTTTTGGAGTCAGGAACGAATGAGCTGGAGGTGCTGGAATTCACGCTCGGGAACAGCCATTACGGGATCAATGTTGCAAAAATAAAAGAGATTCTGACTTATCAGCCGATTACGCCGGTGCCAAATTCACATTCGTGCATCGAGGGTATTTTTATGCCGCGTGATCTGATGATAACGGTCGTAAACCTGAAGCGCTGCCTGGGGATGGCGGAGGGCGCCGCGAATGAGGGCTTGTTTATCATCACGAACTTCAACAAGCTCAATATCGCGTTCCATGTGGACGCTGTGCTGGGGATCCATCGCGTGTCCTGGGAGTCCATCATCAAGCCGGATTCCACGATCAATACGGAGCAGAACAGCGCTTCGACCGGTATTATCAAGATGGACAACAAGCTGATCATCATTCTTGATTTTGAGAAGATCGTATCGGATATCAGCCCGGAGACGGGGTTGAAGGTGTCCGATGTGGACAATATGCAGGAGCGCGAGCGATGCGATTCGCCGATCCTGATCGCGGAGGACTCGCCGCTTCTCAGCAGGTTGATCACAGACTGCCTGCGGAAGGCGGGGTATTCCAATCTGATCGTCACGATGAACGGGCAGGAAGCGTGGGATAAGCTCTGCGAGTTCCAGGCGGAGGGCAAGGTGCGCGACAAGGTGCACTGCATCATCACGGATATCGAGATGCCTCTGATGGACGGGCACCGTCTGACGAAGCTGGTGAAGACGAACGACGCGATGAAGAGGATCCCGTTGATCATCTTCTCCTCGCTGGTGAATGAGGAGATGCGGATCAAGGGAGAGCAGCTGGGAGCGGATGCGCAGTTGACAAAGCCGGAGATCGGGAATCTTGTCAGTGCGATCGATGAGCTGATCGACAAGAGCCAGGACTAAGAGAAGGTGAAAAGGGGGTGTGATAGCTATCACATCCCCAAATTCAGTTATAGGCAGTGGAGGGAACGAATGAGCAGGGCAGAAGATTATCTGGATGGATTGTTGAATTCCGTGGAGGGAAAGAAGAGCGCAAAGGAGCCGGACAGGAATGTGCTGCATAGGGATGAGCCGATACCGGAGCTTGAGCTGTCAGGGGAGGAAGAGGCGTTCCTGGATTCCTTTGAGAAGGAATTTCTCACGGAGGATGATACAGACGATTTTATCCGTCAGTTTGAAAAGGAGCTGGACGGCGACGACTCTGAGACGAAGGACGGTGCGTTCCCGGACAATCTGGACGATATTATCGACAGCGTGAAGGAAAAGCTGCAGGGCGGCGATGCGCAGGAGATGCAGCCCAAAGCGTCTGCGGGGCTGGAACAGGTGGAGGAGCCGGACGACGGAGTGGACGATCTGATGGTCGATACGCTGGGCGATCTCGGCGATCTCGGCGGGGACGACGGATTCCTGTCACTTGGCGGGGAGGAGCATGCTGCGGATGGCGCAGACCCGGCGGACGAGGATCAGGACCTGATGTCTCTGCTGCAGTCCGAGGGAGACTTCTCGGACATCGGAGATATGTTAAAGGCGGACGAGGAGGATCAGCCGCTGGCTGCGGAGGATGACGACTTTGGAGATTTTTCCCTGGATGAACTGACGAGCGGCTTGAAGGACATGGAACTGGAAGGGGAAGAGGAAGCGCTTGCGGAGGAGCCAAAGGAAAAGAAGCGCAAGGGAAAGAAAGAGAAAAAGGCGAAGAAAAAGAAGGAGAAGGCAGGGAAAGAGGATGTGAAAAAGGAGCAGAACGGAGAGGAGCAGAAGGGCGGATTTTTCAAAAATATAGCGCAGATGCTGTTTGGCGGCGACGAGGACGAGGAGGAGCAGAATACCGTCTCGGTCAGACCGGCGCAGAGCGCTCCCGATACGGCGGGGATGACGGACGAGAATCTTCAGCTCTTAAAGGAGCTTGAGGGCGGCGGCGCGGAGGCGGAGCCGCAGGAGAAGGGTCCGAGCCCGGAGGAGGAGAAGGAGCGCAAAAAGCAGGAGAAGAAGGCAAAAAAGGAGCAGGCGAAGAAGGAGAAGCAGGCGAAAAAGGAGCAGGCGAAGAAGGAGAAGGCGAATAAGCCCAAGAAGGAAAAGAAGCCGAAGAAACCGAAGGAGCCGGACAATACGCCGCCGCTCCCGAAGAAGCCGGTCATTCTGATCTTTGCGATGGCGGCGTCCTTTTTGGTGCTGGTGCTGGTGGGAACCAATTACTTTGGATATGCGGGAAGCGTCAGCCGTGCGGAGCAGGCGTTCGACCTTGGGGACTACAGTCAGGCGTTCCGGGAGATGTCCGGCATGGAGGTCTCGGAGAATGATACAACGCTTTACGAGCGCTGCCGCATTATGGCAAACGCTACGGCGGAGTACACGGCGTACCGCACGTTTATGGAAGCGGGGATCTATGACATGGCGCTCGACTCGCTCGTGCGCACTGCGGGAAGGTGCCAGAAGTATGCGCAGGATGCGGAGGAGTACGGCTGCTCCGGCGAGCTGGAGGAGCTGCGCGCACAGGCGGCGGGCGCGCTCGGCAGCTTCGGTATCACGGAGGACCGCGCGTTAGAGCTGTATGCGCTCGAGGACCGCGGGGAATATTCTGCGCAGCTGTACCAGGTGCTTGAGACAGCCGGATTTGAGGTGGCAAGGGCGGAGAACTAGACATGATCGCAATCATAGACTATGACGCAGGCAATTTAAAGAGCGTGGAAAAGGCGTGTCTGGCTCTCGGCGAGGCGTGCGTCGTGACGAGGGAGCGTCAGAAGATCCTGGGGGCGGACAAGGTGATCCTCCCCGGGGTCGGCTCGTTTGGCACGGCGATGGACCAGCTCCGCCGGTATGAGCTGGACAAGGTCATCCGGGAGGCAGCGGAGGAGGGAAAGCCGCTTTTGGGCATCTGCCTCGGGCTGCAGCTTCTCTTTGACGGAAGCGAGGAGAGCAGCGGCGTGGAGGGACTGCGCCTGCTGGAGGGAGAGATCGTGCGGATCCCGGACGGCGGAGGGCGCAAGATCCCGCACATTGGCTGGAACTCCCTGTCGCTTCAGAACGGGGGGCGGCTGTTTCAAAACCTTCCGACGTCGGCAGGGAAGGAGCCTTACGTCTACTTTGTGCACTCCTATTATCTGCGTGCGCGGGACGCCTCCATCGTGACGGCTGTGACGGAGTACGGCGTGCCGATGGATGTGTCCGTGGAGAAGGGGAACGTGTTCGCCTGTCAGTTCCACCCGGAGAAGAGCAGTGCCGTGGGGCTTTGTATGTTACGTAATTTCGCAACATTGGCATAGAGGGCCGGTTTTTTGGTGTGTGTTCGTTTGTGGAGGTGCCATGCTTACCAAGAGGATCATACCGTGCCTGGATATCGACGGCGGGCGCGTGGTAAAGGGAGTCAATTTCGTAAATCTGAGGGATGCCGGGGATCCTGTGGAGATCGCCGCGGCGTATGACGCGGCGGGTGCGGATGAGCTGGTATTTCTGGACATCACGGCGACCTCCGATGCGCGCGAGACGGTCGTGGATATGGTGCGCAGGGTCGCGGAAAGGGTGTTTATCCCGTTCACGGTAGGCGGCGGCATCCGCACTGTGGAGGATTTCCGCGCGCTGCTGCGGGAGGGCGCGGACAAGATCTCCGTCAATTCCGCGGCGATCGCCCGCCCGGAGCTGATCTCCGAGGCGGCGGAGAAGTTCGGCAGCCAATGCGTGGTGGTTGCGATCGATGCGCGCAGGAGAGAGGACGGCTCGGGCTGGAACGTGTTTCGGAACGGAGGACGGATCGATACGGGGCTGGACGCGGTGGAGTGGGCAGTCGAGGCGAACCGCCGGGGCGCGGGGGAGATCCTGTTGACGAGCATGGACTGCGACGGGACCAGGGCGGGCTACGATCTTGCGCTGACGAGGCAGATCGCGGACCGCGTGTCCGTCCCGGTCATCGCCTCCGGGGGAGCCGGCGCGCGGGAGCATTTTTATGATGTGCTCACGGAAGGCTGTGCGGATGCGGCGCTCGCGGCGTCCCTGTTCCACTACAAGGAGCTGGAGATCTCGGATCTGAAGGGGTATCTGGCAGGGCGGGGCGTGCCTGTGCGGCTCTGATCCGGGATGCTGCGAAGGAGAAGGAGGAACTGTGGCATGGCAATGATTCAGAATGACTGGCTGCCGGCTGTGGAGGAGGAGTTTAAAAAACCCTATTACCGGCAGCTTTATCAGTTTGTGCGGGAGGAATACGGGCGGACGGTCGTCTACCCGCCGGCGGACGATATCTTCAACGCGTTTCATTTTACGCCTCTTAGCAAGGTGAAGGTGCTTCTGCTAGGGCAGGACCCGTATCACAATGTCAACCAGGCGCATGGATTATCCTTCTCCGTTCTGCCGGAGCAAAAGGAGATCCCGCCTTCCCTTCAGAACATTTATCAGGAGCTTCACGATGATCTCGGATGCGCGATCCCGAACAACGGCTATCTCAAAAAGTGGGCGGATCAGGGCGTGCTGCTGCTCAACACGGTGCTGACCGTGCGGGCGCACCAGGCAAACTCCCATCAGGGAAAGGGCTGGGAGCAGTTTACGGACGCGGTCATTCAGGCTGTCAATGCACAGGATCGTCCGATCGTGTACTTTTTATGGGGGAGACCGGCGCAGAGCAAGGCGGCGATGCTGAACAATCCCAGGCATCTGGTCCTCAAGGCGCCGCATCCGAGCCCGCTCTCGGCGTATCGGGGATTTTTCGGGTGCAGACATTTTAGCAGGGCAAATGAGTTTCTGAAAGCGAACGGTGTGGAGCCGATCGACTGGCAGATCGAAGATCTGCCGTAACGGCGGAGCATGCTCTGAAACGTAAGAATGGAGCCGGTATGGGAAAGAAGAAGGTGGTTGTCGCCATGTCAGGCGGCGTGGATTCCTCTGTCGCGGCGTATCTCCTGTTGCAGGAGGGATATGAGGTCATCGGGGTCACGATGCAGATATGGCAGGACGAGGATGCGTTTGTACAGGAGGAGAATGGCGGCTGCTGCGGGCTTCATGCCGTGGAGGATGCCAGACGGGTGGCGGAGCGTCTGGGGATTCCCTATTATGTCATGAATTTTCGACGGGAGTTTCGCGAGAAGGTGATGGATTACTTTGCTGCGGAGTATCTTGCCGGCCGCACGCCGAACCCCTGTATTGCCTGTAACCGCTATGTCAAGTGGGAGTCTCTGCTGCAGAGAAGTCTGGAGATCGGCGCGGATTACATTGCGACCGGACACTATGCGAGGGTGGAGCGGCTGCCAAACGGGCGCTATGCGCTCCGCAGCTCTGTGACGGCGGCAAAGGATCAGACGTATGCGCTCTACAGTCTGACGCAGGAGCAGCTTTCGCATACGCTCATGCCTGTGGGCGCGTACACGAAGGACCGGATCCGTGCGATCGCGGAGGAGATCGGGCTTGCGGTTGCGCACAAAAGGGACAGCCAGGAGATCTGCTTTGTACCCGACCGCGATTATGCCGGTTTTATCGAGCGGGAGCGCGGCGGTCAGGTTCCTCCTCCCGGAAATTTTGTCTCGCCGGACGGAACGGTACTGGGGCGGCACCGCGGCATTACGCATTACACGATCGGACAGAGAAAGGGACTGGGGATCGCGCTGGGACATCCCGTGTTCGTCACGGAGATCCGACCGGAGACGAACGAGGTCGTCCTGGGCGAGGATGCGGATGTCTACACGGACAGGCTGTATGCAGGCTCGCTGCGCTTCATGGCGCTGCCGGATGTTGCGGGGGAGCTGCGGCTCACAGCCAAGATCCGCTATTCGGATGCGGGGAATCCCTGTATCGTTCACAGGACGGGCGAGGATGAGATCTGTTGTGAATTTGCTGCGCCTGTGCGGGCAGTGACGCCGGGACAGGCGGTCGTGCTCTATGACGGGGAGTATGTGGCAGGCGGCGGGACGATCCTGCGCGGGCAGAGAGGCTGCGCGGGATGACAGGACGCGATATCCTGTTGCCATATAGGAGGATGCGATGACAAGAGAAGAATTTCGGATATGGGCGACAGAGGAGCCCGTGATCATGGACGGGGCGACCGGGACAAATCTGCAGCGGGCGGGGATGCCGGTCGGCGTATG
This sequence comes from uncultured Roseburia sp., assembly GCA_947628935.1. GTDB lineage: Bacteria > Bacillota > Clostridia > Lachnospirales > Lachnospiraceae > Roseburia. The sequence continues at coordinate 2,320 of CANRBT010000068.1, read as the reverse complement.
CCCGGAGCAGTGGATCCTGGAAAATCCCGAGGCGCTGGTGGAATTGCAGCAGGCGTATGTGGCGGCAGGGACCCGCATCCTGTTTGCGCCGACTTTTACCGCGAACCGGGTGAAGCTGGCGGAGTACGGGCTTTCGGACCGTCTTTGGGACATGAACCGTGAGCTGGTCGCACTCTCAAAGCGCGCGGCGGACGGAAGGGCATATGTGGCAGGGGATCTGACGATGACAGGGCAGCAGCTCGCTCCGCTGGGGGAGATGAAGTTTGAGGAGCTGGTCGACGTGTATCGGGAGCAGGCGCGCGCGCTCTGCGAGGCGGGCGTCGATCTGTTTGTCGTGGAGACGATGATGAGCCTGCAGGAGTGCCGTGCGGCTGTGCTTGCGATCCGGGAGGTCTGTGAGCTTCCGATCCTGGTATCTCTCACCTACCATGAGGACGGAAGAACGCTCTACGGCACGGATCCGGCGACCGCAGTGATCGTGCTGCAGAGCCTTGGAGCGGATGCGGTCGGTCTGAACTGTTCGACGGGACCGGAGGCGATGATCGCGCCGGTCACACAGATGGCGGCGTATGCGACGGTACCGATCCTGGCGAAGCCGAATGCGGGGCTGCCGGAGCTGGAGGACGGCGTCACGGTTTACCGGACGACGCCGGAGGAATTTGCCGTGGCAGGGGAGCAGCTGCTCGCGGCGGGCGCATCCGTTTTGGGCGGCTGCTGCGGTACGACTCCCGCGCACATTGCGGCGCTGGCAGGGCGCGTGTCCGGAAGAAAGGTCCACAAGCCGCTTGCAACCGCGCGTCGGATGCTCGCGAGCGAGCGGAAGCATGTGGAGATCCGCCTGGACGGAACTTTTATGGTGATCGGGGAGCGCATCAATCCTACGGGGAAAAAGAAGCTGCAGGCCAAGCTTAGGGAGGGAAGCCTGAACCTGGTGCGTGCGATGGCGGTCGAGCAGGAGGAGAACGGCGCGCAGGTCCTCGATATCAACATGGGCATGAACGGCATCGACGAGAAGGAGATGATGCTTGCGGCGATCGAGGAGGTCACATCCGCGGTCGATCTGCCGCTGTGCATCGATTCGAGCCATGTGGACATCATAGAGGCGGCGCTGCGGATCTATCCGGGACGGGCGCTCATCAATTCGATCTCTCTGGAGCAGGAAAAGATCGAACGGCTTCTTCCGATCGCGGCGAAATACGGAGCGATGTTTATCCTGCTTCCGCTCTCGGATGCGGGGCTTCCCAAGGATGCAGAGGAAAAGCGTGGCATCATCCGCAAGATCCTTGCGCGCGCGTCCGCGGCCGGCATGGGACCGGAGCGCGTCGTGGTGGACGGTCTGGTCGCGACTGTCGGGGCAAACCCGCACGCGGCGCTGGAATGCTTTGACACGATTTCCTACTGCAGGAACGAACTGGGGCTTCCGACGGTCTGCGGGTTATCGAATATTTCCTTTGGACTTCCGGAGCGCATCTATGTGAACACGGCGTTTCTTACGATGGCGATCGCGCGCGGGCTTACGATGGCGATCGCGAACCCGTCGCAGGAGCTGTTGATGAATGCGGCGTTCGCATCGGACCTGTTGCTCGCAAAGGAGGAGAGCGATATCCGCTATATCGCGCGCATGAATTTCCTTGCGGAAACAGATGCGGGGACGGAGCGCGTGACGGCATCAGCCCGGACGGCGGGCGATCCGGGTGCGTCGGGGGCGGCGTCGGACAAGGCTGCGGTCGTGAGCGGGACAGAGGGAGAGAGGAGCGCGGTTTATGAGGCTGTCCTGAAGGGAAACAAGAGCGCGATCTTAGATGAGGTGAAGGCGATGCTCGCGGCGGGGGAGGAGCCGGACGCGATCATCAACGGGCACCTGATCCCCGCCATCAATGAGGTGGGAGCGCTGTTCGAGTCGCAGAAGTATTTCCTGCCGCAGCTCATCTCCTCGGCAAACGCGATGAAAGTCGCCATCGAGCATTTAGAGCCGCTTCTGGTGCGCGCGGATGCAAAGGAGAAGGCGACGCTGGTGGTTGCGACGGTCGAGGGGGATATTCACGATATCGGAAAGAATCTGGTCGTGCTGATGTTAAAGAACTACGGCTACCGTGTGCTCGATCTGGGCAAGGACGTGCCGGCTGCCAGGATCGTGGACGCCGCGGAGCAGGAGCATGCGAGCGTTATCGGTCTGTCCGCGCTGATGACGACGACGATGATGCGCATGAAGGAGACCGTGGATCTGGTGAAGGAGCGCGGGCTTTCCTGCAGGGTCGTGATCGGCGGAGCCGCGATCACGGAGAGCTTTGCGGAGGAGATCGGCGCGGACGGCTATTCC
>CANRBT010000067.1 GCA_947628935.1 uncultured Roseburia sp. | reverse complement strand
TCTGCATTGTCCTTAAAGCTCTCGGAAATAGAACTTGTAAAGAAATCCATTCAGGATACGCCTGTGCTGCTGTTGGATGACGTGTTGTCGGAACTGGACAGTCATCGTCAAAATTATCTGTTGAACAGTATTTCCGATACGCAGACAATCATTACCTGTACCGGTTTGGATGAGTTTGTAAGAAACCGGTTTCAGATCAACCGGGTGTTTGAAGTCGTTTGTGGACAAGTGTTTGAGAAGCATGTGTCCAGTTAGATATGGAGGAAGACATGGGGAATGAGAATGAATACGGAGCGGACCAGATCCAGATTTTAGAGGGTTTGGAAGCTGTGCGAAAAAGACCGGGTATGTATATTGGAAGCACATCTGCGAGAGGACTTCACCATTTGGTATATGAAATTGTGGATAATGCTGTGGATGAGGCGCTGGCAGGTTATTGTAAAAACATCAGCGTCACGATCAACCCGGACAATTCCATTACTGTGGAGGATGATGGGCGCGGCATACCGGTCGGATTGAACCACAAGGCAGGAAAATCGGCGCTTGAGGTTGTTTATACCGTTCTTCATGCAGGAGGAAAATTCGGCGGCGGCGGATATAAGGTGTCCGGCGGTCTGCACGGCGTCGGAGCGTCGGTTGTCAACGCGTTGTCCACACATCTCTCCGTTGAGGTCTACAGAGACGGAAAAGTGTATTATCAGAGCTATAAGATCGGAAAGCCGGACGAGGAGGTCCGGGTGATCGACGACTGTGACAGGGAAAAGCATGGTACAAAGGTAACGTTCCTGCCGGATGCGACGATCTTTGAAGAGACGGTTTACGATTACAATACCCTCAAGCAAAGACTGAGGGAGACCGCTTTTTTGACAAAGGGTCTTCGGATCGTTCTCAACGACGCCAGAGGGGAGACCATGCGCTCACACGAATTCCACTATGCAGGGGGCATCAAGGAATTTGTGACCTACTTAAACCGGAGCACAGAAGCGCTTTATCCTGACGTCATTTACTGTGAGGGAAAAAAAGATAACGTTTATGTAGAAGTGGCGATGCAGCACAATGATTCCTACAATGACGCCACCTACAGCTTCGTGAACAATATCATCACGCCGGAGGGAGGAACGCACCTCGCGGGATTTCGAAATGCACTGACAAAGACCTTTAACAATTATGCGAGGGCAAACAAGATCTTAAAGGACAGCGAGGCGCAGCTCAGCGGCGAGGACATCAGGGAGGGATTGACAGCGATCATCAGTGTGAAGATCGAGGAGCCGCAGTTTGAGGGACAGACAAAGCAGAAGCTTGGAAACAGCGAGGCGCGCGGGGCAGTGGATTCTGTGGTAAGCGAACAGTTGACCTATTTTCTGGAACAGAATCCGGCCGTGGCGAAGAGCATCTGTGAAAAATCCCTGCTTGCCCAGCGTGCAAGGGAGGCGGCGCGCAAGGCGCGAGATCTCACGAGAAGAAAGACAGCGCTGGAGGGTATGGCTCTTCCGGGAAAGCTTGCGGATTGTTCGGACAAGGATCCGAAGAACTGTGAGATCTTTATCGTGGAGGGGGACTCCGCAGGCGGCTCTGCAAAGATAGCGCGCAGCCGTGCGACTCAGGCGATCCTGCCGCTTCGCGGAAAGATCCTGAACGTGGAAAAAGCAAGACTTGACCGCATATATGGCAATGCAGAGATCAAGGCAATGATCACGGCGTTTGGAACGGGGATCCATGAGGATTTCGATATCTCCAAGCTGCGCTACGACAAGATCATTATCATGACAGATGCCGATGTCGACGGTGCGCATATCGCGACACTGATGTTGACCTTTTTGTACCGTTTTATGCCGGATCTGATCAAGGAAGGTCATGTCTATCTGGCAACTCCGCCGCTTTTTAAGATCGAGAAGAACAAAAATGTCTGGTACGCTTACGATGAGGCGGAGCTCAATAAAATACTGACAGAGATCGGGCGCGACGGAAATAATAAAATCCAGCGTTATAAAGGACTTGGGGAGATGGATGCGGAGCAGCTCTGGGAGACTACGATGGATCCGGAAAAACGCATATTAAAGAAAGTGTTGATCGATGAGGAGAAAACCTCGGAGATCGATGTGACGTTCAAGACACTGATGGGGGACAAGGTTGAGCCGCGGCGTGAGTTTATCGAGGAAAACGCAAAGTATGTGCAGAATCTTGACATCTAGCAGCAGAACGGGGAGATAGAAAATGGATGATAAAATTTTTGACCAGATTCATGAAATAGACAAGATCACAGAGGTAGATCTCAAGGACACAATGGAAGCGTCCTACATTGATTATGCGATGAGCGTTATCGCGCAGCGCGCGCTTCCGGATGTAAGGGATGGACTGAAGCCTGTGCAGCGGCGCATCCTTTATTCTATGGTCGAATTGAATGTCGGACCGGATAAGCCGCATCGAAAATGCGCGCGTATCGTCGGTGATACGATGGGTAAATATCATCCGCACGGGGACAGTTCGATCTACGGAGCGCTGGTGAACATGGCGCAGGACTGGTCTTTCCGATATACACTGGTCGACGGGCACGGCAATTTCGGTTCTGTGGACGGGGACGGCGCCGCTGCGATGCGATATACGGAAGCGCGTCTTTCCAAAATATCCATGGAGATGCTCGCCGATATCAACAAAGATACGGTCGATTTTCAGCCGAACTTTGATGAGACAGAGAAAGAACCTACTGTTCTGCCGTCCCGTTTTCCAAATCTCCTGGTAAACGGTACGACCGGTATTGCAGTCGGCATGGCTACGAATATTCCGCCACATAATCTCCGCGAAGTTATTGGAGGAGTGGTAAAAATTATAGACAATCAGATCGAAGACCGCGAGACGGAAATGGAGGAACTGCTCTCCATTGTCAAGGGACCTGATTTTCCGACAGGAGGAATGATCCTCGGAACGGCAGGTATCAATGAAGCATATCGCACAGGACGCGGCAAGATCCGTGTGCGTGCTGTGACAGACATCGAACCGATGCAGAATGGAAAGAACCGTATCGTGGTGACAGAGCTTCCCTATATGGTGAACAAGGCGAGATTGATCGAAAAGATCGCCGAGATGGTGCGGGATAAAAAGCTGGACGGTATCACGGACCTTCGGGATGAATCGGACCGTCAGGGAATGCGCGTCTGTATTGAACTGCGTCGGGACGTAAATCCGAATGTCATGTTGAATCTGCTTTATAAGCATACACAGCTTCAAGATACTTTTGGTGTGATCATGCTGGCGCTTGTGGATAACCAGCCGAAGGTCCTGAATCTCTACGAGATGCTCAATTACTATCTGATCCACCAGAAGGAAGTCGTGACAAGGCGGACAAAATATGAGCTGAACAAAGCGGAGGAGCGCGCTCATATTTTGCAGGGATTGCTGATCGCATTAGATCATATTGATGAAGTCATCAGTATCATTCGCAGCAGCAAGACGACGCCGGAAGCAAAGGAGCGTCTGATAGAACGCTTTGCATTTACGGATGTCCAGGCACAGAATATTGTCGATATGCGTCTGCGTTCCCTGACAGGTCTGGAGAGAGAGAAGCTGGAGTCGGAATATGCGGAACTGGTCGAGCGCATCGCAGAATTAAAGTCGATTCTGGCGGATGAGAAAAAGCTGCTCGGCGTGATCCGGGAGGAAATTCTTGCGATCGCAGAAAAATATGGAGATGACCGCAGAACCTCCATTGGTTTTGACGAGTACGATATGTCCATGGAGGATCTGATCCCGGTTACGAATACTGTGATCACAATGACAAAGCTCGGCTATATCAAGCGCATGAGCCTGGACAATTTCCATTCCCAGAACCGAGGAGGCAAGGGCATTAAGGGTATGGAGACGATTGAGGACGATTACATCAAGGAGCTCTTGATGACGACCTCTCATCATTACCTGATGTTCTTTACGAATCTGGGGCGCGTGTACCGGCTGAAGGCATATGAGATACCGGAGGCGAGCCGGACAGCGCGCGGAACGGCGATCATCAATCTTTTACAGCTGCAGCCGGGGGAGAAGATTACGGCGCTCATTCCGATCAAGGAATATACGGAGGGACATTTTCTTTTCATGGCGACCCGCAAGGGCATTGTGAAAAAGACGCCGATTACCGATTATGCAAATGTAAGAAAAACGGGGCTTGCAGCGATCGGTCTGCGCGAGGATGACGAGCTGATCGAGGTCAAAAAGACGGATAACAAACAGGATATCTTTCTTGTGACAAAATACGGGCAGTGCATCCGGTTTAAGGAGACAGATGTCAGAAAGACGGGACGGACAGCGATGGGCGTGATCGGGATGAGTCTTGCAGACGGCGATGAGATCGTCGGCATGCAGATGGAATCCCAGGGAGAAAGCCTGATGATCGTATCGGAGCGTGGACTTGGAAAATGTACTTACATTTCGGAATTTACGACGCAGAACCGTGGCGGAAAGGGAGTCAAGTGCTATAAGATCACAGAGAAGACCGGAAATATCGTCGGTGTGAAGGCGGTAAACAGGGACGACGAGATGATGCTCATCACAACGGAGGGTGTGATCATCCGAATCAAGGTAGAAGATACGGCGCTGCTTGGCAGGATCACGTCCGGCGTCAAGCTGATCAATCTCGCGGAAAACATCACGGTTGCGGACGTCGCGCGGGTGCGCGAGGATAAAAGCCTGATGAATCAGACAGATACCTCCGAGCTTTTGAGCAGAGAAGAAGAGGAGGCGAGCGCGGCGCTTGCCGCGGAAAACGCGAAAAAGGCAGCGGGGAAAATGGAGCCATCCAAGAAGAATGACAAATTGATGGAGGAGCTGATCGAGCGCGCCAGGGCGGATGCGGCGGAGGATGATGAGGAAACAGAATAGAGGTTGAATCTGTCAGAAACAAGTGCTATAGTATGTTCTGGATGGTATTCCGTTTCGGAAACCATACCAGAACATATTTTTGTATTTTCAGAAAAGTATAAAACGAACAAAGACCGCTTGTATCTCAGAAATGAGAATGAGACCGTCGCATGCTGTCCCCGAAGGGAGGGAATGCATGCAGATCAGTTTTATCGGCGCCGGAAAGGTCGGCGTATCACTCGGAAGATATTTCAAGGAAAAGGGAAGAAACATCGGCGGATATTACAGCCGAAGCCCGGAATCCGCTGCATGGGCAGCGGACTTTACCGGCACACAGCAATATCACAGTCTAAAAGAGGTCATTGGCAGCAGCGACATGATCTTTCTGACCGTTCCCGACGACGCGATCGCATGCGTCTGGGAGGAGATGAGACCGTTCGTCTCGGAGAAGATCATTGCTCATTGCAGCGGTATTCACAGTTCATCTATCTTTTCTGATATCGGGCGTACGAAAAGTATCGCCTATTCCGTTCATCCACTATGTGCGATCAGCGATAAGGAATCTTCTTGGAAAAAGCTGGAAACGACTCTTTTTACCGTTGAAGGAGGGGAGGGAGACTGCAGACAAATTGCAGACTGGTTCAGGGAGATGGGAAATAAGGTTCGCGTAATCGCCCAGGCAGACAAATATAAATACCATGCAGCGGCGTCTCTGGCGTCCAATCATATGACCGCAGTTTTCTATTTGGCGCAAAAGCTGTTTTTGGAATGCGGCTTTTCGGAGGAAGAAGCCAGATACGAATTATATCAGCTTGCGGCGGGAAATCTCGAAAACATCAAGGCGCAGGGATGTATTGCAGCTCTGACAGGACCGATTGAGAGAGGTGACGCTGCGACAGTGGAAAAGCATCTGAAGGTGTTGAACGAAAAAGAGAAGAAAACATATTGTCAGCTTGCATATTGGCTTACCGAGATTTCAGAGAAAAAACACACAGAGCGGAACTATCAGTCTGTTCGTGAACTGATTTTGTCGGAAACGGAAAAATGATCATGGGGGGCAAACAATGAAGAATACCGTCATTACGCTAAAAAAGCAAAAGGAAGAACACGATAAAATCGTGATGGTAACGGCATATGACTACACGACCGCAAAAATTATGGACGAGGCAGGCGTAAACACCATTCTCGTCGGGGATTCCCTTGGTAATACGATGCTGGGATATGAAGACACGCTGTCTGTGACGATGGAAGATATGATCCATCACTCAGCAGCAGTTGCGCGGGGAGCGAAGGATGCGTTTATCGTCACGGATATGCCGTTTATGTCTTACCAGACGTCAGTCTATGATGCTGTGGTAAATGCGGGAAGATTGATGAAGGAGGGACGCGCCAACGCTGTGAAGCTTGAAGGAGGCATGGAATTTGCCCCGCATATCGAGGCGATCGTCAAAGCGTCGATTCCTGTGGTCGCACATATTGGTCTGACGCCGCAGTCCGTCAACGCATTCGGAGGATTTAAGGTACAGGGAAAAGATCTGGAAGCGGCAAAAAAGCTGGTTGCCGATGCAAAAGCAGTGGAGGAAGCAGGTGCATGTATGGTCGTGATGGAATGCGTTCCGGCAAAGCTGGCGAAGCGGATCACAGAGGAACTGTCGATTCCGACGATCGGCATCGGTGCAGGTGCGGGCTGTGACGGACAGGTTCTTGTCTATCAGGATCTGCTCGGCATGTATGACGGAATGCGGCCGAAATTTGTGAAGGTATTTGCAAATGTGGGAGAGATGATGAAGGAGGGTGTCCGTTCCTATATTCAGGAGACAAAGGAGGGAACATTCCCCGCAGAGGAGCACTGCTTTAAGATCGACGATTCCGTGATCGAAAAGCTGTACTAGAAAGGACAGGAAAATGAGAATCGTAGAAACCATCGAAGAGGTACGCGCACAGATTGCAGAGTGGAGGAAAGAGGGGCGGACGATCGGCTTCGTGCCGACAATGGGATATCTGCACGAGGGTCATATGAGCCTGATCGATGCGGCAGGGGAAAATGACAGGGTCGTCGTCAGCATTTTTGTCAATCCGATGCAGTTCGGACCGAATGAGGATCTGGCGAGTTATCCGAGGGACTTGGAACATGACGCAGGCATGTGCGAGGAGCATGGCGTCGACCTGATTTTTTACCCGACGCCGGAAGAAATGTATGGCGATACCTTTTACTCTTACGTGGACATGAACGTCCTGACACAGGAATTGTGTGGATTGAGCAGACCTGTACACTTCCGCGGAGTATGTACAGTCGTGGCAAAATTATTCAATATTGTGACGCCAGATAAGGCATATTTTGGACAAAAGGATGCACAGCAGTTAGCCATCATCAAGCGCATGGTAAAAGACCTGAATATGCCCCTGACCGTCATCGGCTGTCCGATCATCCGTGAAGCGGACGGACTGGCAAAGAGCTCGCGCAATACTTATCTGAGTCCGGAGGAGCGAAAAGCGGCGCTGGTTTTGAGTCGTTCCGTCTTTCTTGGCAAAAAAATGGTCGAAGAGGGAGAGAGAGATGCGAAAAAGGTCATTTCGGCGATGAAAGAGGAAATCGAACGTGAACCTCTTGCAAGGATCGATTATGTGAAAGTCGTGGATCTTGATACGATGCAGCAGGTTGAACGGATCGAAGGCGATATTTTGACAGCCATCGCTGTCTTTATCGGTAAAACTCGGTTAATAGACAATTTTATTTATAACGAAAAGTGATTTACGTTAAATGGAAAGTTAATAAGTGACCGTTTTTTGGAGGGAAAAGTGGATGACAATTACCATGTTAAAAGCTAAGATACACCGCGCAACAGTAACACAAGCGGAACTTAACTACGTTGGAAGCATCACAGTGGATATAGAACTGCTGGAACAGGCGGGAATTTTAGAATATGAGCAGGTTCAGATCGTCGATATCAATAATGGAGCGCGTTTTGAGACCTATACGATCGCCGGAGAGCGCGGAAGCGGCGTCATGTGCCTCAACGGAGCGGCAGCACGAATGGTACAGCCGGGGGATAAGATCATTTTGATGACCTACGCACAGGTCACGCCGGAGGAGGCAAAGGAGCTTACGCCAAAAGTACTTTTTGTAGATGAAAGGAATCAGGTGACGAAAATCACCAATTATGAAAAGCACGGAGAAATCGCATAACGGAAAAGACGGAAAAGAAGGAAGAAAAGGGGAATGAAAAAACATGCCGCAGAATTTTTATGAGTTGGTCTGGATCTTTATTGTGTATGCATTTATCGGGTGGTGTACGGAGGTTTCCTATGCCACCCTGGACACAGGGAAATTTGTGAATCGTGGGTTTATGAACGGTCCCTACTGTCCGATCTATGGTGTCGGCGTCATTATCGTCGTTGGGATTCTGACGCCCCTGCAGGACAGGCTGCTCATTCTGTTTGTGGGTTCGTTCTTTCTGACTTCTGTCTTAGAATTTGTCACGGGCTTTGTGCTGGAAAAGGTCTTCCACAACAAATGGTGGGATTATTCCGAGTTTCCGTTCAACATCAAGGGCTATGTCTGCCTGAAGTTTTCTATATTGTGGGGTTTGGGATGCACCTTTATCGTGAAGGTGGTTCATCCGATCATCTACGATGTGATCCTGTGGATCCCGCACATGCTGGGCGTCATTCTGATCAGCGTGATCATGGCGGTATTTTTTGCAGATCTTGCGATCACAGTGGCGACGATTCTCAAATTCAATCAGCGGTTGAAGGTCATGGACGAGATCGCGGCAAGCATTCACAGGCTTTCGGATGAGATCGGGGAGAACATTTATGAAGGCGTGTCCGGCGTCCTGGAAAAATCCGAGGAGTTTCAGGATAGCCATGCGGAGCTCATGGACAAATGGAACGAGAGGAAAGAGAATATGCGCGAGATACCGACATTGCTGGAGGCAAAAAAGAGAGAACGCGCAGAACTTATGGAAAAATACGAGAAGCTGTTTGAGGAAAAAAGCGTTGGTTTCAAACGGCTGATCAAAGCATTCCCGGATATGACGCCCCGGGACAGCAGTGAATCTCTGGAAGACTTTAAGCAGCGGTTAAACATTAAGATAGGAAGAAAAAGTCATAAATAAAGCAAAACGGAGGCTAAAATGATACGGACGGTTCACACAGATACGATCATAGAACAGGTCAGGGAAATGTGCGTCGTGGCAAATCACTATCTGTCGCCGGACATGGAACAGGCTCTGCGGGATGCAGCAGAAAATGAAAAATCGGAGCTTGGAAAAAAAATTTTATGCCAGCTTCAGGAGAACCTTCAAATTGCAGATGAGGAGATGATCCCCATCTGTCAGGACACAGGAATGGCAGTTTTTTTCCTTGAAATTGGACAGGATGTCCATATAGAAGGGATCGCGATCGAGGACGCCATCAACGAAGGTGTACGTCAGGGATATACCGAAGGATATCTCCGAAAATCCGTCGTGGGAGATCCTCTGCTTCGTGAAAATACGAGGGACAACACGCCGGCAGTCATACATTACACGATTGTTCCGGGAGATAAGGTAAAGCTTACGTTGGCGCCAAAGGGATTTGGAAGTGAAAACATGAGTCGGATCTTTATGCTAAAGCCGGCAGATGGGATAGAAGGCGTCAAGGATGCGGTCCTTACGGCGGTCAGGGATGCGGGTCCGAATGCGTGTCCGCCTATGGTCATCGGCGTCGGAATCGGCGGCACCTTTGAAAAATGTGCGATTCTTGCAAAGAAGGCACTGACGAGACCTGTCAATGAGCATTCAGACATTCCCTATATAAAGGATATGGAAGCGGAGCTGCTGCAGAAGATCAACGGACTTGGCATCGGTCCGGGGGGACTTGGAGGTACCACAACCGCGCTCGCCGTCAATATCAACACTTATCCGACGCACATTGCCGGACTTCCGGTCGCCGTCAATATCTGTTGTCATGTAAACCGGCATATTATGAGGGAAATATAGTTATTTTCATTGAGATTTTAAACGAAAAATAGTTTGGAGGTACAGTATGGATCAGCATATTCATACCCCAATTACAGCGGAAGTCACCAAAAATTTGATCTCCGGCGATTATGTCTATCTCTCCGGTACGGTTTATGTCGCGAGGGATGCGGCGCACAAGCGGATGATAGAAGCCCTGGACCGGGGGGAGGATCTTCCCATCGATATAAAGGACGCGGCGATTTATTATATGGGACCTTCGCCGGCGCGGGAAGGAAGACCCATAGGTTCCGCGGGACCGACGACCGCATCACGCATGGATAAATATGCGCCGAGATTGCTTGATCTGGGGCAGAAAGCAATGATCGGGAAGGGAAAACGCACAAAGGAGGTCGTCGATGCGATCGTGCGCAATCAGGCAGTCTATTTTGCAGCCGTCGGAGGCGCGGGAGCCCTGCTCTCGAAATGTATTACCTCCTCAGAGCTGATCTGTTATGAGGATTTAGGCGCAGAGGCGATATTAAAAATTGAAGTCAGAGATTTTCCTGTGATCGTGGTGATAGACAGCCAGGGCAACAATCTCTACGAGACGGCGATCAAACAGTTTTGCGAAAAATAGTAAATATTTTATTGACAAAAGGGAAAACCTTTAGTATCATTTAATATGCGTTATAACGCAGAGCAATCTTATATTGTCAAATAAAACTTTGGAGAAGTACTCAAGTGGCCGAAGAGGTGCCCCTGCTAAGGGTATAGGTCGGATTAAACCGGCGCGAGGGTTCAAATCCCTCCTTCTCCGCTTTATTTGAAATATAGATTGTTATTTTTTTTGATAAACTGGTTGACAAAACAGTTTTTCTGTGGTACAGTAAATAAGCTGTCGCGAAAGACAGAGCACATTGATAACTGAACAGTGA